>WSYA01000038.1 GCA_009773615.1 Gallionellaceae bacterium
CTTGCTTGACCGCTTGTTCTCTAAATTCTTTGCTGTAGCTTCCGTTTGGAATTTCTCGTTTCATGTGACACCTCCGTTTTTCAGTTTATCAAAAACGTTTGTGTCCACTTTTTTTTCAACTTACCTCACTTACTCGTAGCCCAATGATTTCAACATCTGCGGGCTATCTGCCCAGCCGCTACGCACTTTGATCCACACTTCCAGATAGACTTTGCCGTCGAACAGTTTTTCCATATCGAGGCGCGCTTGGGTGGCGATCTCTTTGAGCTTTTCGCCTTTGGCACCGATCAACATGGCTTTGTGCGCGTCCTTATCGACCAATATCGCGGCGTGGATGCGGCGCATTTTTCCGTCCATTTTGAATTGCTCGATGATGACGCTGACGGAATAAGGCAGCTCTTCGCCGGTAAAACGGAATACTTTTTCGCGCACGATTTCGGCGGCGAGGAAGCGCTCGTTGCGGTCGGTCACTTCGTCATCTGGATATATCTTTTCACCTTCCGGCAGATACGGGCGAACCGCATCCAACAGGGTGTCGAGTTGATTGTCATGCTTGGCGCTGACCGGCACGATGGCGGCAAAATGACGCTCTTTGGCAATGTCCTGAATGAAGGGCAACAGCTCGCCTTTATTCATCATGTTGTCCACTTTGTTGATGACCAGCAGCACGGGGATGTGGGTAGGTAACAGGTTCATCACTTGACGGTCGCGTTCGTCAAAGTGGCGCGCCTCGATGACGAACAGCACGACGTTCACATCGCGCAAACTGCTGGTCACCACTTTGTTGAGGCCTTTGTTCAGGGTGTTCAGGTGCTCGGTCTGAAAGCCCGGCGTATCGACGAAGACGAACTGCGTTTGCTCCTCGGTGAGGATGCCGGTGATGCGGTGGCGCGTGGTCTGCGCCTTGCGCGAGGTGATGCTGATCTTCTGCCCGATGAGGTGGTTGAGCAGTGTGGACTTGCCCACGTTGGGACGTCCGACGATGGCGATGAAGCCGCTGTGAAATGGTTGTGCGATATCGGTCATGGTTTGGTCTGGTTCAATAGGTTGAAGGCAGCTTCGGCTGCGGCTTGCTCGGCAATGCGGCGACTGCTGCCTTCGCCGCGCGTGGTGATTTTCATTTCGGCGATGTCGCATTCGACCACAAACAGTTGCGCATGCGCTTCGCCCTGGGTGGCTACCACGGCATATTTTGGCAGTGCCAGTTTACGGGCTTGCAAATACTCCTGCAGCTGGGTCTTGGCGTCTTTGCCCAGACTCTGCACATCCATCTGCGCTATGAACGGCACATACAGGCGCAGCACAACTTGTTCGGCGGCAGCGAAACCCGAGTCCATCAAAATCGCGCCGAACAAAGCTTCCATCGCGTCGGCAAGTATGGAGGGGCGGCGGAAACCCGCACTTTTGCGCTCGCCCTCGCCAAGCTGCAACAGATCGCCAAGATTCAGGCCTTGCGCCAAAGTGAACAAGGTCTGCTGATTGACCAGATTCGAGCGCAATCTGGACAGATCGCCTTCTGGCAGGTCGGGATGCTGATCGTAAAGATATTTGGCGATTGCGCAGTTCAATACGCTGTCGCCCAGAAACTCCAAACGCTCGTAATGCGCCGCGCTATGGCTGCGGTGTGTCAGCGCTTTTTGCAGCAGTTGCGGTCGCGCAAACTGATAACCGATCTTCCGGCATAACGACTCGCGATCCATGTGCTGAGTTATTTTGTGCTGCTCGGGTTGAATTCAAGTACCAGACTGATATTAGCAGCCACCGGAATCTTCACCGAATAACTGGCACTCAGCGTAAGGCTGCCGCCGTCCTTGCTCACCTCGATATCCTCGGCGGTGATGTCGGTGATGTAATCCATCGTGGCGCGCTTGGCGTAGGACGCGCGAATGTCTTTGACGGTGGCATTCTGCATTTCAGGATCATTCACGATCACTTTGAAAATATGTTCTATCTGCGCGCTGTGCAGGTAGGCGGGAATGAGCTTCATCGCCAGTATCGCCACAAACAGAAAACCCGCAATTATCAAAACAATTCCGGTCAAGCTCATGCCGCGTTGTGTATTCTTTCCTGCTCTCATCATCGCTCCTTATCTGCTTACTAGTTCAGTTAATCGACAATCCAATGCGCTTCAAATCACCAAAATTCATCCAGATGAAGAACGCTTTGCCCACGATCATCTTGTCCGGAACAAACCCCCAATAACGGCTATCGCGGCTGTTGTCGCGATTATCTCCCATCATGAAGTAATGACCGTCGGGAACCTTGCAGCTCACCTCGACCACACTGTAGCGGCAATTTTCGATCTGCGAAAATTCGGCAACGCTGCCCAAGTGTACCGAAGGCATTTCCGGGTTCACGAGGATCGGATGCGCATGTCCGCCCAAGTCTTCGTTGTAACGCTCGGTATGCACAAAATTCAAGCCGCTCTCGACATAATTGTAATCGCCATCATGCTGCTGTGCCTGCTCTACCCCGTTGATCCATATCTTCTTGTTGCGATAAATAACCGTGTCGCCGGGTAGCCCGACCACGCGCTTAATATAATCCACCGAAGGATTTTCAGGGTAATGGAACACCATCACGTCGCCGCGTTTTGGGTCGTTCAATGCAACGATCTTCTGATTGATAATCGGCAGACGCACACCGTAAGTGAATTTATTCACCAGAATAAAATCGCCCACTTGCAGTGTAGGGATCATCGAACCGGAGGGGATCTTGAACGGCTCAACCAGAAACGAACGCAGCAAAAATACCGCCAGAATGACGGGAAAGAAACTCTTGGCGTACTCGACCCACCAAGGCTCGACAGCCTCTGCCGCACGCTTGGCGCGCAACGCGAACTTGTCCAGCAGCCAGATGCCGCCTGTCGCCAGCAGCAAAGAAAACATGATTAAAGCAAAGTCCATCTATCGTCCTATCTATTTATCGTCCACACGCAGGATGGCGAGGAACGCCTCCTGCGGGATTTCCACATTGCCCACCTGTTTCATGCGCTTCTTGCCGGCCTTTTGCTTTTCCAGCAGCTTGCGCTTGCGCGAAATGTCGCCGCCGTAGCACTTGGCCAGCACGTTCTTGCGCAACGCTTTTACGTTCTCGCGCGAGATAATATTCGCGCCGATTGCAGCCTGAATCGCCACGTCGAACATTTGGCGCGGAATCAGTTCGCGCATCTTGGCCGCCACTTCGCGCCCGCGATACTGGCTGTTGGCGCGGTGCACGATGATGGACAGCGCATCCACTTTTTCGCTGTTGATAAGGATGTCCACCTTGACCACGTCCGACGAGCGATATTCCTTGAACTCGTAATCCATCGAGGCATAACCGCGCGACACCGATTTCAGCTTGTCGAAAAAATCCAGCACGATCTCGCCCATCGGCATTTCGTATTTCAGCAGCACTTGCTTGCCGTGATAGCTCATGTCTTTTTGCACGCCGCGTTTTTGCGTACACAGGGTGATCACCGAACCCACATATTCCTGCGGCATATACAGATTCACATCGACGATGGGCTCGCGTATCTCCTCGATCTTGGACACATCCGGCAGCTTGGATGGGTTGTCCACCATCAACACCGTACCGTCGCGCAGCACCACCTCATAAATCACCGTCGGCGCGGTGGTAATGAGGTCCATATCGAACTCGCGCTCCAGACGTTCCTGCACGATCTCCATGTGCAGCAGACCGAGGAAGCCGCAACGGAAGCCGAAGCCCAGCGCCTGCGATACTTCCGGCTCGTATTGCAGCGCGGCATCGTTGAGTTTCAATTTCTCCAGCGAGTCGCGCAGCGCCTCGTATTGATTCGATTCCACCGGGAACAAACCGGCGAACACCTGCGGCTGCACCTCCTTGAAACCGGGCAACGGGCTGCTCGCCGGGCGCGTCAGCGAAGTGATAGTGTCGCCGACTTTGGCGTCTTTCAACTCCTTGATACCCGCGATCACAAAGCCCACTTGTCCGGCTGACAGCTCGTCACGCGGCTGTGATTTCGGCGTGAATACGCCGATATTTTCGGTGAGATGTTGCGCGCCGGTCGCCATAAACAATATCTTGTCTTTGGGTTTGAGCGTGCCGTTGACGATGCGCACCAGCATCACCACGCCTACATAATTGTCGAACCACGAGTCGATAATGAGCGCCTGCAACGGCGCGGTGACATCACCTTTGGGCGCAGGTACTTTGACGATGAGCGACTCCAGCACATCCTGCACCCCCAAGCCGGTCTTGGCAGAACAATGCACCGCATCGTGCGCGTCGATACCGATCACGTCCTCGATCTCGGCGATAGCGTTGGCCGGATCGGCGGAAGGCAGGTCAATCTTGTTCAGCACCGGCACGACTTCCACGCCGAGATCGAGCGCGGTGTAGCAGTTGGCCACGGTCTGCGCTTCCACACCCTGCGACGCATCCACCACCAGCAGCGCGCCCTCGCAAGCCGAGAGCGAACGCGACACCTCGTAGGAAAAGTCCACGTGCCCGGGCGTGTCGATGAGGTTCAGGTTGTATATCTGGCCGTCGCGCGCTTTGTATTTCAGCGCCGCCGTCTGTGCTTTGATGGTGATGCCGCGCTCGCGCTCGATGTCCATCGAGTCCAGCACTTGAGCCTCCATTTCACGGTCGGACAAACCGCCGCAAAGCTGGATAATGCGATCCGCCAGCGTGGATTTGCCGTGGTCGATGTGGGCGATGATGGAGAAATTTCGAATATGTTGCATTGGCTTATCTGTCTGATAAAAAACGTATCCCGCCAAAATCAGCGGGAATTCGCGAGGGGCGGATTCTAGCCGATTTTGGCGGGGTACGCTGTACTGACGGAGTTAAAAACAACGCGAGGCCGACCGCTCAGCTCCTTTGCGCAACCAGACTCGCCCCCAACAAACCGATCTGCGGATTGGCGACGATAGACAGCGGCAGCATGGACAGCAAGCCATTAAAGCGCCCCTTGTCCAAATAGGCGCGCATAAAACCGCCGCTCTGCATCTGTGCGGCGATCTTTGCCGCGATGCCGCCTGCCACATAGATGCCGCCGCGCGGCAAGGCGGTCAGCGCGACATTGCCCACGAACGCCCCGTATATCTGAGTGAATAAATCCATGGCCTGCGTCGCAATCACCTCATTCTGCTCGCTCGAAAAACTCGCAATCGCCGCAGCGCCATCACCCGCTTGCATGGCGGATACCAGTTCAACCGAAGGCGTGGCACGTCCGCTGTCGCGCAAAAACTCGAATATCGCCACCAATCCGGGGCCGGAGACGATGCGCTCGTAGGAAACATGCCCATGGCGTTGTTGCAGATACTGCAATAACGCGTATTGCACTGCATCGGTCGGCGCAAAATCCATATGCCCGCCTTCGGATGGATGCACCGCATACCTGCCTTCTTGCCAAGTCAGCCAGGCCACACCCAACCCCGTACCCGCGCCCACCACGATGCGTACGCCACGCTCTTGCTCCACGCCCTGTTGCAACGGCAATAAGTCTGCGGATTCCATCGCGGCCACGCCTAAACCTACGGCCTCAAAGTCGTTGATGAGCGAGACACAGGGAATATTGAACCGCACCGCGAGCGCATCCGCATCCACGACCCATGGCAGATTGGTCAGCGTGACTTTCCGACCGGAGACCGGTCCAGCCAATGCCAGACAAGCTGCGGAAACTGCTTGAACATTAGCCTCATGCAGAAATTCCGCGACGATCTCAACCAGCCCTGCGTAACCCGTACTGGGATAGGATTTGCGCAACAACGGCACACGCGCCTCTCCTGCTGCGAATATCTGCAATGAGGTCTTGGTGCCGCCGATATCGCCCGCTAAAAAACAACTCATCAGTAGGCCTGCAAATCCGCACCGTCGAGATTCAATGAGTGACGCCAAAATTGATCGTCGCGGTCGAACAGACGATAGGTGCCGCGCGGCCCCCAACTGCCCGCCGGATAGGTATTGATAAAGTCGCGCTCCATCGCCCACACTTTGAGGATAGGATCGACCACACGCCATGCGGCTTCCACTTCGTCGATACGCAGAAACAGCGAAGGGTCGCCCTGCATCACGTCCAGCAGCAAACCCGCATAGGCATCGAAATCTTCGTCGCTGTCCTTGCGGTAAGTGGCATCCAAGCTTATGGGGCGGGTGTGCAAATCCAGCCCCGGCACTCTGACCTGCATTTCCATTTTCATGCAGTCGTCGGGCTGGATGCCCAGCATGATCCAGTTCGGCTGCGGCGGCCCCTGGCGTGTGCGTTTCAACAAATCCTGTGGCGGCGTTTTGAAACGGATGCAAATCGCCGAGCTGCCTTCCGCCATGCGCTTGCCGGTACGCAGATAGAACGGCACCCCCGCCCAACGCCAGTTATCGATGAACAGCTTCAGTGCGGCATACGTTTCGGTGGTGCTGTCCGGTGCCACGCCCGCCTCTTCCAAGTAACCGGGCACCGGCTGCCCGTCAATACTGCCGCTGGCATACTGCCCCCGGAAGGCATGGGCATGCACCGAATTTTGCGTGATCGGGCGGATCGCTTTCAGCACTTTTACTTTTTCGTCGCGCAAATTTTCCGCCGAGATGGTCAGCGGCGGTTCCATCGCCACCAGCGCCAGCAGCTGCAACAAGTGGCTCTGGATCATGTCGCGCAACGCACCGGCACCTTCGTAGTAACCGGCTCTGCCGCCGATACCCAGCGTCTCGGATTGGGTGATTTGCACGTGGTCGATGTAGTGGTGGTTCCACAACGGTTCCAGCAGCAGATTGGCGAAGCGGAACACCATCACGTTCTGCACCGTGCCTTTGCCGAGGTAGTGGTCGATACGGTATATCTGCGGTTCGTTCAAGTGTTTGTACAGACTGCCTTGCAGGGTTTGCGCGCTCAACAAATCGTAGCCAAAAGGTTTTTCGATCACCACACGCCGCCAGCCATGCGTTTGCTTGAGCAGGCCGACATTGCCCAGCTTGTCCACGATGTCGGGAAATGCCGCCGGACTGACCGACATGTAAAACACCATGTTGGGCGGGAATGTCGTGCTGCCTTCCTGCATCTGCTTCAAACGCAGGTAAGCCGCATCATCTCCGGGCGTGATGGCGTGGTAGTGCATGCGCGCGCAAAATCGATCCAAAGCAGCTTTATCAATGCCCTGCGGATAGACCGGCTCCAGTATCTTCGCCACTTCGGCAACCCATTCTTCGCGCTGCCGCAACTCTATGCTACAACCGATGATGGCTATGTGTTCCGGCAAGCGGTTAGCCAGCTCCAAGCGAAACAGCGACGGGATAAGTTTGAGCCGGCTCAAGTTGCCGGCAGCGCCAAAGATCACCAAGGTACAAGGCTCAAGGACTTTCATTCGCTCACCTCTATCAATTTATTTCTCGATGTAGGGTACACTCCATGCACCATGGTGTGCATAGCGCACCCTACCGTTATCAGCTCGTCTGCTTAACCGCATGCCCACCAAAAGCATTGCGCATGGTTGAAAGCAGACGGTAGCCGTAACCGGTTTCGTTCTGGCTGGTAAACCGCATCTGCAATGCCAACGTCAGCACGGGTGCAGCAACCCCCTGATCAACGGCCTCTATCACTGTCCAGCGACCTTCGCCAGAGTCCGGCACAAAAGGCGCGATGCTGGTCAGCTCCTGATCGTGTTTCAGCGCTTCGGCAGTCAAGTCGAGCAGCCAGCTGCGCACCACCGAGCTATGCCGCCACAATTCGGTGATCTGTGCCAAATCCAACTTAAATTCATGCTTGCCTTTCAGCAGCTCCAGTCCTTCGGCAAACGATTGCATCATGCCGTACTCGATGCCGTTGTGAATCATCTTGGTGAAGTGACCAGAACCAACCGGGCCGACATGCGCCCAACCGCGATCCGCCGCTGGTGCCAAAGCTTGCAAAATGGGTTTCATGGTTTTCGCCACGGCATCGCTCGCGCCCACCATCAGGCAGTAACCGTTTTCCAAACCCCAGATGCCGCCGGAAGTGCCGGAATCCATGAAGCCGATGCCCTGCTCGGCCAGCCATGCGCCACGGCGCTGGCTGTCGTGATAATTGGAATTGCCGCCATCGACGATGATGTCTCCTTTCGACAACAGCGGCACCAGCGCGCGCAGTTGCTGCTCGGTAGGGTTGCCGCTGGGCAGCATCAGCCACACGATGCGCGGGCCGGATAATTTGGACACCGCATCTTCGACTGAACTCGCCGCGATCATGCCCGCCTCTTTGGCGAGTTGTGCGACGACTTCACTCGTGCGATCGAACCCCACCACGTCGATATTTCCAAGTCGCAAGCGACGCACCATATTGCCGCCCATCTTGCCTAAACCTATCATCGCCATTTTCATTATTCATCCCCTGTAAATTAACTGCTCAATTCAGCCTCGCCGCCGTAGAATCATACCCGACGTGACTATTTTATTGGACGAATCTTATGCCTATATTAAATCAGCAAAAAATGACGCAGACCTGCCGCTGGCATGCTTTCGACAGCGCGCTCGAACTTGAGCGCGCGGCGATAGTAAAAATACTCGGTGCCGCACAAAGCGCTATTGCCGCTCGCGGCGCTTTTCATATCGTGCTGGCCGGCGGCACGACGCCGCGCAGAGTGTACGAAGCGCTGCGCGATGCGGCGACAGAATGGCGCGCGTGGCATGTCTTTTATGGCGATGAACGCTGCTTGCCGATTGACCATGCCGAGCGCAATAGCCGAATGGCGGCTCAGGCATGGCTGGATCATGTCGCCATACCCGCAGCACAGGTACACCCCATTCCGGCAGAAGCGGGCGCTGCCGAGGCGGCTGAAAAATATGCCGGGGTCGTGAACAATATTGAACTGTTCGATCTCGTGTTGCTGGGATTGGGCGAGGACGGGCACACGGCCAGCCTGTTCCCCGGCCATGATGCGGGAGACGCTCTCGACGCGCCTTCTACCCAAGCCATCATGGATGCGCCCAAGCCGCCGCCTCAACGTGTATCGCTCAGCGCGCGCCGCCTGAGCGATACACGTCAGACCATATTTCTGGTCACGGGAAACGGCAAAGCGCAAGCTGTGGCCAATTGGCGTTCAGGAAACAAAATTCCAGCCGCATTGATTGCGCCACAGTGTGGCGTGGATGTTTATGTCGAGCGTTCGCTACTGGAATAAATCAACGACAGGCCTTGCAGCGCCCGCTTTCTACGGTTATTTCAAAGAGCTTGTCCGCTTGTTCTGGGCTTACCTGCTTCCAAGAAAAACGCCACTCCCAATAACCTTCCGACTGGCCGGGCATATTCATGCGGTGCTCCGCCCCCAGACCCAGCACATCTTGAAATGAATGGATGGCAATATCCGCAACCGACATTGATGAGGCCCGTATGATGTTCCAATTTATCTCGCTGGCATCGGTATGCAAATATTCGCAGACAAATGTGCGCTCATTGGGCGACAGCGAATTGAACCATCCGATAGTGGTGTCATTGTCGTGCGTACCGCCGTAAACCACCGTGTTGTGCTTGTAGTTATGTGGCAAATATGGATTCTCCAATTCGCCGCCGAATGCGAAATGCAGGATGCGCATTCCCGGCAGATCGAACTTTTCCAGCAAAGCAACCACGTCAGGAGTAACGACCCCCAAGTCTTCTGCAATGATAGGCAACGTACCCAGTTTTTCCTGAACAGCATTGAAAAGTTTTTCGCCCGGACCGGGCATCCATCTTCCATTTATCGCGGTCGGCTCGGAAGCGGGAATTTCCCAATATCCGGCAAACCCTCTGAAATGATCGATCCTCACGATGTCCGCCAGCTCGGTCATCTTGCGCAAACGCTCGATCCACCACGCATAACCTTCTTGCTCGTGCGCATCCCAGCGATAAAGCGGATTGCCCCAGCGTTGCCCGGTCTCGCTAAAATAATCCGGCGGAACTCCGGCGATGACAGTGGGAAAAAGGTCTTCGCCCAACTCGAACAAGCCAGGACGCGCCCATACTTCAGCACTCTGATAGGCGATAAAAATCGGAATGTCGCCAATGACCTGAACGCCGTGGTCGTTGGCATACTGCTTTAACCTTCGCCACTGGCGGAAAAAACTCCACTGGCAAAAACGCCAGAAGTTAATTTCTTCAGCCAACTCGACAGCCGCATTTTCTAATGCTTTTTTCTCGCGCCGCGCAAGACCGGGCTCCCAGTGCCCCCAATCCTCCCAGCTGTATTTCTCTGCCAGCGCCATGAAAAGAGCATAGTCGTCCAGCCATGATTTTTCTTCCGCGCAAAACGCTTCATATTCGGCATAGCGTTTGTTGTCCGAAAACAAACCCGCCAGTAGACCTTTGCGCGCGTTACTGGCAAAGAAATATTTTGCGGCAAGGTGCAATTTCTTCATGCGGTAATGATAGACAACGGAAAAGTCCACGCGCTGCTCGTCGAACTCTGCGTGATGGGATAGATCCTCGGCGTCCAGCCAACCCTGCATGCGCAAATCGTCCAGATCGATCATCAGAACATTGCCAGCAAAAGCAGAACTGCTCATGTAAGGCGAGTTTCCCGGGCCTATCCCCCCTAACGGGAGAATTTGCCACATCTTCTGTCCCGCAGCGGCGAGCCAGTCGACGAAACGAAATGCATCCTTACCGAAATCGCCGGAGCCGTAAGGGCCCGGCAAAGATGTGGGATGAAGCAAGATGCCACTGCTGCGCGGGAAATGCATGTACCAACCTTTCAGACTCGGGGGCATCCGTCCCCCCCGAAGTTATGTTCCGATTTAAACCTTCATGAACCGCGTCGCATCGTCCCCCCGCCCTCGGCTGCACCACCGCCCTGGCTGATAGGGAAATTTAAATTTGCGGGAACCGGCAATTTCAACAAGCGATAGATTTGCATCAGGTTGTAACGGTACAAGCGGTCAAAACTCCCCACGGCATCCGAAGGATTATAGTCACCAAACCACCAGAACCAGTCTGAGCTTTCACAGGACGATAGCTGCCTCTCGGCCAACTCTTTTTCTGTTTGGCTCAAACGCCCCGCCGCCATCACCATGTCGTAACTCTGTTTTGCCATACACAACAGATCCCATGCGTGATTCTTATCCGGCGAACCAATCCATGTGGAGAAAGTACCGTACACCCAACTGCCCGCAACCAACCCCGGCAACTTGCCCTCTCGGGCAAAACCCTTTGCTTTCGGCACTTCGCACGCGTCCAGGTATTCCGAATAAGTCGTCGTGCGTATGCCGGTATGCGCCTCTAGCGCCGTGTAAAGGTCGTTCAGAAAATGATAGCCGTTATAGGGATAATATTCCCAAGCGTTTTCCCCATCCAGAATGACTCCGACCAAAGGCGTCTCATCGTCGCCCGCATGAGCTGCGATCTCTTCCAGCTGCTTTACAAAATTGTCCGCAGCGTCCTTGCCGTTCCAACTCGAATACTCAAAACCGATCAGATCGGACAGCCGGTCATCGCGGAAGAAACAACTCACGCTATTAGCCGCACCTTGCAAGCGATATGGGCGATACAGATATTTCGAGCGCTCGGGAAGGTCACCCGCTTTGCGCAAACTGTTGGCCAGCACCCCTTCCCCACTAGCGACCCAGCGACACTCTTGCCCAGCCAACACCTCGATCAACGAGGTCGACACTGCACCTTCGGCCGGCCATATTCCATGCGGCGTAACGCCGAACCGGGCACGATGACTCTTGAGGGTAGATGCGATGTGAGCCTGCACGCGCGACTTGCCTCCCGGATAACTCGTTGCCTGCGGCAGACTGCTACCGGGTTCACATTCGCGCGCACTGTTAAAGTCCAGCAGCAATGGCGCAAGGGGATGGTAATGCGGCGTCGCCGATATTTCGATTTGTCCGCTCTCCGCCAGCTTGCGATAGCGCGGGATGATTCCAGAGACCACTTTGCCGATCAAATCAAAAATCAGCTTACGGTCTTCGTAAGTAAAATTCTCGTCCTTGGTCATCATCTGGATCAGCACGTCGTGCTCGCGCCGAACGCTCTCGCCGAACCAGGCCAAGTGATACCAGACCAACAGGTCTGCCAGATACTGCCCCGACAAGTAAGACAGCGCGACGCGACCACTGCCCTCAAGCATCTTGAACAGATCGAACAACCGTCTGTAGGAAGGATACGGCGCGACCATTTTATCCTGGTTACTGCGAAAACAACTCTCAAGCACCAGCAGGCGTTCGTCGTCGCTGACCTCATCGAGGTCCTCGCGCACCAGCAAGCGCAGCAACGGATCGCGAATCTGCCCCGTTGCGAATTGCTGCTCGTAATCCTCCAATTGATCCAACAATATCGGCACAAAATTAACCACGGCCTTCATCTTCGGATGCTGCTCGAGATGGTAGGCCATGTCCGAGTAATCCTTCGTCGCGTGGAGATACACCCACGGCAACACGAAGTCGCCGGTGCTGTAGTCACGGTAGTCCGGCTGGTGCATATGCCAGAGAAATACTAAATTCAGGGGTTTGCTCATGAGAAATCCATTTGATTTAAGCGCATCCCCTGCCTAAAGAATGCGCTTATCGACTATCAGGCCGGGATTCAACCCGGCACCTTCACTAATTTTTATTTTTTTGCCATCCGAATGCGCCCCATATCCTGCCCCAGCATCTCAGGGGTGATCAGAACAACGCCACCGTCGCTCACATGGAAACGCTTGGCATCCTCTTCGAGATCGTAACCGACGACCAGACCTTCCGGGATGACGCAATTCTTGTCCAGCACCGCGCGCCTGATCTTTACATTGCGTCCAACCTCAACATTGGGAAGCAAAACGGAGTCTTCGACAGTGCTGAAGCTGTGTATTTTTACGTTCGAATAAAGCAAGGAACGTGTAACCGTTGAGCCGCTAATAATGCACCCCCCCGATACCAGCGAGTCAACCGCCATGCCGCGACGCTCATCCTCATCAAAAACAAACTTGGCTGGCGGCAATTGTTCCTGATTCGTCCAAATCGGCCATTCTTTGTCGTACATATTCAGATCGGGAACCACCTTGGTTAGCTCCATATTGCCTTCCCAATAGGAATCGATAGTTCCCACATCGCGCCAATACGAATTACCGCCTTCGTCACGCACACAACTGTCTTCAAAGCTTTGCGCAAACACCCGATATCCCGCAGACATCAGATGCGGAATAATGTCCTTGCCGAAATCGTGCGTGGAATGAGGATCGTCCGCATCACGAGCCAATTGCTCAACCAAAAATTTGGTGTTGAACACATAGATGCCCATGCTTGCCAGCGAGAGTTCCGGCTTGCCCGGAATCGAGGAAGGGTTGTCGGGCTTCTCGACAAAACTCACCACCCTTGACTCCGCATTTACACCCATGACGCCGAATGCTCTGGCATCACTGACCGGAACCTCGATGCAGGCGACCGTCATGTCGGCATTTTTCTCGGCATGAAAAGCCAATAACTTGCCGTAATCCATCTTGTAAACGTGATCGCCTGCCAATATCAGCACATACTCGGGGTTGGTATCGCGCAATATATCCAGATTCTGAAACACTGCATCTGCCGTACCGGAATACCACGACTCCTCCATCCACTGCTGGGCGGGCAGCACGTCGACAAACTCGCTGAACTTACCGTTCAAGAAACTCCAGCCGCGCTGAATATGCTGGAGCAGGCTGTGCGACTTGTACTGCGTCGCCACACCGATGCGACGGATACCGGAGTTGACGCAGTTAGATAAAACGAAGTCGATAATCCGGAACTTGCCGCCGAAAGGTACCGCCGGTTTCGCGCGCCAATCCGTCAATTGGTGCAAACGACTGCCGCGCCCACCCGCCAAAATCATGGCGTAAGTATTTTTCGTCATCAAACTTACAAAACGCGCCTTTTCGTGCTTTGACATATCATCCCCTGACACATAATGTACATTTATTTTTTTCGCTCAAGATAACTCAAGATAAATTGTATTCGCTCAAATTAATTGTATCAGAAGCAAAAGTGATTTCGCCCGATGTCATCAAAGTTTCATAATGCAAGGAATATAAAATATCCCTTGCTTTTAATAAGCATCTGCCTATAATACGCGCCTCGCTGCGAGGTACATGCAGCGCTTAGTCCATCGTTTCCTGACCCCTAGCGTCACCGACTTAATGTCGTTCTGATGCGTCCTGTTTTACCGGTTAGCGACGATGTTTTGCGCCGGTAGAGCTTTATCACTCCTACTGAATTTTATTGTGTGGCCATTGCGCCACGCATGCGCTGTTACTTTTTTTTAATGTAAGGAAAAAACGTGTCTATTGAAAACACTATTGAAACCGCTGTTCCCGAAACCGCGACCGTAACATTTGCCACTCTGGGTTTGAACCCATCCATCCTCAAGGCTGTGGAAGAGTCCGGCTACACCATCCCCACTCCGATCCAAGCCGAAGCGATCCCTACCATCATGGCAGGGCACGACCTGATGGCCTCTGCCCAAACAGGCACAGGCAAGACTGCCGCCTTTATTTTGCCCTCGCTACACCGCATCTCGGCCCCTTCCGCAGTTCACAGCAAAGGCCCGCGTGTTTTGGTGCTGACACCTACCCGCGAACTGGCGCAACAGGTCTCCGACGCTGCCGCCAAGTACGGCAAAAACATGCGCCTGAAAGTCGTCAGCATTTTGGGCGGCATGCCCTACCCGCTGCAAAACAAGCTGCTTTCCAGCCCGGTCGACATTCTGGTGGCAACGCCGGGTCGCCTGATCGACCATATCGAGCGCGGCCGTATCGACTTCTCGCGCCTGGAAATCCTGATCATGGACGAAGCCGACCGCATGCTGGATATGGGCTTCATCGACGATGTGGAACGCATCGCTGCGGCAACACCGGCCACACGTCAGACCCTGCTGTTCTCGGCTACGCTGGACGGCGTGATCGGCAATCTGGCTCAACGTCTGTTGAAATCGCCCAAGCGCATCAGCGTAACTTCATCTCAAGCGCGTCACGAAAACATCGAGCAAAAGCTGATGTATGTAGACGACATGGCACACAAGAATCGCCTGCTCGACCATATCCTGCGCGACACCGAACTGAATCAGGCCATCGTCTTCACCGCTACCAAACGCGATGCCGACACCCTTGCTGACAGCCTGTCGGCACAAGGCCACTCGGCAGCAGCCTTGCACGGCGACATGAACCAGCGTGAGCGTAACCGCACACTGGTCAACCTGCGTCGCGGACAGATTCGCGTTCTGGTTGCTACCGACGTAGCCGCTCGCGGTATCGACGTGGCGGGCATCTCGCACGTAATCAACTTCGACTTGCCAAAATTTGCCGAAGACTATGTACACCGTATCGGCCGTACCGGTCGCGGCGGCGCAACCGGCATTTCCGTATCGTTCGCATCCAACCGCGATGCCATGCATTTGAAGAAGATCGAGCAATACACCGGTCAGCGCATCGAAACCCACACCGTAGCCGGACTGGAACCAAAGTTTAAGCCGCGTCCCGCACCTAGCGGTCGCAGCAACGGCGGCCCGCGCGGCGCAGGTGCTCCGCGCAGCGGCGGATTTGGAGCGCCTCGCAATGCAGGCACCGGCGCACCGCGTCATCATGCACCGGACAGCCGTCACAGCTTCCCGCGCGATGACCGTGGCGCACAAGCTCATCGCGAAGGTCACTCGCACAACCGTTTTGGCGCCAACACACAAGCGCGCACCGGCAATGTCGATGGCAACCGTGCGAGTGCACCGCGTGACTTTAACGCCGGAAACAGCACACGCACCGGCGCAGGTGCGGGCGGTCAACGCAGCAGTTTCGGCGCAGGCGCAGGCGGACGTACTGGAGCCGGTGCAGGCGGCCCGCGTCGTCCAAGCACGGGCTTCTCGCAAAACCGTGGCGGCAACGGTAACGGCAATCGCTAACAAAGCAACCAAACACAGGCAGGTTATCGCTGCCTGAATTTTGATTCAGCCCACCAAAAACGTCCCGAGAGATCGGGACGTTTTTTTATTTTGAACGCTTCACATTGATCGCGCACTTTGCACCAGAAAAGCAACATCTTCATATAGTTATGATTGACGCCCAGCCCCTCGTCGGCTACTATCGCGACAATTTTTCCCCGACGGATTCCGCCAGTGCATATTAACCGACTGCTTTTAACTGCTCTTATCGCCACCGTTACACTCGCGCATGCAGCGTTCGCCGAAGAGAATCTGGATAATCGCAGCCATTTAGCCTTGGCCCCCTCCGCAGATTCAGTCGGCACACCGGAAGCACCGCTCCTCACACCCTCCACTCAGATATCTACCATCGCCGCAGATAAGGTGATCGCAAAAGATAAACTGATCGCAGCACCGGAACGTATCCCTGCGGATCTGTGGCAACGCATCCGCAATGGCTTTTCCATGCGCGAACTCAATAGCAAACTGATCGCCCGCCATGAGAAGTGGTACGCCAGCCGCCCGGAATACATGGCGCGCATGTCGGAGCGCTCGCAGCGTTATTTGTTCTACATCACCGAAGAAGTCGAACGTCGCGGCATGCCTTCTGAGATCGCATTGCTTCCCATGATCGAGAGCGCATTCAACCCGGGAGCCAACTCGGTTGCGAGTGCCTCCGGCATCTGGCAATTCATGCCCTCCACCGGAAAAAATTTCGGTATGCAACAAAACTGGTGGTACGACGGACGTCGCGACATCATCAGCGCAACCAATGGGGCATTGGATTATCTGGAACGACTGCACGAGCAGTTCGGCGACTGGGAGCTGGCGCTTGCCGCCTACAACTGGGGCGAAGGTGCCGTGGCGCGCGCTCAGGCGCGCAACCGTAAAATAGGTAAGGCCACCAACTACGCCAGCCTGCGCTTACCTAGGGAAACGCAGAATTACGTTCCCAAACTGCTTGCTATCAAAAATATCGTCAGCGATCCTGATCGCTTCGGCCTGAAGCTAACCGACGTTCCCAATCAGCCGTATTTTGCTGCCGTGGCCACCTCCGGCCGCATCGATGTGAAACTCGCCGCCGAGCTGGCCGGAATTTCGCTGGAAGAGTTCATCGCACTCAATCCAGGCCACAATCGCCCGGTCATTCTGGAAGAAACAGCCAGCGTGATTTTGCTCCCCATCGACAAAGTGGAAGCCTTTCAGACCAATCTGGAAAACACCAATCAGCGTCTCGTTTCCTGGCAGCCCTACCAGACCAAAAAAGGCGATCACTTTGATCGTTTAGCGCCGCGCTTCGGACTTTCCGCCAACCAATTGCGCAGCATCAACGGCCTCTCCACACGCGCCAAAATCAGCAACGGGCAAACATTATTAGTACCTGTTAACAATGAAGAGACTGTAGCTGCCGAATTCGCCGTATTCAACACCCATCTTGCCTCCCTTGAAGAGACGACTCGCACACTGAAACACACGGTACGCAAGGGCGATACACTCTCCACCATCGCGCGCCGCTACCATGTGAGCCAAGCCAGATTATTGGAATGGAACAACGGGGTGAACAAGCTCAAAATCGGGCAACGCATCACCATCGTCCAAGCCACGAGCCGGGGCCACAAAAGACACTTGGCGCGCGCCAACAAAAATCGCAACAGCAAGAACACCAAGCTCGTGCGCAACAACAAAGTGCCAAAACGAATCATATCAAAGGGCAACCTCAAGATCGCCTCCAGCCGCTAACAGACCGTTAGCACAGAATCACGAAAACAGATGGCAATGCACGCGATGCGGAGCCTCGCCTTCCTTCCCGCCTGATAGTAGAGTCTCCGCTGGATAATCAGTCCGGCATTGCGCATTGGCCTGCGCGCAACGCGGATGGAAGTGGCAGCCCTGCGGCGGATTAGCGGGCGATGGCATCTCCCCTGTCAAACGGATCAGCGTATGCCCGCCATCTATGCGAGGCACCGCAGACAGCAACGCCTGCGTGTACGGGTGGCGCGGCGAGTGCAACACATCTTCCACCGCACCGCGTTCCACGATGCGCCCCAGATACATCACACACACCTCATGCGCCAGATAGTCCACCACCGCGAGGTTGTGGGTGATGAACAGATAACTCAGCCCCAGTTCCTGTTGCAGCGTCTTCAACAGATTCAAAATCTGCGCCTGCACCGACACATCCAGCGCGCTGGTTGGCTCGTCGCAAATCAGCAATTGCGGATTCACCGCCAGCGCACGCGCGATGGCGATACGCTGGCGCTGCCCGCCGGAGAACTCGTGCGGGTAGCGCCATTTCGCGGTGCGCGCCAAGCCCACCTGATCCAGCAACTTGTCGATGCGCTGTTGCCGCGCAACACTGTCGCGCCCGATGTTCAACGCATCCATACCCTCCTGCAAAATCTCCGCCACGCGCATCTTCGGGTTGAGCGAAGCGAACGGATCCTGAAACACCATTTGCATCCCGCTACGCTGTTCGCGCAAGGCACCCGCCCCCAGCCCGGTCAACTCCTTGCCCGCAAAACGCACACTGCCCATCGTCGGACGTATTAGCTGCAACAGAGCCTTGCCCACCGTGGTCTTGCCGCAACCGGACTCGCCCACCAGCGCCAGCGTTTTACCCGCACCGATTTCCAGCGACAACCCGTCCACCGCTTTGACCTGCCCCACCGTGCGTTGCAGCAAACCTTTGCGGATGGGGAAGTGGACTTGCAAGTCGGAGACTCGTAAAAGTGCTTCGGACAGGATGGGGGGAGCGCAGCGATACCCATCGTCAACGTTGGGCAAATGATGGGTATCGCTGCGCTCCACCCATCCTACGTTTTTTGCGTCGGCGGAATAAAGATGGCATCTCACCCCCTGCCCCTCCGCAACTTCAGCCCACGCCGGAATCTTCTCGTGGCACAGCGCCCAAGCCTCCGAGCAGCGCGGCGCAAAACGGCAACCCGTAAACACCTCGCCCAACGGCGGCACATTGCCCGCGATGGCCGCCAGCGGCTGCCCGCCGCGCTTGCCGTCCGGCTGTGCCGCAAACAACTTTTGCGTATACGGATGCGCAGGGTGCGCAAACAATTGCTCGCGAGTCGCCATTTCTACAATCTGCCCCGCGTACATCACCGCCACCTGATGCGCGTTTTCCGCCACCACGCCGAGGTCGTGCGTAATGAGCAGCATCGCCATGCCGCTTTGCTGCTGCGTGTCGCGCAGCAATTGCAGCACCTGCGCTTGTATCGTCACATCCAGCGCCGTGGTCGGCTCATCCGCAATGAGCAATTGCGGTTGCCCGGCCAGCGCCATCGCGATCATCACGCGCTGCTTCATACCGCCGGAAAGCTGGAACGGATATTCACCCAAACGGCGCGGCGCATCAGGAATGCCGACCTGCTGCAACAACTCGATACAGCGTTGCGTGATGGCATCGACAGATAGCCGTTGATGCAAGACCAACACCTCGGCAATCTGCTCACCCACCGTCATCACCGGATTCAAACTCAAGCCCGGCTCCTGAAAAATCATCGCCATCTTGCCGCCGCGCAACTCGCGCATTTCGCGCTCTGGCAACGCCACCACATTCACCCCCGCCACATGCATCGCACCACTCTCGACATGCACACTGTCCGGCAACAAACGCATCAGCGACAGCGCCGTCATGGATTTTCCGCAACCGGATTCGCCCAGCAACGCGAAAGTTTCACCTGCGGCAATATCGAACGAAATGCCATCCACGATGCGCGCGCCGTTGCGCAAAGAAGTGGTCAGCGAAGTCACGGACAATATCGTACTCATGAATTCACCTATCCAACGGACTCACCACACCCTTGCCGCCTTTATTCAGCACATGGGTGTAGATCATCGTGGTGGAAACATCGGAATGGCCGAGCAGCTCTTGCACGGTGCGAATGTCGTAACCCGCTTGCAGCAAATGCGTGGCGAAAGAATGGCGCAACACATGCGGCGTAACCGGCTTGTGAATTTCCGCCATCTTCGCCGCCTCGCGCACGGCCCGTTGCACACTTGCCTCATAAAGATGGTGGCGGCGCTCGATGCCGGAACGGGGATCAATCGAACGCACCACAGAGGGAAACACGAATTGCCAGCCCCAAGTGCGCGCAGCCTTGGGATATTTAACGGCAAGCGCATGGGGCAGATACACCTCACCAAAACCGGCGTCGAGATCGCGCTCGTGCAAGGCCTTCACTTTTTTCAAATGCGCCTGCAAAGGCAAAATCAGATTCTCCGGCAACACCGTCACTCTGTCCTTGTTGCCCTTGCCTTCGCGCACAATAATTTCGCGCCGCTCAAATTCCACATCCTTAACCCGCAGCCGCAACCCTTCAAGCAAGCGCATGCCAGTGCCATACAACAGCGAAGCCACCAAACCCATCGTCCCGGACATGGCATTCAGCAAAGAACGCATCTCGGTTTGAGTTAAAACGACCGGCAAGCGCTTGCCCATCTTGGCGGCAACCACCTCATCCAGCCAGGGCAACTCGATATGCAGCACATCGCGGTACAAAAACAACAACGCGGACTTGGCCTGATTCTGGGTGGAGGAAGAAACATTTCGTTCCACCGCCAGATAGCTCAGGAAGCGTTGAACCTCATCAGCCCCCATATTCTTGGGATGGCGTTTTTCGTGGAACAGAATAAAGCGGCGCGCCCAATCAAGGTAGGTTTCCTCGGTGCGAATGCTATAGTGACGCACACGAATTTCGGCGCGCATACGGTCGAGCAATTTGGGCGAATCCTGAGAAACGACTTTAGCTTCCATCCGCAGAATTTTAGGTTGCCCTAAAATGAAAGTCCAGCAAACAAATTATGTTAAGCACATGAATATATGAAAACCATAAGTTGGGCGTTGACAATACGGTCAGATATAGGCGACATTGCGACCCTATGAAAATGTTTTCTATTTTAAGTTAGGCAATGGTTATCGCTCCCGCCGTGGCCTTACTTTTTTTAATTGGGAGTGAAGGGAAAAAAATGAAAACTACACATAAGCTGATTCAAGGATTGTTGGTTCTAGCTATCGCCATATCAACGCCGCACGCTTTCGCCGCTGATAAAACAGGCGAAGGTGCAAGCTCTACCCCGAAGGGTGAGGTTGTGAAGACATCCAAAGATGGCATAAAGGTGCATGAAGTAAAAGGAGCAGGGAAGATGGACAGTGAAAGAAAGGAAAAGAGAGCGAAAGAAGCGAAACAAAAATAATAGCATGGTTCAAAAATAGCAGATTTACAAAGGCATGGGGCAGGTCTAGCTATGTAGCATCCAGCCTAACCCTGCATTCGAGCGGGACGCCGCAAAAGCGCGGCGCCCCTCAATTTTACGTTGGGCGTCAAGGAGGGCAAAGGGATGATTGAAGGTGGCTGTTTCTGTGGGACTGTTCGCTACCGAGTTGAAGGTCAACTCATGCCAGCCCGCGCGTGCCACTGTTCACAGTGTCGGAAGGCATTTAACGGTGCCTCGTCTGCCTATGCGCCGCTTAACGAGGCAAGCGGCTTCGTTTGGTTGCGGGGGGAGGAAAAGCTCACAAAGCATGTCGGTTCCCACGGTTGGGGCTTGGCGTTCTGCAGTATTTGCGGCTCCACTCTTTGCGGAATTCTGAATGGCAAAGTTCATGGCGTTACGCTGGGGTGCGTGGATGGAGACCCTCAGGTTGAGATCGAAGTGCACCTTTTCGTCGGTTCCAAGGCTCGTTGGGACCACATCGGCGGTTCCGCGCCTCAATATGAGGAGCAACCACCAGTTCCGGGCGGGTCAGCGACATGACGCGCAACCCGGCAGTCGAGCGGATCTGCGCGAAAAGCCGCGCAGACCGCTCACTTCTACGTTAGGCTCAATGGTATTGGGGGAGGTAACCAAATGAAACAAATCAACGTAATCAACTTTATTGAAGTACCTGAGGGCATGGAAGAAATAGCCGTTGAAGTAAGGGAAGCTTATGTTGACTATTTCCGCAAGCAAAGCGGTTTTGTAAGTTCTACGTTTTACAGATCAATTAAAAAAGATCAAAAAGAGAAATATGTAAATATCGTTGTATGGGATTCTATTGATAGTTTTAATAAAGTTGTTAATTTGGGATTTTCAAATGACCAAGGGGAAAACTCTGATGGCATGAAGGTGCTTGGGAAAGGATTTCCAGAGCCAATATCTGTGTCACCTTGCCAGTATGAAATCATTGGCAATTAGTATTGAAAGCCTAACATGGCGTTCGAGAGAGACGCGCCAAAAGCGGCGCGCCCCTCAACTTTACTACAAGGGCTTCCCCAAATTCGCAAGTGCTGTTGATGGTTTTTAGTTCATCGTTATTTCCTGTTCTGTTTCATTTCAAATCGCGCTGCTTG
>WSYA01000039.1 GCA_009773615.1 Gallionellaceae bacterium
ATGCAAGCAGCGCGATTTGAAATGAAACAGAACAGGAAATAACGATGAACTAAAAACCATCAACAGCACTTGCGAATTTGGGGAAGCCCTTGTAGTAAAATTGAGGGGCTCGCCCGCTTCTGGGCGAGTCCCGCTCGAATGCAAGGTTAGGCATTGTTCGGAAGCTCGTAACTGAAAGACACCGGAACAGACTCACTGTTAGCAATGTAACTGCCCTTGCCAGTGATACCTGCTAACTCGCCGATACCTGAACCGGGGACAATGAACCAAGTACTACGTGCCCCGCCGCTATCGTAAGTACCTACATGCTGAATGACAAAGCTACCCGATTTGCCAGCTACGGTTCCTTTAACCAGCTCCATGCCAACAAAACTCGCCGTGCTACTAGTGGTATAGGACATGAGAAATTCGACTAAGCCTTCGCCATTGATGGCACCTTGATATGCTTGAGATACCTTTGCCCGAGTAAGTTTTGCACCACCCTCGAATTCTTGATAAGGCTTTTCATCCCAGCCGGTGACTTTAAATGTGCAGCTAGCTTCTGTGTTCATAATGACTCCTGATTATGTGAATAAAATGCCTAACGTTAACTAGACACCAATTGTGTCGGATAATCTGGACTTGAGTGTCGCATAATCTGGGCGGGCAATCCTAGTCTGTTGATTTGCATAGGCGTGATGTTCACGAACACACCGCCCTTGCCAGAAAAAACGTCATCGTCACACTCCCCGCAGTTATAGTTCCGTCGCGCACCGTAACCGCCCAGCTGGAATGCGTCAATGTTTCAGATGGCCTATATATTTTGGCGGGCAGCATAATTCGGCTTGCTGTCTGTTTTCGATAAAAAGCCAATCTTTCCCCCGGGTGTATAATCCGCCCCTCTGAAATTTGCGGCAGTCTTGTCGCAATCAATATAAAAGAATTGATGATAAAAAAACTGTTTAAACGGGTGTTCGGCAAGTCTGCCAAAGTAAAGTCGGTAGGCGCGGCCAGCGCCATTCCATTTGCTGTGCATAAGGTGAGCCGCGACGGCATCAGTTATGGCGCGCGGCGTGTGACGGACGGTTTGCAGGCGGCGGGATTTAAAGCCTTTGTAGTCGGCGGTGCGGTGCGCGATCTGCTGCTGGATCGCCAGCCTAAAGATTTCGATGTGGCGACGGATGCCACGCCGGAAGAGGTGAAGCGCGTATTCCGGCGTTCCCGCATCATCGGGCGGCGCTTCCGTTTGGTGCATGTGATGTTCGGCGAAGAGACGGTGGAGGTTTCCACTTTTCGCCGCATGATCGAAGCCGAGGATGCCGAGACCGACGATCACGGCCGTCTGTTGCGCGACAACGAGTTCGGCGACCAAGAGCAGGATGCGGCGCGGCGCGATTTCACGGCCAACGCGCTGTTCTACGATCCCACCACGCAAGAGATATTCGATTACCACCGCGGCTACGAAGATATTCGCGCCAACACGCTACGCATGATCGGCGACCCGGAAGTGCGCTACCGCGAAGACCCGGTGCGCATGCTGCGCGCGGTGCGCTTGTCGGCCAAGCTGGGCATGAAGCTGGATGCGGCGACCGCCGCGCCGATCTCCAAAATGAAAGGTCTGCTGGCGAATGTGCCGGAAGCGCGCATGTTCGATGAGATGCTGAAGCTGTTGCTGTCCGGGCATGCTTGGGAGTGCATCAAGAAGTTACGCGCGATGCACTTGCACCACGGCATGCTGCCGATGCTGGATGTGATTCTGGAGCAGCCGATGGGGGAGAAGTTTGTCACTCTGGCGCTGCAAAACACCGATCAGCGTATCCGTGAAGACAAGAACACTTCGCCGGCATTTTTGTTCGCCTGCCTGTTGTGGCACGAAGTGCTGGCCGCATGGAAAGCCAAGCAGGACGCTGGTGAGAAGCCTATCGCGGCTTTGCATGAGGCGATGGACGAGGTGTTGGGCAGGCAGCGTGCGCAACTCGCTATTCCGCGCCGTTACGACACAGTGATGAAAGAGATGTGGGTGATGCAGCCGCGCTTTGAGCAGCGCAGCGGGCTGCGCCCTTTGCGTTTGCTGGGCGTGCCGCGTTTCCGTGCTGCTTACGACTTTTTGCTATTGCGCTGCGAAAGCGGCGAGGTGGGCAGTGAGTTGGGCGAGTGGTGGGACGAGTTTCAAGATGCGACAGAAGAGCGCCGCGCCGAGATGCTGCAACCCGATGCTGGCCCGAAGAAAAAGCGCCGACGTACCAAGAAACCTAACGCGGCGACCGCTCAAGCTGAACTACCCATAGATTGAGCGTCGGCAAGTAATGGAGCATAACGTTTTTGTCGGTCTGGGCAGCAATCTGGCTGACCCGCATGCGCAAGTATTGCAGGCGATGCGCGAGTTGGCTAACCTGCCTCAGGTGCGGGTGGTGCGCTGTTCATCCCTGTATCGCAGCGCTCCGGTGGGCTATCTGGAGCAGCCCGATTTCATCAATGCGGTGGCGCAGTTGCAAACCAGCTTGTCGCCGCGCGGTTTGCTCGATGCGCTGCTGGCGCTGGAGCAACGCTGCGGCCGCACACGCGAGTTCGTCAACGCTCCGCGTACGCTCGATCTGGATGTGTTGCTGTACGACGATCTGCAATTGCACGAGCATGGTTTGACGATCCCGCATCCGCAGATGCACTTGCGCGCTTTCGTGCTGCTGCCGCTGTTGGAGATCGCGCCGGATGGAATTATTCCGGGAGTGGGTGCGGCGGCGGAAGCCGCTGCGCGATGCGCAGGCCAAGAGTTGGAGCGGCTCGAAAATGCCTTTGAGTAAATATCGCTACATCGTGGTGGAAGGCCCCATCGGCGTGGGCAAGACCAGTTTGACGCAGCGACTGGCAGAGCGCACGGGCGCGCAAACGCTGCTGGAGAAGCCGCAGGATAATCCGTTTCTGGAGCGCTTCTATCAGGACTCCGCGCGATATGCCTTGCCCACGCAGTTGTTCTTTCTGTTTCAGCGCATCAACGAAGTGCGCGATTTGGCACAGATGGATTTGTTCAGCAATCGAACGATTTCGGATTACCTGTTCGAGAAAGACACGCTGTTCGCGCGGCTCACTTTGAGCGAGGACGAATTCAAGTTATATCAATCCGTCTACCAGAGTCTTGCGCCACAGGCGCCGACACCCGATCTGGTGATTTACTTGCAGGCATCAACCGACACCTTGATCGAACGCGTGCAGCGTCGCGGACACCGTTATGAGCGCGCAATCAGCGACGATTATCTGGCGGGTTTGGCCAAGAGTTACGGCGAGTTTTTTCACCATTACGACGCGGCCCCGCTGCTGGTGGTGAATAGCGACAATCTCAATTTTGTCGACAACGATGAAGATTTTGAATTGCTGTTGGAGCGGATTCAAAATATGCGCGGGCCGCGCGAATTTTTTAGTCTGGGAGCATGATGATGCGCAAGACACTTACTACATTGCAGGGCATGCGAGACAAGGGCGAGAAGATTGCCGTGCTGACGTGCTACGACGCCAGTTTCGCCACGCTATTGGAAAATAACGGCATAGATGTGTTGCTGGTGGGCGATTCGCTGGGCATGGTGTTGCAGGGGCGCGAGTCCACGCTCGCCGTTACGCTGGAGGCGATGGCGTATCACACGGCTTGTGTGGCCAGCGGCGCGGCGCAGGCTTTCATTATGGCCGATATGCCGTTCGGCACTTCGCAGGTCAGCCCGCGCGAGACTTTTGCCAACGCCGCACAATTGATGGTGGCGGGCGCGCATATGGTCAAACTCGAAGGTGGTGCAGCGATGGCCGAGACTATTGCCTTTCTGACCGAGCGCGGCATTCCCGTGTGCGCGCATATCGGTTTGACGCCGCAGTCGGTGCATCAGATGGGCGGCTATCGTGTGCAGGGCAAGAGCGATGCGGCTGCGCAACAGTTGTTGCAAGATGCGCAGGCATTGCAACAGGCGGGCGCAGGCATGGTGCTGCTGGAGGCGGTGCCTGCGGCATTGGCGAAGCAGATCACCGCAGCGCTGCATGTTCCCACCATCGGCATCGGTGCGGGCGCGGACTGTTCCGGTCAGGTGCTGGTGCTACACGACATGCTCGATATTTATCCGGGCAAGAAAGCGCGCTTCGTGAAAAATTACATGCAGGGCGCGGCTTCTATTGCGCAAGCGGTCGCAAACTATGCGCGTGAAGTGAAGTCAGGCGCGTTTCCGGCCAAGGAACACAGTTTCTAATGCAACAGATTCCCACCATCGCTGAATTGCGTGAACGCTTGGCAATGGCGGGCACCGTTGCCTTCGTGCCGACTATGGGCAATCTGCACGAAGGGCACATCGACCTCGTGCGTCAGGCACGCGCTCATGCCGACTGTGTTGTGGTGAGCATCTTCGTAAACCCTTTGCAGTTCGGACCGTCCGAAGACTTCGACAAATACCCGCGCACGCTGGATGCCGATTGCGCCAAGCTGGAAGGGCTGGCCGATGTGGTGTTCGCGCCGGCGGTGAACGAGATGTATCCCCAGCAGCAAACGATATTCGTCGAGCCGCCGCCGATTGCCAATGAGTTGTGCGGCGCGGCGCGTCCGGGGCATTTTCGCGGTATGGCGACGGTGGTGTTGAAGCTGCTGAACATCGTGCGGCCGCAAGTGGCACTGTTCGGCAAGAAAGATTTTCAGCAGTTGCACATCATCCGGCAGATGGTGGCGCAGCTGAATCTGCCGATACACATCATCGGCGGCGAGACGGTGCGCGCTGTGGACGGCCTCGCGCTGAGTTCGCGTAACCAGTATCTGAGTGTGGCGGAACGCGCCGAGGCAACTTTTTTGCGGCAAACATTGTCGAATGTTCGCCAAAGTATTTTGGACGGGGCGAAAGACTATGCCAAGGTGGAAGCCGCCGCTGTCGCCGCACTGGCCGGGCATGGTTGGCCAGTGGAGTATGTGTCGGTGCGCAATCGGGAAACGCTGATTCAAGCCGGTAGGGCGGATCGCAAACTGGTGGTGTTGGCTGCCGCCCGTTTGGGTGTAACAAGGTTGATTGACAACTTGGAAATTGATATTTAGCGGTAGTTTGTCTTTCCGGGCAAGCGACTTATAATGCGCGCCCGCATCATTAAGGCCTGATGTCGGAAGGCCGGAATCACTGGAGGTAAGCTATGCAACGAACCATGCTACAAGCGAAATTGCACCGCGTGCGCGTGACGCAATCGGAGTTGCATTACGAGGGTTCGTGCGCCATCGACGATGATCTGCTGGATGCTTCGGGCATCAGGGAATACCAGCAGATAGATATTTACAACGTCACTAACGGCGAGCGTTTCACTACCTACGCCATCCGCGCGCAACGCGGTTCCCGCACTATCTCGGTGAACGGGGCGGCTGCGCATAAAGCCAGCCCCGGCGACATCTTGATTATTGCAGTTTATTCCAGCTATTCCGAGCTGGAATTGCACGAGTTTCATCCGAGCTTGGTCTATGTGGACGAGCATAATCGCATCATCGCACAACGCGACCAGATTCCGGTGCAGGCAGCCTGATTTTCCTTGTTTTTTCTCCCTTGCGGAGAGGTAGAATACACACTGGCGCAATAAGCTAAAGCGAGTGTTCTATGATTTCTGCGGTCATAAAAAGAATAACATCAGGGCGTGGCATGAGGGTGGTTTCTCTGCTGCTCGCTTTTGTGTCTATTTTTGCTGTAACGCTGCTGTATTACACGCAAAACCCATTCCTTGAGGCTTTCGAAGCCAAGACCTACGATCTGCGCTTTAAAACGATGCGCGGAGCACTCGTACCCAACCCGGACATCGCGATCATTGCGATAGACGACAAGAGTGTGACCGAGCTGGGCCGTTTTCCTTGGACGCGCACTGAATATGCGCGGCTGATCAAGAAGCTCTCCGATGCAGGGGCGAAGGTGGTTTTGTTCGATGCTTTTTTCCCGGAGCACGAGAGTGCCAAGGCGGATCAGGCCTTCGCCGCCGCAGCCAAGAAGGCGGGCAATGTGGTGCTGGCGACATCGTTCGATTTCGACCCCGCATTCAATATTACCGGACGTATCGGTTCCATTCCCGAGATCGAGAATTCTGTTAACGGGGTTGGGCATATCAATTTCTTTCCCGAAAACGATGGCGTGAATCGACGCAGCCTGTTGCTCATCGAGGATACCGGGAAATTTACCCCTTCGCTGGGTCTGAGGGGGGCGATGGCTGCGCTGGGGGAAAAAGAGTTCGTCCCGGGAGCATTTGATGTCGCGTTGGGCGAGCGCCATATTCCGGTGAGCGGCGATTACGTCATGTGGGTCAATTTTACCGGCCCGCCCGGCATCTATCCGCGTTTCTCTTTTGCCGATGTGGCCAAAGGCCGCGTTGATCCCGCGTTGCTGAAGAACAAGATTTTGTTTGTGGGGGCGACCGCGCTGGGCGTATACGATATGCGTGTGACTCCGTTCCATGGCAACACTCCTGGGGTTGAAGTTCACGCGACTATTGCCGATAACATCATCAGCGGCCGCTATATCCGTCATACCGGGCTTGAGGCCGTTATCGATATTTTATTTATTTTCGTGTTGGGTGTGATCACGTATTTCCTGACTACGCGCTTGCGTTTGTATGTCGCGTTACCCGTGACACTGGCTTTTATTGCGGGCTATGTTCTGCTCAGTTACGAGTTCTTTTTGCAGGGGCATTGGATCAGCATGGTCTATCCGCCTATCGCGGCTTTCACGGCGCTCATGGTGGGCGGGAGCTTCCGCTTTCTGGTTTTGGAGCGCAGCGCCAGAAAGATGCGCGCGATGTTTTCGAGTTATTTGTCGGACAAGCTGGTCGCGCGTCTGGAGAAGGATCCGGAAGCTGCCAAGTTAGGCGGAGACACCAAAGAGGTGACGGTGTTGTTTACCGACATAAGGAGTTTTACCTCGTATAGCGAAGGCCATACGCCGCAGGAAGTGGTGGCGAGGCTGAACGAGTATCTGGGGGAAATGGTACGCGTGGTGGAGAAGTTCGACGGCACCGTCGATAAATTCATCGGCGACGGCATCATGGTGTACTGGGGCGCGCCGCTTGCGCAGCCGGATCATGCCGAGCTTGCGCTGTCGTGTATCCGGGCTATGAACGAGAAGATGAATGAATTGCGCGCCAGATGGAAGAATGAGGGCGTCGAGCCTTTCTTCATTCGCGGCGGATTGCAGTCCGGTGATGTGGTCGCGGGGAATATCGGCTTTGCCGGTAAAAAGATGGAATACACCGTCATCGGAGATACGGTGAATCAGGCATCAAGGCTGGAAAGTACGGCAAAATTTTATGGCATAAGTTTTTTGGTGGGCGAGACCACTTATGAGAGAACTTCTGCTATCTGTCGCTATCGGGAGTTGGACAGGATGCGCGTAGTCGGCAAGCAGATGCCGGTGCGGATATATGAACCTGCCGGTTTTTCTGCCGGGATGGATGAGGCTATGGTCGAGCAGTTTAATGCCGCGCTGGCTCTTTATCGGGAGCGGAAGTGGCGCGAGGCGGCGGAGCGCTTCGCGGCGATCAGCCAGCGACTGCCCGAGGATAAACCTTGTAAAATATATATCGAGCGTTGCGAATATTTTGCCGCGAATCCCCCTGCTGAAGATTGGGACGGCGTGTTTAATCGGGATGAAAAATGATTCTGGCCGGGCCGAATAAATTGCATAGCGTAACGGTTTTTTCGCACTATTCTTAAAGCGTGTTCCATAAGTGAAGCGCAGTTGTTTTTTCAATGCTAAATACTTAAGACGGTGTACATGATGCGTATTCATATCTTCCTTCTCTGTCTGATGAGTTCGTTTATTCATACATCAGTCAATGCGGCCGACTCCGCGTCTTCCGGTGATCTCGCCAAGGCCTCGTTCGTAAAAGAAATACCCATGATCAAGGGCGCGCAAAGGCTGTTGGGCAGCAGCGGCGACCGTTTGTACTTTGCGCTTAAGGATGGTGCGGTCGCGGTGACGGATATTGAAGGCAAGCAGCTGCAAACGCTGCAATTCAAAGACGGCGGCGACCCTGTTTTGAAAAAGCCGGAATCAGTCGCAGTCAGTGGTGGTGTTGTTTATGTAGCGGACAGCGAACTCAATCAGATCGCCATGTTCTCGGCGGAGGGGAAGTATGAGGGGAGCTTCGGCGCTAAAAAAGGTGGATTTTTCAGTTCAGGCGGTGGGGCGCATGAGTTGAATAAACCCCGTGGCGTGGCTGTTCATGAAGGCATCGTGTACGTTTTGGATGGCGGTTCGAAGAGAATATTGATGTTCGGAAGTAACGGTGTTTTTTTGAGTCCTCTCGACATCAAGCCTTCCGCAACCAAGGCGGGAAAGGAACATGCCGATGCCTATAAGTTGCACGAACCTGTCGATATCAAGGTGGATATCGCGGGGCGAATCTATGTGCTGGATGGGGAGGTCAAAGTTTACAGTTCGGCCGGTGAATATTTGCGCACCATTCCATGGGACGGTGAGTTAAGCGCTTTCGCAGTCGCCCAAGACGGCGTGTATGTCGCGAAGAGTCAGGATTTTACGATTCAGAAATACGACTTCAATGACAAGCTCTTATACCGCTTCGGTTCCAGAGGAGACGAGCCCGGTAAGCTGAAAAGTTTTTCCGGCTTGGCGGTCGCCAAGGATCGCCAAGTCGTGTTGGCGGATACCACCAAAGGCATGTTGAATCATTATGTGGCAGAAGCAGGGCCGCTTATCGAGGTTGTGCCACGGTCGCTCACCCGGGTGTTTGTGCAAAGCATGGGCGAAATGCCCGTCGCCGTAAATAAATTGGCGTGGAACGGCAAGGATACGATTTATGGGATCGATGCGGACCAGAAGGCAATCGTTTCCATTCGCAACGGTAAGGTTGAGACATCAGTCAAACTCAAGGATGTTACGCCTGTCGCCGTGGCTGTTGATTCGGGCGGAACGTTATGGGTGCTCGATAAGAAGCGGGTACTCAAACTGGATGCAACGGGAAAGATGCTTCCGGGTTTCGGGAGCGATGGGGCGGGCGATGGGCAGTTTAACGACACGACCGATATGGTGATTTCCGCATCGGGCAAGATATATGTCGCCGACAAGAGAAATGGCTCGGTGCAGATATTTAACGGCGACGGGACTTTTTTGCAAGCCATACGCAAATTGCTAGACCCCGTGGCGCTGGCTGTCGATGCGCAAGATAATCTGTACGTGTTGGAAAAGACTCGCAATCTCATTTCGATTTATTCTGCCCAAGGTACGCCGGTGGGTAGCTTGGGGAAGGAGAAAGAGGGGCATCCCGGAAATCTGCAAAAACCGGTGGCATTGATGGCGACCTTGGATGGCGTCTCGGTACTCGATGGTAGTCAGGTTAAGGTTTATTCGCGCAAGGGAGAATATCTGCGTTCGTTTGGCGCCAAGGGGAAAGGCCGGGGTGAACTGGACGAGCCGGTTGCAATAGCGCTGAAAGATGATGTGACGTTCTTTGTCGCAGAACAAAAGCGCATACAGACTTTTGTAACGCAGTACAAGCCCGCCGCGCCCCAGCATCTGGTGGCGAAAGATGACCTGCATAGCATCGAGTTAAACTGGGATGCCGTAGCGTTGCCCTATGTCAAGCAGTACCAGGTCTATCGTTCGAAAGACGAGTGGGGCGGCTTTGTGCGCGTGGCGACAGTGGACACGAACCGTTTTGTCGACCGTGGCTTGGAGGTGGATGGGAAATATTTCTATAGCGTCGCTGCCCAAACACGACTGGGCTTCGAGGGGGCAACCAGTGCGCTGGCAAGTGGGACATCGAAGAAATATACCCCTCCGGCCTTGGAACTTGTCCAAGTCGAGGCGTCCGCTTGGCAAGTCAAAATGACATGGAAGCCGATAGAGTCTGAATTTGTCAGTTCGTACATCGTTTATCAAAAAGAAGGAAATACCTTTACCAAGATAGGCGAGGCTATTGCGCCGGAATTTATCAAAGAGGCACTGACGCCCAATACTAAATATACCTTCTACATCGCGGCCCATAGTTCGGACGGAACGGATGCGGAAAAATTCGCGGTTAATTTTGCCACTTCGGCTTTTAGCAAGGCGCCGTTAGAAATCGAGGTATTGAGCCTGCGCCCGATTTTTTCAAATACCTACAAGCTGTACGAGGCGGGCGGGGTCGGCGTTGCCAAACTCACCAACAACACCAACAAAGATATGGAAGGGGTGACATTCTCTTTCCTGCTAAAGGATTTCATGGATTTTGCAACGGAGAGCAAGTTGGATAAATTGCACCCCGGACAAAGTGCCGAGATCAAACTCAAGGCGGTGTTCAATAACAACATCCTTAATGTCACCGAAGATTCATCGGTGCAGGCGATGTTGGAGGCCAGTTATTTCGAAAATGGAAAACGCGAGTCTTATAGCAAAAACTCGACCGTCAGCGTGTACGAAAAACATAAACTGCTGTGGGATGAGCGGGGGCGCTATGCCTCGTTCATTACGCCCAAGGATTCTCCGTTATTGTCTTTTGTGCGTTCTGTCGTGACTCAGTACAAGGATACAAAAGACGAGCCCCAGTTGGCCGCCGCATTGTTCAATGCCGTGGGGGCGTATGGGCTGACTTATATCCAGGATCCGACCAATCCTTATCAGGTGGTTTCCGGAAAAACGAATGTGGTGGACTACGTCCAGTTTCCCAGAGAGACACTGGAGCGCAAGTCGGGTGATTGCGACGACTTGGTGGCTTTTTATACCTCCGCGCTGGAAAGCATGGGGATAACCACGCGCGTGGTCGAAGTTCCCGGGCACATGTTCATGATGTTCTCTACCGGCATCCCCGCAGAGGAGGACGGTTACAACATGGACGACATGTATGTCATTTATGAGGACATGTTGTGGATACCCGTGGAGACCACCGTGGTGGGAAGCCCATTCGTCAAGGCGTGGGAGTTGGGGGCGGCGAATTACTATAAATGGAAGGGCAAGGGGCTGACCATACTCAATATCCAGCATGCATGGGAAACTTATAAGCCCGCGAGCTTGGCCGAATCCAAGTGGAAGCCCGGTGAAGTGAGCAAAGAGAGTATCGATAAGAAATTCCCGAACGAAATTTCGTCGATGCTTAAAATCAGTTCGCAGACCAAGACCCGGGGCTACCGTCAGCAGATCGAGAAGAACTCCGGCGACGTGAATGCCCATCTGCAAATCGGCATCATTCTGGCGAAGCTGGGAGATAGGCAGGAAGCGATGAAGTATTTTGACAAAACCATCAGCCTGCAACCCGGCAATGCGGCCGCGCTGAATAATCGCGGAAATCTGCTCATGATCGACGATAAATACGAGGATGCTCAAAAAGCCTATCGCGAGGCTGTCCGGGTCAGTCCGGACGATCCCGAGATTTGGATCAATTTGGCCAAGGCGCATAAAGCGGTCAATGAGATCAAGGAAGCCCAAGCTGCATTTGTCGAAGCGCAGCGTTTGGATCCGGGCATCAAGAAAAAATACAAGGCGCTTGGGCTGGAGCTGTCGAATACGCTGTAATGGATTCAACCCGAGTAATTCATTGGGCTTCGCACGTTTCTATGGGGAAGCGGCAGGATATGGATAATCTGGATTTAAGCGTCAATCACTAAAGGAGGTTGTTATGAAAAGAATTGTTGTATTGTTGCTTGTCGTGGTCAGTGCATTTAGTTCTGCTGCAATTTACGCCGCCGACGGTAGTGCTGGCACATCGAGTCTGTGGGAGCGGCTACGCAAGAAAATAGAGTCTTTCACTCCGCAGAAAAAGATTGGCGCGACCAATGCCGTCGGAGGGGTACGCGGTGCGCCTTCGGATGCGGGCGACCTTTATTGGAAAGGCGAAGCGAGCCACGAGGTGATCGATGCGGAGGAGTTGGGCGCATTCAAAAAAGCCATGGATTTGGCGACGGCGGGAGAAACGCAGCAAGCTCATGCGGCGTTCGCGGAATTCATAAAGAAACATCCTAACAGTAGCTTGCGCAAGGATGCGGATCAGGCATTAGCAGCGCTGGCAAAATAGTCCGGGGGCGCGTTGCTGTTTGGCAAGTATTGCCGCCAAATGTGTCCTCGCAGTCATAAAAAACCAAGCCCGCTTTCGCGGGCTTGGTTTTTTATGACTGGTCCGTGTGAGTTGGTTGGCGAAGGCTAAATGCGCTGCGCCAACTCGGCGGCCTTGCCGAGATATGTTTCCGGGCTGAGCGCTTGCAGACGTTGTTTCTCTGATGCGGGAATATCCAGAGTGTCGATGAACGTTTGCAGCGACGCGCGATTGATACCGTTCTTGCCGCGCGTGAGTTCTTTGAGCTTGTCGTACGCATTTTCGATGTTGTAACGGCGCATCACGGTCTGAATCGGTTCTGCCAATACTTCCCAGCTGTTGTCCAAGTCCTCGGCCATGCGTTGCGGATTGGCTTCCAGTTTGTTCAGCCCCTTCAGGCAAGATTCGTAGGCCAGCAAGGTGTAGCCGAATGCCACGCCCATATTGCGCAGCACAGTGGAATCGGTCAGGTCGCGCTGCCAGCGCGAAACAGGCAGCTTCTCGGACAGGTGTTTGAGCAGCGCATTTGCCAACCCCAAATTTCCTTCTGAATTCTCGAAGTCGATGGGGTTTACTTTGTGCGGCATGGTGGATGAGCCGACTTCTCCCGCCACGACTTTCTGTTTGAAATAACCGAGCGAGATGTAGCCCCAGATGTCGCGGTTTAAGTCGATCAGGATGGTGTTGGCGCGCGCGAACGCATCGTAGAGTTCGGCCATGTAATCGTGCGGCTCGATCTGGATGGTGTAGGGGTTGAAGGTGATGCCGCGCGCCGTGACGAAGCGCTGTGCGAAGCTCTCCCAATCGGTGTTCGGGTAGGCGGACAAGTGCGCGTTGTAGTTGCCTACCGCGCCGTTGATCTTGCCTAGAATTTCGATCTTGGCGATGACTTCGCGGGCACGATTTAAGCGATGTACAACGTTCGCCATTTCTTTACCCATCGTGCTGGGCGTCGCGGTCTGGCCGTGGGTGCGGCACAGCATAGGTATGTCGGCCAGCTGATGCGCCAGACCGCGCAAGCGGGCGATGAGCGCATCCAGCGCGGGCAACATGACTTCTGCGCGGCCATGTTTGAGCATGAGCGCGTGGCTCAAATTGTTGATGTCTTCCGAGGTGCAGGCGAAGTGGATGAATTCCAGCACGCCGGAGGTTTCAGGATTGCCCGATAGCTTCTCGCGCAGCCAGTATTCGATGGCTTTTACATCGTGGTTGGTGCGGCGTTCGATAGTTTTGATCTGTTCCGCATCCGCCTCGTTGAATTGCGCGGCGAGCAGGTCGAGTTGTGTAATCGTGGCCGCTGAAAACGGTTTGATCTCGGCGATGGATGGTTCGGCGCTGAGCGCCTTGAGCCACTCGATCTCGATCAGCACACGATAGCGGATTAAACCGAATTCGCTGAAGTGGTTGCGCAAAGCGTCTACTTTGTTGTGGTAGCGGCCATCGAGAGGGGATAGAGCGGTGAGTGTGGACATGGTGCTCCCTAAATGAAATTCGTAGGTCGGGTTAGCGCAGCGTAACCCGACAATGTCTAGTTCGGATATTCAAATGAGTCGGGCTACGCTGCGCTAACCCGACCTACAAAGCCCGCCAAAACGGCAGGCGCGTATTTTACGCGAATCATGCTAGCGCTTGTTCTATGATTCCACCGCCCAGGCACACCTCTCCGTCGTAAACCACCACGGACTGTCCGGGGGTGACGGCCCATTGCGCTTCGTCAAAGGTAAAGCTGGCATGTTGCGGATCGCGCAATTTAATACGGCAAGGCGCATTCGCCTGACGATAGCGCGTCTTCGCTGCGTAGGCGCGCGCAGTTTCCGCAACGTTGCCGGAAATCCAATGCATGTCGATTGCGCTTAAATGCGAGCTGAGCAGGCTGGGATGGTCGTGTCCCTGCACCACGATCAGGCGATTGTGCGCCATGTCTTTGCCCGAGACGAACCACGGCTCGCCCGAGCTTTCCTTGCCGCCGCCGATGCCAAGCCCCTGACGCTGTCCGATGGTGTAGAACGACAGCCCCATGTGCTTGCCAACTATTTTGCCTTCGGGAGTAAGCATGTCGCCGGGCGTGGTGGGCAAATAGCGGTTCAGGAACTCGCGGAACGGGCGCTCGCCGATAAAGCAAATGCCGGTGCTGTCCTTCTTGGCATGATTGGACAGGTTGTGTTCGCGCGCGATGTCGCGCACTTGTGATTTGAGCAACTGTCCGAGCGGGAACATCGCTTTGGAAAGCTGTTGTTGGTTCAGGCGGTGCAGAAAATAGCTTTGGTCTTTGCTTCCGTCCAGGGCTTTGAGCAGCTGGAAGCCGCCATTCTGTTCGCGCACTTGCGCGTAATGCCCGGTGGCGATGGCATCCGCGCCCAAACGGATAGCGTGATCCAGAAAGGCTTTGAACTTGATCTCGGAGTTGCACAGGATGTCCGGGTTCGGTGTGCGTCCTGCTTCGTATTCGCGCAGGAAATAGCTGAACACGCGGTCTTTGTATTCCTTGGAGAAATTCACCGCCTCGATGGGGATGCCGATGGTGTCGGCCACGGCGACCGCGTCGATCAGATCCTGGCGCGAAGAGCAGTATTCGCTGTCGTCATCGTCCTCCCAGTTCTTCATGAACAGGCCGATGACTTCGTGGCCCTGTTGTTTTAACAGCAGGCCGGTCACGGAAGAATCCACGCCGCCGGACATACCGACGACTACGCAACGCCTAGTCATAATGTATGAGCAAGTCCAAGGGATAACGTTTTCCGGCCAAGTAGTCTTCAACGCAGCGCAATATCAGCGGGCTGCGATGGCGTGACTGAGTGGCGCGTATTTCGTCCGGGGACATCCAGGTGGCATGCACAATCCCTTCGTCCAGTGGGCGTTCTGGATGATGCGCGAGTATGCGTCCGCCGAACGCGAAGCGCAGGTAAGTGGTGTCCGAGGCTTGCGAATGCCAGCGATAGATACCGACCAGATATTGTGGCTCGAAGTCGTAAGCCGATTCTTCCAGCACTTCACGGGCAACCGCCGCAAGGATAGATTCGTCGGGTTCGAGATGCCCGGCAGGCTGATTGAACAATAATCCCTGTGAGGTGTGCTCCTCTACCAGCAGGAACCTCCCTTCTCGCTCAAGTATTGCCGCGACCGTGACGTTGGGTTTCCAAATCATGATGGATATTTCTCAGCAATAAAAAAGGCAGGGTCGCCCCTGCCTTCTTTAACTGCAGCAATATTACTTAGCTGCAGGAGCGTCAGCCTTAGCTTCAGCTTTGTGTGCTTTCTTTGCTTTCTTGTGCTTCTTAGCTGGCTTTGCTTCAGCAGCAGGAGCAGCAGCTGCTGCAGGAGCAGCAGCTGCTGTCTTAGCAGCAGGAGCAGCAGCTTCGTTAGCAGCAGCAGAGAAAGAAACAACAGCGAATACAGCAGCGATCAGTGTGGACAACAGTTTCATGTGAGACTCCATTTTAGTAGGTTGATAAACGTTTATGACACTACTAGTGTCAGCGGCAATAACGCGCCGCCCCCAATTGCGTTGACAAGCCAACGCAATTTTTTAACTGGTGCCGGGAGGGGGACTCGAACCCCCACATCCTTTCGAACACTGGATTTTGAGTCCAGCGCGTCTACCGATTCCGCCATCCCGGCTTGGGAAGCCGCGAATTATCCATGAAACGCTAGGCTTCATCAACTACAATGCGCGCGTTTTATTTGTCCGCTTGGGATTTATGCGTACCGAAGATTTTGAATTTGATCTGCCTGAACGCTTGATAGCGCAGCATCCGCCAGCGCTGCGCGGCGCGAGCCGATTATTGCAGGTGGGCGATGAGGGTCTGAAAGACGGCCAATTTCCCGACCTTCAGGGGGTGGTGCGAGAGCATGACTTGCTGGTGCTGAACGATACGCGCGTGCTCAAAGCGCGCCTGTTCGGTGAAAAGGATAGTGGCGGCAAGGTCGAGGTGCTGGTCGAACGGGTGTTGAGCGAGCACGAGGTTTTGGCGCAAGTGCGCGCCAGCAAGACGCCCAAGCCCGATAGCCTCCTGTTGCTGGCAGAAAAATTACGGGTGCGGGTGTTGGGGCGCGCAGGCGAATTTTTCCATTTGCGCTTTGAAGATGCAGAAGCAGTGGCTATTTTGTTGGAACGCCACGGGCATTTGCCGTTGCCGCCATATATCACCCATACCGCCAGTGCCGAAGACGATACGCGCTATCAAACCGTGTTTGCGCGCGAGCCGGGGGCGGTGGCCGCGCCCACGGCAGGGCTGCATTTCGACGAGGCCATGCTGCAAGCCTTGCGCGATAAAGGGGCGAACATTGCCTATGTGACTTTGCATGTCGGTGCGGGAACCTTCAAGCCGGTGCGTGCCGAGCACATCGAAGAACATGTTATGCACAGCGAGCGCTACACCATTCCGCAAGCCACGGTGGATGCCATCCGCGAAGCCAAAGCGCGGGGCGGGCGCGTGATTGCGGTGGGAACGACCAGCCTGCGCGCCTTGGAAAGTGCGGCGGCTGGCGGGGAGTTGCTTGCTGGAGCAGGGGAGACGCGCATTTTTATCACTCCGGGCTATCACTTCAAAGTGGTGGAGGTGCTGCTTACCAACTTCCATCTGTCGCGCTCCACGCTGCTGATGCTGGTGTGCGCTTTCGGCGGAATGGATAAGATGCTGGCCGCGTATCACCATGCAGTGGCAAACGAATATCGCTTTTTTAGTTACGGCGACGCGATGTTGATCGAAAGAGAACAATGAAATTTACCTTACACAATACTTCGGGTGCGGCACGTCGCGGCACCTTGGATTTGGCGCACGGCAAGCTGGAAACCCCGGCCTTTATGCCTGTCGGTACTTATGGCACGGTCAAGGCCATGTCGCCGTTGGAATTGAAAGATATGGGTGCACAGATCGTGCTCGGCAATACCTTTCATCTGTGGTTGCGTCCGGGGCTGGAAGTGATCGCGGCGCACGGCGGACTGCATCGCTTTATGGGCTGGGATGGCCCAATTCTTACCGACTCCGGCGGCTTTCAGGTGTTCAGTCTCGGGCCGCTGCGCAAGATCACCGGTGGCGGCGTGGAATTCAGGTCGCCGGTGAACGGCGATAAGTGCTTCCTGTCGCCGGAAGAATCCATGCGTATCCAGTGCGTGTTGAACTCCGACATCGTGATGATATTCGACGAATGCACGCCCTATCCGGCGGACGAGCAGGTGGCGGGCGTATCCATGCGCCTTTCCTTGAGCTGGGCGGAGCGCAGCAAAAAAGCGCACGAAGGCAATCCGAATGCGCTGTTCGGCATCGTGCAAGGCGGCATGCACGAACATTTGCGCGACGAGTCTTTGGCGGGGCTAGCCAACATCGGCTTCGATGGTTTTGCCATCGGCGGCCTGTCGGTGGGGGAGCCCAAGGAAGACATGCTGCGTATTTTGCGGCACACCGCGCCGCAGCTGCCGCAAGACAAGCCGCGCTATCTGATGGGGGTGGGCACGCCGGAAGACTTGGTGGATGCGGTGTCCGAAGGCATCGACATGTTCGACTGCGTGATGCCGACACGCAATGCGCGCAACGGCCATCTGTTCACCCGCTTCGGCGACGTGCGCATCAAGAACGCGCAATACCGGCTGGATACAAAGCCGCTGGACGCGCAATGCACCTGCTACACCTGCCGCAACTTCACCCGCGCTTACCTGCACCATCTGCACAAGCTGAATGAGATACTCGGCGCGCGGCTCAACTCCATCCACAACCTGCATTATTATCAAGAACTGATGAGCGACATGCGCAAAGCCATCGAGCGCGACCAGTTTGCCGAATTCGTGGACGCATTCCACCGGGCGAGAGCCGGACTGTAAGCGCCTATTGTTGAGATAAGGCGCATAGCAAAACAGTCACATCTTCCATGCTAGAATGCGCCCCTTTGATTTTTTACACCGGAGAAGATACAAATGATTTCTATCAGCAATCTGTTCATCAGCAACGCATACGCCGAAGGCGCCGCTCCTGCAACAGGGGGCGGCCTTTTGGATTTTTTGCCATTGATCGCTCTTTTGGCGGTTTTTTATTTCCTCGTGTTGCGTCCGCAGCAGAAGCGCGCCAAGGAGGTCAAGGTGATGCTGGAAGCCATGCAGAAGGGCGATGAAGTTGTTACTACCGGCGGCGTACTGGGTCGCGTAGCCAAAGTGGGCGAGACTTATGTTGCCGTTGAAGTGGCCGAAGGCATCACCGTCAATGTGCAGAAGATCGCGATTCAAACTATGTTGCCTAAGGGTACCATCAAGGCTATCTAAATCATCATCAAGCTTACCGGGATGCTGCAATGAATCGTTATCCGCTGTGGAAATATCTGTTGATTGTCGTCGTGATCGCGCTCGGTTTAGTGTACACCTTGCCAAATTTCTATGGCGAATCGCCAGCGGTGCAAGTGTTGCCGTTACGCGCGAATCTTAAAGCGGATGTTGCGCTACTGAAGCGCGTTGAAGACGCGTTGCAGGCGGCGCAACTCAATACCGAAGCGTTGTCGCTGGATACAACCAGTGTCAAAGCGCGTTTTGCGGATACCGATAGCCAGTTGAAAGCCAAAGACGTATTGCATAGCCAGTTGGGCGAGGACTATGTGGTGGCATTGAATCTGCTGCCGCGTTCACCGCAGTGGCTGGCGAACTTTGCTTCGCCTATGTATCTCGGTCTGGACTTGCGTGGCGGTGTGCATTTCCTGTTGCAGGTGGACATGAAAGGGGCGCTGGATAAGGCATTGGAGTCCGCTTCCAGCGACATTCGCAGCAGCTTGCGCGAGCAAAACATCGCTTATTCCGGTGTAAATCGCGATGCCTCGCTGGTGACCGTGAAGTTCCGCGATGCGGCGACGCGCAGCAAGGGCGAGGCTGAACTCAAGCAGCGTTTTAGCGGGTTGGAATTCGTGGAGCGCGATGAAGGCAGTGATTATTTGTTGAACGTGCGTCTCAAGCCCGTGGAAGAAACGCGTATTCAAGAGACCGCAGTGCAGCAAAATCTGATCACTTTACGTAACCGCGTGAATGAGCTGGGTGTGGCCGAGCCGGTGATCCAGCAGCAGGGATTAGACCGCATCGTAGTGCAGTTACCCGGCGTGCAAGATACGGCGCGTGCCAAAGATATTCTGGGGCGTACCGCCACACTGGAAGTGCGCCTGGTGGACGACGAACATCAGATCGGTGGCGGCTCGGTCGCGCCGTTCGGCACCGAGATATTCAAAGATCGCGACGGCGGTTTCATTCTGGTGAAGAAGAGTGTGCTGTTGACGGGCGATCGGATCAACGACGCGCAACCCGGCTTTGATAGCCGCAACAACGAACCCGCCGTGCATATCGGTTTGGATGCGGTCGGCGCGCGTAAATTCAAAGAAGCCACGCGCGAGAATGTGGGCAAACGCATGGCGATTATCCTGTTTGAAAAAGGCAGGGGTGAGGTTGTGACTGCACCGGTGATCCGCGAAGAGATTGGCGGCGGACGTGTGCAGATCAGCGGCAAGATGAGCACGGAAGAAGCCAAAGACACCTCGCTGCTGTTGCGCGCGGGTGCATTGGCCGCACCGATGGAGATCGTCGAAGAGCGTACAGTCGGTCCGAGCTTGGGTGCGGACAATATCAAGCGCGGTTTCGATTCCACCAAGATCGGCTTCATCGCGATTTCGATTTTCATGATCGTCTACTATCTGATGTTCGGCGGCGTTTCGGTGCTGGCGTTGGGGGTTAACCTGCTGTTGTTGGTGGCGCTGCTGTCGTTGTTGCAAGCCACGCTGACGCTGCCGGGTATGGCGGCTATCGCGCTGACTTTGGGTATGGCGATCGATTCCAATGTGCTGATCAACGAACGTATCCGCGAGGAGCTGCGCAACGGCGTACCTCCTCAGGCCGCTATCCATGCGGGATACGAAACTGCCTTTTCCACCATTCTGGACTCCAATATCACCACGCTGATCGCCGGTATCGCGCTGTTCATGTTCGGCTCCGGGCCGATCAAGGGCTTTGCGGTAGTGCTGTGTCTGGGGATTTTGACGTCGATGTTCAGCTCTGTGCTGGTATCGCGCGCGATCGTGAACATCATCTATGGCCGCAAGGCGCGTTTGAACAAAGTCGCCATCGGCTAAGAGGAATCGATCATGGAATTTTTCAAAATAAAAAAAGACATCCCGTTCATGAGCTACGGGCGTTACACCACCAGCATCTCACTGATCACTTTCATCTTCGCGGTGTTCTTTCTCGCCACCAAAGGCTTGAATTTTGGTGTGGATTTTACCGGCGGTACGGTGATCGAAGTGCATTACATCGAGCCTGCGAATATCGACAAAGTGCGCGAACAGCTGGGCAGCATCGGCTTGCACGACGCACAAGTGCAGAACTTCGGTTCCAGCAAAGATGTGTTAATCCAGGTGCCGTTGAAGCAAAACAAGGCCGGCGCGAAATTGTCCGAGCAGGTGCTGGAAACCCTCAAGGCACAGGATGCCAGCGTGCAGTTGCGCCGCGTCGAGTTCGTCGGCCCGCAAGTCGGCAAGGATCTGGTGGAAAACGGCGCGATGGCGCTGCTGCTGGTCAGTCTGGGAATCGTCGGTTATCTGTGGATACGCTTCGAGTGGAAGTTCGGCGTCTCCGCGATCATCGCCAACCTGCATGACGTGATCATCATTCTCGGTTTCTTCGCGTTCTTCCAGTGGGAATTTTCGCTGTCGGTGCTGGCGGCGGTGCTTGCGGTGCTGGGTTACTCGGTGAACGAATCGGTGGTGGTGTTTGACCGTATCCGCGAAAATTTCCGCAAGATGCGCAAGACCGAAGTTGCCGAGATCATCGACAACGCCATCACGCGCACCATGTCGCGCACCATCATCACCCACGGCTGCACGCAGATGATGGTAACGGCGATGCTGTTCCTCGGCGGCGAGACCTTGCATTACTTCGCCTTGGCGCTGACCATCGGCATTCTGTTCAGTATCTATTCTTCCGTGCTGGTGGCGAGTCCGATCCTGATGTGGCTGGGCGTGTCGCGCGAAGATTTCATCAAGCCGGAAAAGACCGAAGCCGAAGAAGTGCTGCCGTAATATGCTCGATATCATCTTGCATCTGGATGCGCACCTGTTGGTCTTGGTGCAAGACTATGGCGTGTGGGTCTATGCCATCCTGTTCGCCATCATCTTTGCCGAAACGGGGCTGGTGATTGCGCCTTTCCTGCCGGGCGATTCGCTGCTGTTTGTCACGGGGGCGCTGTGCGGCATGGGTTCGTTGGAGTTGCAAATATTGATGCCCTTGCTGGTTTTTGCGGCATTCGGCGGCGACAATACCAACTATTGGATCGGGCGTCTGCTTGGATTGCGCCTGCTCAACCGCGCCAGCCCGCGATTTCTCAAACATGAGCATCTGGAAAAGACGCAAGCGTTCTACGCCAAGCACGGCGGCAAGACCATCATCTTCGCGCGCTTCCTGCCTATTGTGCGCACCTTTGCGCCTTTCGTGGCAGGCATCGGCACGATGAACTACCGGCTGTTCATGATGTTCAGCGCGTTGGGCAGTGTGGCGTGGATCGGCAGCCTCACGCTGGCAGGCTACTTCTTCGGCAATATCCCCGTCATCAAAAACAATCTCACTTTGATGATCGTCGGTATCGTATTCGTTTCATTCATTCCCGCCATTCGCGAATTCATCCGTCATCGTCAAGGCGCGAACTAACCGCGTATTAAGGGCACCTC
>WSYA01000040.1 GCA_009773615.1 Gallionellaceae bacterium
CTGGATCATCGTTCTCTCTTCAACACTCAACTGCTTGTATATTTTTCCCATGCAACATTTTCTCCCAAAAATGTTGCACTTGGTTTTTGAGCGCGCCGAGCTATATAGTCCGCCTCGGCATCCAAATTCCTGATGGCTTTTTGCAGCCACCTAACCCGCATGCTTTTGCCACTTTGCACTAATGGCGTTGACTTCTTCATCGCTGGCGAACTCGCCCCTGTCAGCTTCAGTGATCGCTTGTGTAATTTCGGCGATTTGCCAAGACTCGCGTTCGACGAAATCGCGGATAGCTTGTCCTGCCAAGAACGATTTTGTGCGGCCTGTGGCTGCTGCTAGAGCATCAAGCTGATTGGTCAGTTCGTCGGGAAGGCGCATGGACATCATGCTCATAACGTACTCCTTGCTTATGTATTACAGTGATTTCATTCTAATACACAAGCAAGTAACCTTAAAATATTTCTGCTTTAACTATGCAGATATTTCTACGGAGAACTTCCTGAACGGCTGTTTTAGCCCTTCAACCATTTCGCCGCATCAATCGCAAAGTAAGTCAGTATTCCATCCGCCCCCGCACGTTTGAACGCCAGCAACGATTCCAGCACAACTGCCTCTTCATTCAGCCAGCCGTTCTGTGCGGCGGCCTTGAGCATGGCGTATTCGCCGCTGACCTGATACACGAAGGTGGGGGCTTTGAATTCGTCTTTCACGCGGCGCACGATGTCGAGGTAGGGCATGCCGGGTTTGACCATGACCATGTCCGCGCCTTCCTGCAAGTCGAGGCCGACTTCCCACAGGGCTTCGTCGGAGTTGGCGGGGTCCATCTGGTAGGTGTATTTGTTGCCGCTGCCGAGGTTGCCGCTGGAGCCGACGGCGTCGCGGAACGGGCCGTAGAAGCTGGAGGCGTATTTGGCGGAGTAGGCCATGATGCGGGTGTGGATGTGGCCGTTGGTGTCCAGCGCGGCGCGCACGGCGCCGATGCGTCCGTCCATCATGTCTGAGGGGGCGACGATGTCCGCGCCCGCTGCGGCATGGCACTGCGCCTGTTTGGTCAGCACGGCGATGGTTTCGTCGTTTAGCACATAGCCGCTGTCGTCGATCAGGCCGTCTTGCCCGTGGCTGGTGTAGGGGTCGAGGGCGATGTCGGTCATGATGCCGAGTTCGGGGAAGTTCTTTTTCAGCGCGGCGATCACGCGCGGTACGAGGCCGTTCGGGTTGAATGCTTCGCGCGCATCCAGACTTTTCAGCGGTGCTTCGATTACCGGAAAAATCGCCATCACGGGGATGCCCAGCTTGACGCATTGTTCGGCATCCTTCAGCAGCAAGTCCAAAGTCTTGCGCTGGACGCCCGGCATGGATTTCACATCTTCGACTTTATTCGTGCCTTCTAGCACGAAAACTGGGTAGATGAAATCCGCAGAAGTGAGTATGTGCTCTCGCATCAAGTCCCGTGAAAACTGGTCACGGCGCATGCGGCGCATTCTTTTGTGTGGGTATTGTCCGAGTGTTTGCATATGTCCCTCAAAATATTTTCAAAATTTTTGAACTATTTTTAAAATGCCCCGTCTGAGCTTACAGATGATGTGAGTCATCTCCTGTTTCTCCTCCCTGAGCAGGTGTCTTAACCCCTAAACGTTAAGACTTAGGCCCCTGACCTCCCCCTTTGGTTCAGGGGCCTTTTTTTGTCCTAAAAAAAGTTTTATTCCGCCACTTCGTCGGCAGCCAACCAACCCGCGATCACCGCTTCCGCTTCTTCCATGCCCTGCTTTTTCAAGCTGGAAAAAAGCTGCACCGAACAAAACGGGAAATGCTCATTCACGTAAGCCTTAACTTCGCGTAAGGTCTGCGTGGATTGCTGGCGGTTCAGCTTGTCCGACTTGGTCAGTAAAATATGCACGGGTTTGCCGGTTTCGGAGAACCATTGCAGCATCTGTTCATCCAGCGGCCGCAGAGGATGGCGGGAATCCATGATGACCACCAGACCGCACAAGTATTCGCGGGTTTGTAAATACTGACTTAGCAGGGCTTCCCAATGCTGCTGTACGTCCGGCGGCACTTTGGCGTAACCGTAGCCCGGCAGATCGACCAGAAATTTGTTGTCGCCAAGCGAAAAATAATTGAGGTGCTGCGTGCGCCCCGGCGTTTTGCTGGTGAAAGCCAAGCGCACATGGTTGGCGAGCGTGTTAATCGCGCTCGACTTGCCTGCATTGGAACGACCGACAAACGCGACCTCTTTGCCGCCGTGCAGCGGCAGGTCGCGCATGTGATTGACCGTGGTGAAAAAGGCCGCTTTGGAAAAGAGTCCCATTATTTCCAGGCCGCGAATATCTTATCGGCTGCGGAGATGGTTGCGGCGATGTCGGCTTCGGTATGTGCGGCGGAGACGAATCCGGCTTCAAAAGCCGACGGCGCAAGGTATACGCCCTCATCCAGCATGGCGTGGAAGAAGCGGTTGAATGCGGCTTTGTCGCTGGCCATCACTTCGGCATAGGAGGTTGGTACTGTCTTGCTGAAATACAGGCCAAACATGCTGCCGATGGATTGCGCACTGAACGGGATGCCGTGTTTCGCGGCACTGGCGCTCAGCCCTTCGGTCATTTGTTTTGCCAGTTGCGTCAGGCGCTCGTAGAAGCCGGGAGCTTGCACTAATTTCAGCGTGGTCAGACCTGCCGCCACGGCCACCGGGTTGCCGGACAGCGTACCCGCTTGGTACACCGCACCCAAAGGCGCGAGACATTGCATGATGTCGCGGCGTCCACCGAAGGCGGCGGCAGGTAGCCCGCCGCCCATCACCTTGCCCAGCGTAATGAGGTCAGGCTTGATGCCGTAGTGGCCGTGCGCGCCCTGCAAGCCGACGCGGAAGCCGGACATTACTTCGTCCAGAATCAGCACCGCGCCATGTTTGGTACACAGGCTACGCATCGCATCGAGGAACTCGCGCTCGGGCAGAATCAGGTTCATATTGCCGGCCACCGGCTCGACGATCACCGCTGCGATCTCACTGCCGTATTCGGCGAAGGCTTTTTCCAGTCCGGCGGCATCGTTGTAATCCAGCACCGTGGTGAGTGCAGCGATTTCGGCGGGCACGCCGGAAGAGCTCGGCTGGCCAAAAGTCAGCGCGCCGGAACCGGCCTTGACCAGTAGACCATCGGAGTGGCCGTGGTAGCAGCCTTCAAATTTGATGATGCGCGAACGCCCGGTAAAGCCCCGTGCCAAACGGATCGCGGTCATGGTGGCCTCGGTGCCGGAACTGACCAGACGCACCATTTCGAGACTCGGCAAAATCTTACACAACAGTTCGGCGATTTCCAGCTCGGCGGCGGTCGGTGCGCCGAAACCCAAGCCTTCGGCTGCGGCGGACTGCACGGCGCTCACCACATCCGGGTGGCAATGGCCCACGATCATCGGACCCCAGGAATTGACGTAGTCGATGTAACGCTTGTCGTCCGCATCCCACACATAAGCGCCTTTGCCGCGTTTGAAGAACAGCGGTGTGCCGCCCACCGATTTGAATGCGCGCACTGGCGAATTGACGCCGCCGGGGATGATGCGTTGTGACTGGTCAAATAACGTTTGATTTTGAGATGTCATGCTGAACCTTGCTAATAAGGGTTGAAAATTCCTGCGCGGAAGACTGGATATCTGCCGCATCAAATACTGCCGAGATCACCGCCAGCGCATCGGCTCCTGCTTGCAATAGTGCTGCGCCATTGCTTAGCGAAATGCCGCCTATCGCAACCAGCGGCACGTTCAATTCGCGCCGCGCCCATTCCAGCAGGCCGGGCTCTGCGCGCACCGCATCGGGTTTGATGCCGGAAGGAAAGAACGCGCCGAACGCCACGTAATCCGCTCCCTGCGTCACCGCCTCTGCGGCCAGCGGTGCGCGATTATAGCAAGACACACCGATGATTCTTGCGTGGCCCAATATCGCGCGCGCCGCAGCCACGCTGCCATCCTCGCCGCCCAGATGCACACCGTCCGCATCCGCTTGCAGCGCCAAGCGCGCGTTGTCGTTGACGATGAAAGTGGTGCCAAACTCCCGTGTCAGCTGACGCAATGCCAGAGCCTGCTCCAGTAGTAAATCGGCATCGGCGAGTTTGTTGCGGTATTGCAAAACAGCGGTGCCGCCCTGTAGCGCTAAACGCGTCTTGCGTAGCAGTTCCGCCGTATTCAATTTGTCCGGCGTGATGGCGTACAGCCCTTTAATGGCGGGTTTCCGGCTCATCCTCGTCTTCGTCGCGCGCCCAAAACAGGCGGTCGGGAATGTGCTGGCCCATGCCGGGACGGAAGCCGTATTTCAATGCTTCCCATGTGTATTCCTGTGCTTCGCGTACCGCTTCTTCCATCGGTAGTCCATTGGCCAGTAAAGCGGCAATCGCCGCCGCCAAAGTGCAGCCCGATCCGTGATAGATGCCGGGCAGACGTGGCCAGTTGTCGCTGCGCACTAAACCGCGTTCGCCGTACAGGTTGTTGATAACTTTGGGTGTGTGCTCATGAGTGCCGGTGATCAGCACGTATTCACAGCCGAGCTGAATGATGCGTTTGGCGCACTCATTCAGATTAGGATCATCCTTCTCATTCTCTTCGTCCAAAATTAAGCGGCGTGCTTCCATGCTGTTGGGTGTGAGGATGGTAGTCTGCGGCAACAACAGTTCGCGCAGCGCATCCAGCATATCTTCATTCGCCAGTTCATCGCCACGACCGGAGGCGAGCACAGGGTCAAACACCAAGGGAATATCGGGATAGTCCGAGACAATTTCGGCGATGGCGGCAATATTTTCCACGCTGCCGAGCAGACCGATCTTGAACGCGGCGACCGGCATGTCTTCCAGCACGGTGCGCGCTTGATCGACTACCCATTCGGCATCCATCGGCTGTACGTCGTCCACGCCGCTGGTGTCCTGTACCGTAATGGCCGTGACGATAGACAGCGGATGACAACCCATGCTCGCGATGGTCAGGATGTCAGCCTGCAAACCGGCACCGCCACTCGGGTCAGTTGCCGCGAAAGTCAAAACAATAGGTGGAATATCGGACATAGGGCAGGGGCTTTAAGTTAAGCGCGAAGCGTGATTCTAACTGAAATCGCTCTTCACCCTGCAAATGTACAGAGTGAAGAGCGATTAGAAACCGGGAATTACAACAGCGATAAAAGTGCTATTTTTTCACCATGCCACAAGGGGAATCCATAACGCTTCCCGCTCCGTATCCGGTAATAGCGATGGCTATGGCCATCAAGATGATTCCGGTGGCTGTGACGAAGAAATAGAAAGACGCGAAAAAGAACGCCATCCCAACAGCAATAAACATGACACCCCGTTTTTCACACTTTTGCATATTCAATCCTCCATGATTTATGATTATTGTTACATTTCAGGCGCGTACTTTATGACCAAAACAACTGTTTTGCAATTAGATCGGTTTTTTAACACCTTGCCGCCCTATCCAATTAGCTATTTTGGCGTATTCAGGCCATCCCAGGTTTTCTGCGCGCAACTGCGCGTCGATACCGAGTTGGGCAAAATCTTCTTCTGCAAGATGCCCGCGCAGGGTATTGCGCAAGGTCTTGCGGCGCTGACCGAACGCTGCCATGACTATCTCTGCAAAAAGCGCTTCATCTTTTACCTGAATTTCTTGCGGGGACATCGGGATCATGCGCACGATGGCCGAATCGACTTTGGGCGCGGGGCGAAACGATTCCGGCGGCACGTCGAGCAGTTTTTCCATGTGGAAGCGATATTGCAGCATTACCGACAGCCGCCCGTATTCCGGCGTGGAGGGCGCGGCCACCATGCGTTCGACGACCTCGTTCTGCAACATGAAATGCATGTCGGTGATGCGCGCCGCATAGTTGGCAAAATGGAACAGCAGCGGCGACGAAATGTTGTAAGGCAGGTTGCCGACTATGCGCAGCGGTGCGGACAATTGCGCAATATCGAACTTCAACGCATCTCCCTCGTGGATAACGATTTTGTCCTGCGGATAGTCCATCTTCAAGCGCGCGATGATGTCGCGGTCAATTTCCACGACATGCAGCGTGTTCAACGCTTGCAACAACGGCCGCGTCAGCGCTCCCAACCCGGGGCCGATCTCCACCATGTTGTCGTTCGCCTCGGGGCGGATGGCGCGCACGATGTCGGCGATGATGTTTTGATCGACGAGAAAGTTTTGGCCGAAGCGTTTAAGGGCTTTATGTGCGCTCATGCGGGTTGCCTGGAAAAAAGTTTTTCATTATTTGCCATTTCCACTGCTACTTTAATTGCTTCCAGCAAGCTACCGACATCGGCTTTGCCTGTGCCCGCCAGTTCCAGCGCCGTACCGTGATCAACCGAGGTGCGGATGATCGGCAGGCCCAGCGTGATGTTCACGCCCGCGCCGAAGCTGGCGTGTTTTAGTACGGGCAGCCCTTGGTCGTGATACATCGCCAATACCGCGTCGCACTCGCGCAGCCGGTGAGCGGCGAACAATGTGTCGGCGGGCAATGGCACGCTTACGTTGATGCCCTCGGCGCGCAGTTTATCCAGTACGGGGATTATCACCTCAATCTCTTCGCGCCCGAGGTGTCCGCTTTCTCCAGCATGCGGGTTGAGTCCGGCGACGAGGATGCGCGGCTGTGCGAGTCCAAAGCGGCGCTGCAGATCGCGCTGCAAGATGCGCAGCACGCTTTCCAGCAACGGTGCGGTGATGGCATCTGCCACCTCGCGTAGCGGCAGATGGGTGGTCACTAGCGCCACGCGCATGCCTCTTCCCGCCAGCATCATCACCACTTGCGGCGTGCCCGTCAGCTCGGCGAGAAACTCTGTGTGGCCGGTGAAAGGGATGTCAGCATCGTTGATGACCCCTTTGTGCACGGGAGCAGTGACCATGCCGGAAAATTCGCCCGACTGACAGCCTTGCAAGGCGCGGCGCAAAGTGGCCAGCACGTAAGGGCTGTTTGCGGGGGTCAGCCTTCCGGCCTGGACGGGGCTTGCCGTGGGAATATGCAGTACGCTTAATTTGCCGGTTGCCTGCGGCGTGGTGGGCGTGTAGTCATGCAATGCAACGGCTATGCCGAGTTGCGCTGCACGCTGCTGCAAAAGAGCTTTGTCGGCGATCACCACCAGCGGTTGCGCATGTTGCGCCAGTTGCAGGCACAGATCGGGTCCGATGCCTGCGGGTTCGCCGGAGGTGATGGCGAGCGGTTGCAACATCACTGGTTCAGGGTGCGATATTCGATAAAGGCGCGGTCGCGCAGCTGGCGCAGCCAATCTTGAAATGCTTCGTCCGATCTGAACGTGCGAATGGCATTGCGTGCCTGTTGCTTTCTTTGTTCTGCACTCACGTCGGTATTGCGACGCTCCAGTACCTGGATCAGGTGCCAGCCGAAGCCGGATTGCACCAAGCCGCTGATTTGTCCGACCTTGAGCGCATCCATCGGCCCTTCGAATTCCGGCACGGTTTCGCCGGGTGAAAGCCAGCTCAAATCGCCGCCTTGCGCCGCGCTGCCATCTTCCGAATACAGCTTTGCCTGTTCGGCAAAATCCGCCCCTTTGTCGATGCGCTGTTTGATTTCAGACAGGCGGTTTTTAGCCTCGTTCTCCGGTACCAATTCGCTGGTCTTGATCAGGATATGACGCGCATGGGTTTGGGTGATCAAGACGGGTGAGTCCTTGCTACGACGTTCCTGCAACTTGATGATGTGAAACCCGTTCGGGCTGCGCAAGATTCCGCTCACTTCGCCCGGCTGCAATTTCAACAGAGGCTCGGCGAACAAAGGCGGCAGACGCTCGGCGGGTCTCCAGCCGAGCTCCCCTCCCTTTAACGCATCCTGTGCATCGGAATATCCTGCGGCTACTTGGGCAAAAGACGCGCCACCCCGCAGTTTTGCGAGCGCCTGTTCCGCGCGGTGTCTGAAAGTCTGTATTTTTTCGGCGCTGGCCTGCTCGGGAACCACCACCATGATGTGCGCCAATTTCAGCTCTTCGCCTTTACCCGCCAGTTTGGACTGGCTGGTTAAATAGTTTTCTATTTCGTTATCGCTGATGACGAGCTTGCTGTCGACCTCGCGCTCACGCAGGCGGGTGGTCAGAATCTCGGCGCGGATTTCTTCGCGGAACTTGTTGAAGTTGATGCCGTCCTGTTCGATCTTGGCACGGAACGCCGCCAGCGAAGCGAGTTTATTTTGTTGCGCGATCCTGCCTAACGCTTTATCCAGCTGGGTGTCATCTACGCGCAAGCCGGTTTCTTTGGCGAATTGCAGTTGTAGCATATCGCCTATCATGCGTTCCAATATCTGCTTCTCCAACACAGCAGCTTCCGGCAAAGGCGTGCCTTGCTTTTTCAGTTGGCTCACCACCACAGCAAGGCGCGTATCCAAGTCGTGTCGCGTGATGACATCATCGTTCACCACAACAACAATATGATCCAAGGGTTGTAACTGCGGCGGTATCCCAGCAGCATGAGCGCATGGGATCACTGCAAATAACATCCACATCAAAACTAGTTCTGCTTTCTTGCGCGCCATAATTTCTCTCAATTGAATTAAATAACGTGAAATTGCTACTGCGGACCTTGCACCGGCTGATCGGTGGAAGGAGTTTTTAACTTGGAATATCCGGGAATGCTTGAACGCAAAGCAGTGAGCGGATCTGATCCCAGCGAGACAAGATCCCGCAGTTCCAGCTGCATGAATATTCCGGTAGAGATATGTTTTCCTGGAATCGGGAATTTTTGTGCCACCAAGCGCAGAGTCCAGCACGACTGGTTATATTCAAGCCCGGCTAATTCTTCTAAAATCCGTCTTTCATTAAACGAAAAAGTCAAACGGGAAACCAGATGCCAATTTCTGATTAACGGCCACTGAGTGGAAAAATCAGCCTGGCGTATATCGTTTTCGGGAATATCTCCCGTACGGGTATAGCGATATCCGAGATTCAGCACCTTCTCTGTTTCCGGTACATAGCTGGATTTAGCGTTGTACGACAGCGTATGTGTGGTGTTGGGGTCATACTCAAGAAGTCCATTCAAAGTCAGTGCATTCGTAACCCGCCCTCCCGTTTCAAGCAATATTCTTGAACGGTTATTTGTGTCGGGGTCAATTTTGGGTGTCTCGAAACTGAATCTTTCTCCCACCGCTACGCGCCAGCGTTCAATTCCTTCGTCGCTATCGATCAAGCGCGAGGTTAATGCCATAGTAACCATGTTTGCATCACTTATCCGGTCATTGCCAAAGTAACGATTTTCCGTAAACATTTGAGAAAAGTTGAATGGTATCGGCGATGAGTCATAGATCGGCAAGAAATCCTGATTCTGGTAGGGAATGTTCACGTAGTACGCACGAGGCTCCAGAGTCTGCAAATAGTCCCCCTTTCCAAGCGTAAGGTCGCGCTCAAACGTCATGCCAGTATTCAAGCTGAAAATGGGTACAGTTCTAGAAAAATGTAAAACACTACCATTGTAATTATGACCCATGACATATTGAGTGTTGTGAACGCTTAGCCTGGGTTTTATGTAAAAACCCGGATCGGATACCAAGTCATAATCCACAGAAGGATAAAGAACCAGACGCTGGCCATTTACATAATTCGGATGATAAAAATTTACATATTCATTTGTCATAGATAGTAGGCTGTCACCGACACTTTTCCGCGCCGACAAATTAATTTGAGGCAAGCGTTGATAAGGTATTGCCACCGGCGCGGATGGATTTTGCAAAGTTTGAAATGTTTGTACATTTATCGAGGAACTCCACCAATCGGCGGCATACGACATTTGCCCCGAGCTCTCTAGTTGTGTCTGAGTTGCACCGGATACGGTATTCGACAGATCGCGAAAATAAGCGTCATCCGATACGCGATTAAAAATCATCTTGGCATTGAGCCCGCTACCCAGATTTTGCGAGTGCGTGATAGCTGCGCGGGTCCGGGTTGCATTTGCAATACGATCATTTTGCAATATGTCGTAATGCATCTCTCCCGAATAACTTTGTCCCAGATAGCGGAACTCGTCGTTAAACAATACCCCGCGATTTTCCATTACGCGCGGCGATATTGTCGCATCGTAATTGGGAGCGATATTCCAGTAATAAGGCAGAGTGATTTCCGCGCCGCCGGAACCCGTGACGCCGTAAATCGGTCCCAGAAAGCCGGAAAGCCGCCTTCCATCCAGCGGGAAATTCATCCATGGTGTGTATAGCAAGGGCACGCTCTTAAATTCGACCCAAACGTTATGCGCTGTTCCAATCTGCGTTCCCCGATCAATCTCTAAACGGGACATGTTCAACAGCCAGTCGTCGTTTCCTGCCGGACAAGTCGTGTATGTGGCATTTTCGTATTCGTAGTTCAGGCTCCCGGAACTGCGCATTATTTTCGCCGAACCGTGCGCATCGCTCTGGTGCGGCTGCTTTAATTGGAATAGCGGCAGGTTCATTTCACCGATATTGGTGCCCATATTCATTTTCAGATCGGGGCCTGATACCGTTGCATTGGGCTGTACTATGCGAACCGATCCGTTGGCCGAAAGATCGCCCGTTTTTTGCTCATAGAACAAATGGTCGGCGTAAATCTTTTGCTTTCCTTGCTGCAACTCGACATTGCCATGCGCCTCCATTCCTCCGTCTTTTTTACTTTCAAGCTTCTGCGCCTCGATATATACGGTCTTGTCGGAGATGGGGGCGGTCAGTTCGGTGCTTGGAGGCAGAGCCGGACTGGCCGCACTGACGGCACTGGCGGGCAATAAGGGTTCCGCAGCTTGGATATGCTGCGAAAATAAGCCGAGACCGAGAAGAAAAACAGAGTGAAAGCGAAAACGCATGATGCCGGGCGGATAAATTAAGGTGCTAAAATCGCACAAATTCACAATTAAGGCAAACTGATGCAACGCCAACAACAGCTTACCGAGTGGCTTTCCAGCCTGAATCCGCAGCAAACCTTCACTTTGGCTCCGGCCTCGGCCGATGCCAGCTTCCGCCGCTACTTCCGCGCTACCTTTACCGATGGTACGACCAAGGTCGTGATGGATGCCCCTCCGCAACATGAAGACTGCAAGCCGTTTCTGCATGTGGGCAAGCTGTTTGAAAGCGCGGGCACGCATGTGCCGCATATCTATGCGCAAGACTTGGAGCAGGGCTTTTTGCTGCTGTCCGATCTCGGCAACGCCACGTACCTGCAGGCATTGAATACCGGCAATGCACGTCAGCTTTATGGCGCGGCAACCGATGCACTCATCAAAATACAACTGGTATCGAAGTCCGACGAACTGCCGCCGTACGACGAAGCACTGCTGCGCCGCGAGCTCAATCTATTCCCCGAGTGGTATATCGCCAAACATCTGGGGGTGACGCTCAACGCCAAACAGCAGGCCAAGTTGGAAGAGGTGTTCAAGCGCATTCTCGCCAACAATCTGGCGCAGCCTAGCGTGTATGTGCACCGCGACTATCATTCCCGGAACCTGATGCTGAGCGAACCCAATCCCGGCATCCTCGATTTTCAAGATGCCGTGTACGGCCCTATAACCTACGACCTCGCCTCCCTGTTCAAAGACGCCTACGTCAAGTGGGAGGAGACGGAGATCATGGACTGGATCATTCGCTATTGGGAGAAAGCGCGCAAAGCCGGGTTGCCGGTGCGCGAAGATTTCGGCGAGTTTTACCGCGACTATGAAATGATGGGCGTGCAGCGCCACATCAAGGTGCTGGGCATCTTTGCGCGCCTGTATCACCGCGACGGCAAGGACGGCTATCTGAAAGACATGCCGCTGGTGATGGACTATTTGCGTCGTGCGTGCGAGCGATACATCGACCTCAAGCCGCTGCTCAATCTGCTGATGGAGCTGGAGCCGCGCGAAACACAAACGGGATACACGTTTTGAAGGCTATGATCTTAGCCGCCGGACGCGGAGAGCGCATGCGTCCGCTCACCGATCACACGCCCAAGCCCTTGCTGCAAGCGGGCGGCAAGCCGCTCATCGTGTGGCATATCGAGCGCCTGGTGCGCGCGGGCATCAGCGATCTCATTATCAATCACGCCCATCTCGGCGTACAGATTGAAACCGCACTGGGCGATGGTAGCCAGTTCGGTGCGCACATTAGATATTCGGACGAAGGCGCGGCGCTGGAGACTGCGGGAGGCATCGCCAACGCGCTGCACCTGCTGGGTGAGCAGCCGTTCGCCGTGGTCAACGGCGACATCTATTGCGATTACGATTTCTCGCACCTGCCGCACTGCGCTGCCGCGCTTGCCAACAGCGCTGATATGGCACATCTGGTGTTGGTAAATAACCCGGAGCACAACCTCAAGGGCGATTTCGGCTTGCACGAACGCCGCGTCACGGATTCCGCACCTAGGCTCACCTTCAGTGGCATCGGCCTGTACAAGCCGCAACTGTTTGCAGGCATCCCGCGCGGAACCAAAGCCCCTCTCGCGCCGATGCTGCGCGAACAGATTGCCGCAGGCAAGGTTAGCGGTGAATACCATCGCGGTACATGGGTCGACGTGGGAACGCCGCAACGTCTGCAAGAGCTCGACAGGCAATTGCGCGTCACGGAGAATGTCGTCCATGTTTGATTTCAAGCTATACGCCGAGCGCCGCAGGCACCTGCAAACCACGATGCAGCGCGGTATCGCCATTATCGCCACCGCACCGGAAGTGGCGCGCAACGCCGACGCGCATTACGACTACCGCCACGACAGCCATTTTTACTACCTCGGCGGATTCCCCGAACCGGAGGCCGTGCTGGTGTTGTTGGCAGGCGAAAAGCCGCAAGGCATTTTGTTTTGCCGCGAAAAGAATTCGGAGCGCGAGATATGGGACGGCTTCCGTTATGGCCCCGAAGCCGCGCGCGAACAATTTGGTTTCGATGCGGCCTATCCCATCGCGCAACTAGATGAGAAATTGACCGAGTTGATGGGCGATCAGCCTTTGCTGTTTTATCCGGTCGGTGCCGACGCCGATTGGGATGCGCGCATCATCAGGCTGCGCGAAGCGGTGAAAGCCAAGGCGCGCAGCGGTATCCGCGCCCCGAACGAAATCCGCGATGTGCGCGAACCACTCAACGAGATGCGTCTGTTCAAAGATGCGCACGAACAAGACATCATGCGCCGCGCCGCAGCAATCTCCTGCGCTGCGCACCGCCGCGCCATGCGCTTTACCCGTCCCGGCCTGCACGAATACGAAATAGAAGCCGAATTCCTGCACGAATTTTGCCGCCACGGCGCGCGCCACCCCGCCTACACCAGCATCATTGCGGGCGGTGCGAATGCCTGTACCCTGCACTATGTCGGCAACAATGCGCGCCTCAACGACGGCGAGTTGCTGCTCATCGATGCGGGCTGCGAACTCGACGGATATGCTGCCGATATCACGCGCACCTTCCCGGTGAACGGTAAATTCAGCGCCGCGCAAAAAGATGTCTACGAAATCGTATTGACCGCGCAACTGGCCGCCATTGCCGCAGCCAAACCGGGTAATACTTGGAACGCGCCGCACGAGGCCGCGCTTAACATATTGGCGCAGGGTTTTATCGACCTCAAACTGTGTCAGGGTTCGCTGGAGTCCGTGCTCGAAACCGAGAGTTACAAGCAGTTCTACATGCACCGTACCGGCCACTGGTTGGGCATGGACGTACACGATGTCGGCGAATATAAGATCGGCACGCAATGGCGCACCCTGCAACCCGGCATGACGCTTACTGTCGAGCCGGGCTGTTATATCCGCCCCGGCGACAGCGTGCCGCAAGCCTTGTGGAACATCGGCATCCGCATCGAAGACGATATACTCATTACCGCAAACGGAAACGAAGTGCTCACGCAGGATGCGCCGAAGACGGTTGCAGACATTGAAACATTAATGCAGCGATGAATGTCGATAAGCCAAGCCCTGCGTTGCATTATCCCGCCCTGCTGACCGACATCAAGCAGCGTATCCGCTCCGCCCAAACGCGGGCGATGTTGGCGGTGAATGCCGAGTTGATCCGACTGTATTGGGAAGTCGGTCAGATGCTGGACGTCCGCCAGAAAGACGAGGGTTGGGGCGCGGCGGTGATCCCGCGCTTGGCGCAGGACATTCGCAATGAACTGCCGGAAGTGAAGGGATTTTCCGAACGCAACATTAAGCGCATGCTGGCGTTTTACCGCGAGTACCGCACCTTGGCATTTGTGCCACAGGCTGTGGCACAAGTTGAAACCTCTGCAAAAGTGCCACAAGCTGTTGCACTTTTTACACCGGAATTATTATCGGCACTTCCTTGGGGGCATCACGCTCTGCTGATGGAAAAGGTCAAAGATATTGCTGCGCGCGAGTGGTACATGCAGGCAACACTGACAAACGGCTGGAGCCGCAACATTCTGGCGATGCAAATCGAAAGCGCCGCCCACCTGCGACAAGGTAAGACCACCAGCAACTTTGCTTCGCGCTTGCCTCCCCCGCAGTCTGATCTGGTGCAGCAGACGCTGAAAGACCCGTATCTTTTTGACTTCCTGACGCTGGAAGAACCCTTTCATGAGCGCGAACTAGAAACGGGACTAATCGGCCATCTCGAAAAATTCCTTCTGGAGCTGGGACAGGGCTTCGCGTTTGTGGGACGCCAATATCACCTTGAGGTGGGCGATCAGGATTTTTATATTGACCTGCTTTTTTACCATCTGAAACTGCGCTGCTTCGTGGTTATCGAGTTGAAGCGCGGCGCTTTCAAGCCGGAATACGCGGGTAAGATGAATTTTTATTGCAGCGTGGTGGATGATGTTTTGAAACACGAGGCGGATGCCCCTGCCATCGGCCTGATTCTTTGCCAGGAGCAGAATAAAGTACTGGCCGAATATGCGTTGCGCGGCATGGACAAGCCAATCGGTATTTCCACTTTTGATTTAACCCGCGCCCTCCCAACCGAACTAAAATCCAGCTTACCCAGTATCGAACAAATCGAACGGGAGTTGGTTGATGTAGACTCCAAGAATGGAGATCACTAAATGGACACTGATTTTTCCAGTTGCGACATCGCTATCATCGGAGGCGGCCCGGTGGGAACCGCGCTTGCTCTAGCTTTGCGCGACAGCGGCCTGAACATCGTGGTGCTCGAAGCGCGCAAGGCGGAAGAGCAAAGCGCTGATCCGCGCGCGCTGGCGTTGTCCTACGGCAGCCGTTTGCTGCTCGACAAGCTGGGTGTGTGGAAGCACATCGAGCAGGTCTCGCCGATCAAGACTATCCATGTCTCGCAAAAAAATTCTGTCGGCAGCACGCTGTTGCATGCGCGCGAAATGAAAGTGCCGGAACTCGGTTACGTGTTGCCCTATCCCGCCTTGCAAGCCGCATTGCATCAGGCGTTGCTGCAAACTGAAGTCACGTATCTGGAATGTGCCAGCGTGAGCCGTCTGGACATTGCCGCCGACGGCGCGACGCTCACTTACCAACATGCCGGTCGCGAACAACAACTTAATGCGCGCCTCGCCGTGGTAGCCGACGGTGGAAAATTGCTTGAAGCGACGTATCCGCCGAAAGTCAGCGAATACGGCCAAAGCGCGGTCATCGCCCACATCACTTGCTCCGACCCGCAGCCCGACACCGCTTTTGAGCGTTTCACCGCGCAAGGCCCCGTTGCCCTGCTGCCCTACAAAGACGGCTACGAGATCGTGTGGACGAGTTCGCACGAGCGTGCGCAAGCCATGCTGCAATGGGACGACGCAACCTTTCTCGCCGAATTGCACAACCACTTTGGCGCTGCCGTCGGCGCGTTCATCACCGTCGGCAAACGCAGCAGCTTTCCGCTGCGCCTCAAACGCGCGCCAGACACCACGCTGCCGCATACCGTGCTCATCGGTAATGCCGCACAAACTCTGCATCCGGTCGCCGGACAGGGATTTAACATGGGCGTGCGCGACGCATGGGAGCTGGCGCGTATCATATTGCGCGCGCAGCCAGCGGCACTCGGCTCCGCAGCGATGTTGGCGGATTACCGCAAGTCGCGCCGCGTCGACCGCAATGCGGGCATCGGCTTCACCGACGGACTGGTACGCATATTCTCCAACGATTTGCCGCTGTTCAACAGCGGGCGCGGATGGGCGCTGTCGCTGTTGGGACGTTTGCCGACGGCAAAAAAATTCGTGGCGAAACGCATGATGTTCGGAGCGAACGGATGATATGAACAACACGCCGCAACAAGCAAAACTCGCCATCCTGTTTGCCGATATCAGCGGCAGCACAGCCCTGTACGACAAGCTGGGCGACGTGCAGGCACTAAGTCTCGTAACGAAATGTCTGGACGTTATGATCCAGGAATTGGTGGTGCACCAAGGCGCGCTGATCAAGACCATCGGCGACGAGATCATGTGTACGTTCCCCACCGCGTCCGCCGCCCTCGAAGCGGCCTGCGCCATGCAGCTGGCCGTCGAGCGCGAGCGTCCGGGCGGCGAACGCACCCTGTACATCCGCATCGGCTTTCACTTTGGCGATGTCATTTGCGAAGGCAGCGACGTGTTCGGCGATGCGGTCAATGTTGCCGCGCGCGTCGCCTCTATCACCCGTGCGCGCCAGATTTTGACCACACAAGCGGCGACGGATGCGCTGCCCGCAGAATTGCGCGGCAAAGTGCGCCATGTTTCGCGTGCGGAATTTCGCGGCAAGGAAGAAGCGCTCGATGTGTTTCAGGTCAACTGGGAGCGGGACGACACGCTGAGCACCCGTATCGGGCTGCCCGAGTTTCGCAAACCCGCCGAGGCGCGCCATGAGCTGCTTCTGCGCTATCACCAACAGGTGACGACCATCAACGAACAGCACAAAAGTATCGTGCTCGGTCGCGGCGACACCTGCGAGCTCATCATACAAAGCACTTTTGCCTCGCGCCAGCATGCGCGCATCGAATTCAGTTTCGGCAAATTTGTCATCACCGACCACAGCGCCAACGGCACTTATATCCGCTTCAGCGACAACCAGGTGATCCATCTCGCGCATCAGGAGATCGTGCTGCACGGCGCGGGCGCGATCAGTCTGGGCCAACCGTTCAGCGAAGGGCCGACTGAAGTGATCGAGTATCTGGTGCAGTAAAAACCATGAGTACAAGGGCGAGGTAAATTTATGCAGAACAAGTTGGTATCAATATTGTGAGAATCGCTATTATTTTTTCCGGGGTATTCATGCTTGCGCACTCATCTTTCGGGTATGCCGGACAATACAACCCGCCAGAATATGACCAGGCCATTCGCGCACTCGTCGGGATCGAGTCCTATAGCGAGACTTATACGGAGTACGACACTAGGCGGGGGAATGCCAAATTTATGCAGCAGAGCGCACTTATGCGGGGCATCAATTCCCGCGTTGAGTTTGCACTTTCCCCGGCGCATGTTGCATTTGTGACAGCACGCTATGCCACGGGGCAATCCGATTACATCGGCGGATACCAGAATGCGGCGGGAACCTATTCAGGATATGGCACCTTGAGAAGCTATGGAACGCCCAGGAGCACATATGAGCTAGGGATAGGGTTCGCTGTTTTTAAGCCCTTGACGGTAGGCATAGGAGTGAATCAGCGCGTGCTGGAAGATCACTCGGAATTTACCGCCGGCGGGTACTATAGAAAAAATACGATCCTGTACGACTCCGTCTTTATCAAGTACAGCTTCCAGCTCGACAGTGCCCAGATCACCCCCAAAGCAACCTATAAACATCTGATTGGGGGAAAGCAGTATTCGGGTCCGAGTTTGGGTATAACGCAGGGGACGACCAATACTCAAAATTCGGGAAGCGGTTATAACTTTGAAGTAAGTTTTATTTTTCCGGCAGGAAATAGAACTGTAGAGTTGACGCCCTTTTATCGTTTCATGGACATACAAGATTCGGACTGGGTTTCGACCAATACGGCCACAGGCATGGGGGTCATAGAACCCAAGAATAGAACAATCGAAACGGGAGTTAGCGCTCAGTTATTGTTCTAAAAATGGCGTCCGACCGATAACTTCAAGTTCAATTTCCTGATCGCGCGATCAGAGGTTTTTCGGGGCGAATGCAGTCGCGCATTTCAACGCAACAGCGCAACAATCAGCCCAGCCGCTTCAATAATTTCTCATGTATTCCGCCAAACCCGCCGTTGCTCATCACCAGAATCTGGTCGCCTGATTTTGCGGCGGCGGCGATGGCTTCTATCAGTTCGTTGAGATCGTCTTTCACTATGGCCTTGTCACCCAGCGGCGCAAGTGCGCCGCGCGCATCCCAGCCCAAATTTCCGGCATAGCAAAAAGTTAGGTCGGCATCTTTCAGACTACCGGGCAATGCGTCTTTCATCACGCCCAGCTTCATGGTGTTGGAGCGCGGCTCCAGCACGGCGAGGATGCGCGCCTTGCCCACTTTACGGCGCAACCCCGCGACGGTGGTGTCGATGGCGGTGGGGTGGTGTGCAAAGTCGTCGTACAAGGTGATGCCGTTGACTGTGCCGCGCACTTCCATGCGGCGCTTCACGTTTTTGAATTCCGCAAGCGCGGCCAAACCCTTTGCCACGGGCACACCCGCGTGGCGTGCAGCGGAAAGAGCGGCGAGCGCGTTCATGCGGTTGTGTTCGCCGAACAGTTCCCATTGCAGCGTGCCTTGCGCGACTCCGTTCAGGGTCACGCGGTTGTCATCGTCGATGTTCCAGCCGTCATTGCTGCCGAACTTTTCCACCGGCGTCCAGCAACCGCGCTTGATCACGCGCGTCAGCGATTCTTCGCGCCCGTTGCTCACTACCAGACCGTTGCCCGGCACAGTGCGCACCAGATGGTGAAACTGTGTCTCGATGGCGGCGAGGTCGGGGAAGATGTCGGCGTGGTCAAATTCGAGGTTGTTGAGGATCGCGGTGCGCGGGCGGTAATGCACGAACTTGGAGCGTTTGTCGAAGAAAGCGGTGTCGTATTCGTCCGCCTCGATCACAAAAAACGGCGATTCGGTGATGCGCGCGGAGATGCCGAAATTCTGCGGCACGCCGCCGATCAGGAAGCCCGGATTTAAGCCCGCATATTCCAGTATCCACGCCAGCATAGAAGTCGTGGTGGTCTTGCCGTGCGTGCCCGCCACGCCCAGCACCCACTTATCGCGCAGCAGCATGTCCGCCAGCCATTGCGGGCCGGAGGCATAGGGCAGATTGCGCTTGAGTATTTCTTCCATCAGCGGATTGCCGCGCGACACCACGTTGCCGATGACGAACATATCCGGCTTGAGCTCAAGCTGCTCTACACCGAAGCCCTCGATAAGTTCGATACCCTGCGCTTCGAGCTGCGTGCTCATCGGCGGATAAACGTTGGCGTCGCAGCCCGTGACGCGATAGCCCGACTGCTTGGCGATAGCCGCGATGCCGCCCATGAAAGTGCCGCAGATGCCGAGGATGTGAATATGCATGTTTATGTCCTAACAAAACAAACTCACCACAGAGACACGGAGACACAGAGAAAAACAAATTCAAAATAATTGATCAATTACCGAATCGCAAAATCACGCCGGGTATTTGATGGGGTGGGTTGCTTCTCTCTGTGTCTCTGTGTCTCTGTGGTAAAAGGTTTCAGCTTTTAAGCTCTAAAAATAAAATACACCGCGCCCATCATACACAACGCCGCATACAGATAATCCATCTTCAACGGTTGCCCCATGTACAGCACCGCGAACGGTACGAAAACCGACAGCGTGATGACCTCCTGCAAAATCTTCAGTTGCCCGAGATTCATCGCGGTATAGCCGATGCGGTTCGCCGGCACTTGCAGCAGATATTCGAACAGCGCGATACCCCAGCTGATAAGAGCGGCAACATACCAAGGCGAGTGCGCAAAGTTCTTGAGGTGACCGTACCACGCAAAAGTCATGAACAGATTGGAAACAATGAGCATCAACGCCGTAACCAACAGCGGTTGCGAAATCATGCCCATGCCAACTCTCCGTCCAATATCAAGGCCGCGAATGGTAATGGGATTTGAGGCGCTATGCCAGCTTGCCAAGCAATGCGGTGTATTTATCTAGCAGCGTGCGCCCGTTGCCGGGTAGTCAGAATTGAATAGTGACAGTCTCAGAAGTGGACAAAGCAGGCGTTCAATTCTCTGATTTTGGAAAGTCCTTCAAGCAGCAACGTCCAGATGGATTGCTAGTTTCACATGAACACAGACCTGCTTTAGTCTGATCAATTACATAATTCTTAACGGTTGGATCGCGCAAAAAATCTGCACTGCAAACGCCAAAACAGTAGCAAAGTAGGCTGTCATCAGTTCGTTCTTTCACACTAACTTGTGTACGTAGCTGCGACCTGAGAATAGTTGAACCATCATCACCGAAGTACACGACATCGCACTCAGGGGCATCACAGAAAAAATAGCGTGTAGCAGTCTTAGTCCAAGTCCAAGACTCTTTGATGTGGTGAGCAATAGTTCGGGGAGGTACCTCCAAATATTCCTTGCCATTAGACGGACACGGATGTTTTCTTGGATGGATGTTCTCACGGTCAGGGGTAGCGCAAAAATTACTCATGTTTTTCCTAACTTGAATTAGTCTGAGCAGATTTATTAATTGGGGCCATCAAGTTTCTTCCGTCACCATTTTGATCGCGCCGCACGGGCACTCGGCCACGCAGATGCCACAGCCTTTGCAGTAGTCGTACTTGAACTCGAAACGTTTGCCCGGCCCGAGTTTGATGACGGCATTGTCGGGGCACACGCCATAGCAGTTGTCGCACTCGAAGCAGTTGCCGCAGGACAGGCAGCGGCGCGCTTCAAACAGTGCGGTGGTTTCGTCCAGCCCGCCCTGTACTTCTTCGAAGGTTGATTGGCGGCGGATGATGTCGAGCATCGGGCGCACGGTTTTGTCGGCGTCGGAGTAATACCACGGGTTGAGTTTGCCGAATTCCGCCAGTTCGTGTTTGGGTGCGGGTTGGTAAGTCGTGCCGCGCAGCCATGCGTCAATGTTGTGTGCGGCCTTTTTGCCGTGACCTACAGCCACCGTCACGGTGCGCTCCGATGGCACCATGTCGCCCCCCGCAAAGATGCCGGGATGTCCGGTCATCATGTTGGGCGACACCTGCACTGTGCCGTCTTTGATCTCCAGATTCGGCACGCCTTGCAGAAGCGACAGATCGACATCCTGCCCGAGCGCCAGCACTACCGAGTCCGCTTCCAGTGTTTCGAACTCACCGGTGGGTTGCGGGAACCCCTTGTCATCCAGCGCCATTTTTTCAATGGTGATGCTGCTGTCGCCCGCCTGTTTGATGGTCGAGAGCCACTTGATCATCACGCCTTCCTGCAAAGCTTCTTCGATCTCGAAGTCGTGCGCGGGCGCTTTGTCGCGGGTGCGGCGGTAGACGATGATGGGCTCGGCGCCCATGCGTTTGACGGTGCGTGCCACATCCACTGCGGTGTTGCCGCCGCCGTATACCACCACTTTGCGGCCCAGCATCGGCTTGTCTTCGCCTTCCATCGAGCGCAGCACCGACACCGCATCAACGATATGCGCCGCATCTCCGGCGGGGATCATGGCGCGTTTGCCGATGTGCGCACCAACCGCGAGGAAGGCGGCATCGAAGCTGCCCTCTTTCATGCTCTGTTCGATATGCGTGACTTTGGTGTTCAGCTTGAGCGTCACGCCCATATCGAGGATGCGCTGTACTTCTGCGTCCAGCACTTCGCGCGGCAAACGATATTTGGGAATCCTGATGTCCCATGCGCGCCAAGTGGTAGGCGGCAGAGAGGCCGGATGGCCCCGCGCCCACGACCAGCACGCGTTTGCCGGATGCGGCGGCGGGTGCTGCGAATTTCCAGCCGCGCTTGATGGCCTCGTCGCCCAGAAAACGTTCCACAGAATTGATGCCCACCGACGAGTCGAGCTGGGCGCGATTGCATGCGCTTTCGCAGGGGTGGTAACACACGCGCCCCATCGCGGCAGGCAGCGGGTTGTTTTCCACCAGTACGCGCCAGGCTTGTTCATAGTCGCCGGACTCGGCATGGAACAGCCAGCCCTGGATGTTTTCTCCTGCAGGGCAGGCGTTGTTGCACGGCGGCAAGCGGTCGAGATACACCGGGCGCGCGGTGCGCCAACTGCCCGTGAGGTTGGCGAGTGACGTGCCGGGTTTGAGGGTGATGGCAAAGGGTTTGTTTTGCATGTTAGCTACTCTCCTCGCTCAGCAATCCATATTTGCGAATGTTGCGGTCGGCGATGGCTTGTATGCGCGCGACGGTTTCGGGATGCGCGTGTTTGCCGAACAGATGCGCGAAGCGTTTTTGCGGTTGCAGATAATCTTCCACCGGAAGCCGGTGGCGTATCTTCAGCACGCTGATGACTTCGCCGTGCTCGGCCTCGAACACCGGGAACATGCCCGTTTCTTTGGCCAGCCGCGCCATGCGGATGGTGTCGTGCGAGGCTGTGCCCCAGCCCAGCGGGCACGGCACGAACACTTGAATGTAGCGTGCGCCGTGCATGCGCATCGCCTTGCGCACCTTGAATTCGAGGTCGCGCAGATCGGCCACCGTCGCCGTGGCGACGTAGGGAATGTTATGCGCCATCGCGATTTCCGGCACGTTCTTGCCTTGCCCGAATACGTTGCCCGGCTCCGCCCCCACCGGCATGGTGGTCGCGGTGCGTGCGGCTGGCGGGGTGGCGCTGGAACGCTGCACGCCGGTGTTCATGTAGGCCTCGTTGTCGTAGCAGATATACAGCACATCGTCGTTGCGTTCGAACATGCCGGACAGGCAGCCGAAGCCGATGTCGGTGGTGCCGCCGTCGCCGCCCTGTGCCACTACGCGCACTTCCGTTTTACCTTTCACCTTCATCGCCGCCATGACGCCGGTGGCCACTGCCGGAGCGTTGCCGAATAGTGAGTGGATCCACGGCACTTGCCATGACGATTCGGGATACGGCGTGGAAAACACTTCGAGACAGCCGGTGGCATTCACCGCGATCAACTGCCCGTTGCTTTCCGCCATCGCCGCGTCGATGGCGTAACGCGCACCGAGCGCTTCGCCGCAACCCTGACAGGCGCGATGCCCGGAGTTGATCGAGTTGCTGCGCATCTGGTTGGCTTGCACGCTGCGCTCGTCGGGCGCAAGCAGGCGGTTGCCTACGGTGAGCGTGCCGGTTTGATAAAATTTTACGGGTTGAAAGCTCATGGTGTTCTCCTCAACCGAACTTGGCAGAAACGATGCCTTTGTCGTGCAATATGTTTTCGGCGATAGGGCCGGAGTGGCGGTTTTGCCGCTCGCGCTCAAGCTGTTTGTTGACTGCGTCCCAGTCCAGATCGAGGAAGGTGACCGGCGGCAACTCTTCCTTCTCCGCCTGACGGAACAGCTTATGCAGCGAAGCTTTGGGAATAGGGCGCCCGCCCAGCCCGGCGATGGCAGTGAATCCCTTCAGGCCCGTGCCCGTCACCGCCATGCGCACGTCGGTGGCGACGATGCCGCCCATGCCGACGGCCAGACTTTTTTCCAGCACGATAAAGCGTTTGCAGTTCATCAGCGCTGCGCGCACTTCCGCCAGCGGGAAGGGGCGGTAGCTCACGATGCCGAGCACGCCGATCTTGTGTCCTTCGGCGCGCATCTCGTCCACGGTGTCTTTGATAGTGCCGAGCACCGAACCCATCGCCACGATCATGGTCTCCGCATCGTCGGCGCAGTAGGTGCGCACCAAGCCGCCGCTATCGCGACCGAATACTTTTTTGAACTCTGCGGACAGTTGCGGGATCAGTTCCAGCGCCTGCATCTGTTTGGCATGCGCCAGATACTTCACTTCCATAAAGGCCTCGGGACCGACCATCGCACCGATGGAAACCGGCTCCGCCGGGTCGAGCACCTGGCGCGGGTCGAACGGCGGCAGATAGGCATCCACCTGTTCCTGAGACGGGATGTCCACGCGCTCGAAGGCATGTGTCAAAATGAAACCATCCATGCACACCATGATCGGCATGGAGAGTTCTTCGGCCAGACGAAATGCCTGAATATGCAGGTCGACCGCTTCCTGATTGGTTTCGGCGAACAGCTGCATCCAGCCGGAATCGCGCTGCGACAGCGAGTCTGAGTGGTCGTTCCAGATGTTGATCGGTGCGCCGATGGCGCGGTTGGCCACGGTCATCACGATGGGCAGGCCGAGGCCGGAAGCGTTGTAGACCGCCTCGACCATGAACAGCAGACCCTGCGACGCGGTCGCGGTGTAGGAACGCGCACCCGCCGCCGAAGCACCGATGGCGACGGACATCGCGGCGAATTCGCTTTCCACGTTGATAAACTCGCACGGCATCAGTTCACCCGACTTAACCATCTCGCCCAACGCTTCGACGATGTGAGTCTGCGGCGAGATCGGGTAGGCGCAGATCACTTCGGGACGGCATAGCGCGATGGCCTCGGCGACGGCTTTGGAGCCTTCGGTCTGTTTAAGCATGTGCGCCCCCCTTTATTTTTTCTTTCACCAGATAGTAGGATTCCGTTGCCGCAGCGATGTTGCCCTCGGCCACTTTGCCGGAGAATTTTTCGTTGATCGCTTTGATGACGGATTCCAGTTTGATCGTGCCGGACAGCGCGGCGAAACCGGCGATGAGCGGCACGTTGGGTATGGGGCGGCCGACATGCTTGAGCCCCAGCTCGGTCGCGGGCAGCGTGCAGAAGCGCTCGGCTTTGCGCTCCTTGAGGATGTCGGACAAGCCGAGCGTCTCGAAACTGTGATGAGTGTTGAGCAACACGTAGCCATCCTGTTTCAGGCCGGCAAACACGTCGATCTGATGCAGCAGCGTGGGGTCTTGGATGATGAGCGCGTCCGGTTCCATGATGGGTTCGCGCAGACGGATTTCTTTGTCGTCGATGCGGCAGAAGGCCACTACCGGTGCTCCCGTGCGCTCCGAGCCGAAGCTCGGGAAAGCTTGCGCGTGGCGACCCTCTTCGAACGCTGCCACGGATAACATCTCGGTTGCGGTCACCACGCCCTGACCGCCGCGACCATGAACTCGTATTTGGAACATCTAGCCTCCCCGTGGTTTCTGGTTGTTGCCGAATTCTATGTCAGTTCGGGCAACTTGTTCAGTCTGCCTGTGCACGGCAGGCTATGTCTGACAGCGCAAAACGTAGCATTTTTGCATTGCCTGGAATCTCAATGACGGTTAAAATACCGTCTGTGGGAAAAATATCCACGGCACGATTTGAGGGCTTTACTTGTTGCCGTAAAGGCTATATCGAATTTGAATGACTTGTTTAGTTCATCAAATATGATGAGGAATGAAAATGAAGAAAAAACTTTTCGCTGTTGCATTGTTGTCCGTCATCGCGGCCCGGGCTTGGGCGGAGGATGATGGCGGTTTATATCTTGTAGGCGTATTGGGCAGGACAGCCAATATCAAAAATGCAGAAGACAGCCCATCGTTTGGCGGCTTGGTCGGCTATCAGTTTAATTCAGTATTTTCAGTTGAGGGCGGAATGACCGCGCTGGTCGAGAAGGCTAAATATAAAGTGCCTCCACCGGGCTATCTGGGGGCTGGCACTTATACTTCCACAACGTTGGCGGGTTCCGAGTTTGCCGCCGTCGTGGGGCTTCCCATGAGCGAGGATTTTTCCGTCTTGATTCGTCTGGGATACGCGAGCATGGAAAGGTCGAATGCCCCGTCGCCGGCTGAAGTTGAAACCAATTGGAAAGGTTCGTCATATGGCTTGGGCGCGCAATATATGTTGCCGCACGAATTCGGGTTAAGCGGCAACAGGCTAAAAATCGGTCTGCGCGCGGGATATAGCAAATACAACCTGAAGGATCCCACCGGGTTGCAGACGGAAGCGCCGACCAACACTTATGTTGGCGGGGTGATTCAGTTTTAAATGAGGTGAGTTGATCATCGCCTCGCTACAAGACAGCCTGATGCCGCAAGATGTTTAGCCGATGAGTGCGCTCTCCCTCAGCACGCCTATCCTGCGTATCAAGGCACTGAACCTGCATTTCGATGAGGGCCGGATCAAGGCGCTGAACGGTGTCGATCTGGATGTGCGCGAAGGTGAGTTTGTTTCTATCGCCGGTCCCAGTGGTTCGGGTAAGTCGAGCTTGTTGAATGTGATCGGGACGCTAGATGCGCCGACTTCGGGCGAGTTGGTTTTTCGCGATCAGCCTTATTCCAAGATCGGGGATGCTTCGCTGTTTCGCCGGGAAAACATAGGCTTCATTTTTCAGGCGTTTTATTTGATTCCGACGCTTTCCGCGCTCGACAATGTGATCGTGCCTACTATCGGCTGCGACGGCACAGCCGATGAATACAAAGCGCACGCCGAGGCACTGTTAACGCAGTTGGGGTTGCGCGACCGGCTCCATCATTTCCCGGGCAAGTTGTCCGGGGGCGAGAGACAGCGCGTGGCTATCGCCCGCTCCCTGATCAACCGCCCGCGCATGATTTTGGCCGATGAGCCGACCGGAAGTTTGGATAGCGCCAATGCGGCACAAGTGCTGGACATCCTGACCGGAATCGTCAAAGAACAAGGGTTGACGCTGATCATGGTGACGCACGATGCGACGGTTTCCGCGCGCTCGGATCGCATCATCCGCATGCGCGACGGCAAGATCGAACAAGGAGCGTCCGCATGAACCTGTTTCGCTTCGCGCTGGACAATCTGTATCGCAGGCCGGCGCGCACAGGCCTGACGGTGTCCGCCATCGCATTGGGCATCGCGGCGGTTGTGGCATTGACCAGTATCGCTTGGGGGTTCGAGGCAAGCTGGCAGAAAGCTAACGATGCGCGCGGCACGGACTTGATCGTGACCAAGATGACGAGCGAAAACACCATGCCGTCGCCGTTTAAAGCCGAAAAAGTGCAGCAAACGCTGGCGGGATTGCCGCATGTAAAGGAAGTTGTCGGTCTGCTGAGCGAGATGTTGACTGTCAGCAATGACGCGCCGCCAGTGTTCGTATTCGGCTGGGTCTACGGCAGCTATCTTTGGGAACATCTGAAGCTGGTCGACGGGCGCTGGCCTGCCAGCCGCGAGGAACCCGTGGTGGTGATCGGTGCGCTAGCCGCCGAAATGCTGCACAAAAAGACTGGCGATCAGGTGGAGATCGAAGGCAGGGTGTTTCAAGTGGCGGGCATCTTTGAAAGCAGCGCGGTCGTGGAAAACGGTGCCCTGTTGATGACGCTGGATATGGCGCAGCAAGTCACCGACAAGCCGGGCAAAGTGAATGTGTTGAATATCAAGATGGATGCCGACGCAACCGAGGCCGATCTGCGCAGCATCAAGGAGCAGGTGAAGCAGACCCTGCCGGGCTTTGTGGCGATCACTTCGGGCGAATTGGTGAGCAAGAACGCGGTGGTGCGCATTTCCAAGGCGATGAGCAATGCCACCATTCTCATCGCCGGTCTGGTCGGTGCGTTGGTGGTGTTCAACACCATGCTGATGAGTATCAACGAACGTACCCGCGAGATCGGGATATTGCTGGCGCTAGGTTGGCAGCGCGGCACCATCATAAAGCTGATCGTCAGCGAAGCGGTGATTCTTTCGGTGGCGGGAGGGGTTGTGGGCATCGTGATGGGGGTCGGTATCGCATGGGGTTTGGAGCACATTGAACTGATGCGCGGCAAAATCGACGCGATCTTTTCGATGCCGTTCTTTTTTGCGGTGATGGGTCTTTCGGTGTTGCTGGGTATTTGCGGAGGTTTTTATCCCGCGTTTAAAGCGGCGCGGTCGCTGCCGTCAGCGGCACTGAGGTATGAATGATGTTGCGTATTGTGGCGGCGGTTTTACTCTGTCTGTTGTCGGGCATCGATACGGTATATGCGGCCGATGCTGCTGCGTCGGCCAATGCGGTGGCCGAGTCGATGAGGGAAGCCATATTCTCGGAGGGCTTTGAAGCGCGATTGAATGTCTTTGTGACCAGAGCTAGTGGCGCGCACCCCGCGCCGTTGAAGTTGGCGGTGATCGGGCAGATTTCCGCCGATAGACAGCGTTTGGTGATTCGCGGAATTTCACCCGAGGCGGCGCGCAATCGAAGCTACGCAGTCGAACGCGGCAGCGACGGGCGCATCAGGGGAGTGGAAAGCCGTGCCGCCGGTGAACAAAATGAGTTCGATCCGTATGCCAGAATGTTCGACTCGGGTCTGGTGGCTTGTGACATGCTGAGTCCATGGTGGGGATGGCCGAAACAATTTCTGGAAGGAATGGAACAAATTGATGGGCGAGATTGCCTAAAGCTGCGGTCAATGACGGACGATGAAAAAAGCCCGATCAGAGAAGTCGAAAGCTGCGTGGATCAGCAAGCGAAGCTTTCGTTAAAAACCCGGCTGTTCGATAGCCGGCATGTTTTGATACGCGCTACCACGGTCGGAAAGGTTATGCGTAAAGGAGATGCTGGCACGATGGCGGCAAAGAAGCTGACGATCCGCGATGCCGCCAAGATGCTGACCGAGATAGAAGTTTATGCGGGCGATGAGCAGTATGAGATCAGTGCCGACACGTTTGCTGCACTGGATAAGTTAACGCACAACGAGCAACAGAAAACGAAATGAAAACGTTACCCCAACAATCTGATATGGGCGACCTCCCGGTCAACTGGTGCAATGCCGACCCCGTCACCTCAAGCGTGATGGAGGCGGTGAGTTTCGTCACGCCCGTGCTGGAGGTGTTTTTCATTCGCACTGTGGCCGAGGGAATCCGCACACAGCAGGATGCTGAATTGGTGCAACGTTGTCAGGCATTCGTTCACGAAGAGTCCAACCACTCAGTGGTGCATAAAAGATTCAACGCGACACTCCTGAAAAATCTGGGCAAGCACCCCTCCGGCCTTGCCATGATTCACGCACTGCTGGACGGCGCAAGGCGGCATCTGAGTCTCTCCAAGCGTTTGGCATTGGCCGCAGCGCTGGAGCATTTTGCAGCGGTCATTTCTAAGCTGTATATCGGCCATAATCCGCGTCTGAAATTCGAGTCGGCGTTTGCCAAAGAGTTGTTCGATATGCATGCTCGGGAAGAGCTGGCGCACCGCTGCGTGGTGTTCGATCTGTGGCGGGCCCATGGTGCCGGTGGACGCGTTGCCCGAATCGTAACCATTGGGGTAGCGTCGCTTGCATCCGCAGTATATGTGGGCGTGGCGGTCCCTTGGATACTGCACCGGAAAACTGGCCGGAATTTTGTGAAGACACTGGCCGGACTGGGCGGATTTGTGGCAAAGAATTTAAGGGATATGCTCACGCGTACACCCGTCATCGAATTGCTTTCGTTCGTGCGTTGCGATTTTCATCCAAAATTTTTGGTTGATGACAGCCTGCTACCTGAAGCCTGAAAGTTAAATATTTATTAACGCCCCCGAAAAATTAACGAGCAGAGCGTGACATGAGCGATAGCGAAAAAAGTGTGAAGGTATGGGATGTGCCGGTCAGACTGTTCCATTGGACATTGGTGTTGAGTTTTACGGCAGCCTATCTCACTGCCGAATTCCACATCGGATTCTTGCATACGTTGATCGGTTATTTCCTGTGTGTGCTGGTGCTGGCGCGCGTGTTTTGGGGCTTTGCGGGCAACCGCTATGCGCGCTTCAGTTCGTTCATCTTCTCCCCGCAGGAGACGATCGCTTATCTGCGTTCGTTGCGGGAGGGCAGCCCCAAGCATTATCTCGGGCATAACCCCGCAGGGGCGCTGATGGTTTTTGCACTGCTGGGTTTGCTGGCGCTGATCTTCCTGAGCGGACTGACGACGCTGGCCGTGATCGATTTCGAGGGGCCGCTGTTGTTTCTGATCGATTATTTTGACGATGACGCGAGCTATGTGGCGCGCCACCTGCACGGCTGGTTGGTCGATGCCGCATTGATACTGATTCCTTTGCACTTGCTCGGCGTGGCGGCAGGCAGTATCCAGCACAAAGAAAATCTCGTGCGGGCGATGTTCACGGGAAAGAAAAACGTGCCAGCCGATGATTTGGGGCATTAAAAAAATAGATGAAAACCAAGGAAAAAAACGGCAATTGATTTAAAACTAAGGAGAAAAGAATGGCAATTGATTTAAAACTAAGGCATTTAGCCGCCGGAGTATGTTTGGCGGCCTTTGCCGGAACAGGGCAAGCTGCAGAGCAATCGCTAAACCTCGCATTACCGGTGAGCCAGTTTTCTTCCCAGAGCGCTGGGTCTTTTATGCTGGCAGCGAACGACGCCGATGTCGCCAAGGTCCGTGCAAATATTGCGCCGGTTACACCCGTAGCGGAGTTCGATCCGCCACTGCTTTCGGGTAGCAATCTGCATAAATATTTAGGCTTGGGTACGGTCGTATTGGCCGGGTTGACGATGGTTACCAATCCGGGTGAAGGCTGCGAGCAGAATTGCGTACCCAATGCCCCGCGCGATGTAAACGGCACGCACGCTCAATTGGGGAAAGCGACTGCGGCAATGGCGGTTGCTACGGTTGCCTCGGGATTGATCTCGCACTGGGATGACTTTAGTTTGGAAGACGGCTGGTCTGATCCAGATAATTTGCACGTATTGTTGGGGGCGGCGGGAGCGGCTTTGTTGGCATACGGCGTGCAGAAAGCCGGCAGTCAAAATACGGGAACGGTCAGTCACGCCGGCATTGCCGAAGCGGGTGCCCTCGGCATGCTTGTTGCAATTAAATTAACTTGGTAATGGAGAGAAAGAAAATGAAATATCTGTATGCACTGATGATTCTAGCTTCCTTTGTGGAGGCGCCTGCGGCGATGGCCTCACCGGCAAGCGACACCCTGTTGGCGAAATATAAAGCCGAAGGCGTGAGCAAAATAGATGTTGCCAAAGCGAAGGCAGACTGGACCAAAGAAGCCAAAGGCGAAGACGGAGAAATGATGTCGTGCTCCACCTGCCACGGCACCGACTTCAGCAAGGCGGGCAAACACCACAAGACCCACAAAGTCATCGAGCCTATGTCGCCAAAGGTGAACGCGGAACGCTTTACCGACGAAAAGAAAATCGAAAAATGGTTTAAGCGCAACTGCAAGGACACATGGGGCCGCGAATGCACTACACAGGAAAAGGCAGACTTCCTGACCTTTTTACTGGCGCAATAACTCGGGAGCATAAAAATGAATATGAAATTTAAATCGCTAGCCCTGCTGTGCGGGCTGTTATGGACGAGCTGCACCGCTATGGCCGAAGAGAGTCTGGTGACGGCGATCTTCACGCCGTTCCGCCAAAAAGAAATCGTCCCCG
>WSYA01000041.1 GCA_009773615.1 Gallionellaceae bacterium
ACGATCATTCAAAAATACGCGCACATAGTTGACCGCCACAAAAAAATCATCGGGACGCGTTTACGAAGTCCAAATAACCAATTATTAGAGGTGCCCATTTGAGAATGTCGTACTTGTACTCGACGTTCTTTTTACTATTGGTGCCATTTCAATAAAAAAAGATGGATTGATTGAAAAATGCGATTAGTTCAACTATCGGCAAACATGTCTTCGTTCAAAACGGTACGGTTCAATCCTGAAGGTTTGACATTGATCGTGGGCGTCAAAACGCATACTAAAGAAAAAAATTCCGCGAAAAGCGACAAAACATATAACGGTGTCGGAAAGTCCCTGTTAATCGAGTTAGTACATTTTTGTTTGGCTAGCAAAGCGAAGGACTCTTTCGCGAAGGCGCTTCCAGGGTGGGAGTTCACTTTGACGTTTGAAATTGATGGCGTTACTCACACCGTCTCTAGGAACACCGTCAAGCAAAACAAAATCATCTTGAATCACAATGAAATCTCCCTGCCTAAGTACAAGAGCTTTTTAGAGGAGGGCGTCTTCAATATCCCTTCCGACACTCCCGGTTTAAGTTTTCGTTCGCTAATCTCAAAATTTGTTCGTTCTGGCTCTCAAAGTTATAACAAGCCTGATGAGACGGCCTCGGACTATTCTCTATATGACGCTCTGGTTAGGAATTGTTTCCTGCTGGGCTTGAATACGGATTTGATTGTTGAGAAAAATTTGCTTCGGAAAGAGCATGCCGAAACCGAGCAGCTTATAAAAAGCTTTGAAAAAGATACGGTCATTCGCGACTTTTTTAAGGGTGATCAAGATGTCGATATCACGCTAGCATTCTCGCAAGAGGAAATTTCCAGGCTCGAAGATGAACTCAAGCGGTTTGAGGTCGCAGCAAACTATTATGAAATCCAGCAGGAAGCAGACAGGCTTGCTGATCATTTATTTAATTTGAAAAATCAGATCGTCTTAATTCGTAATGCTATTGGAAGCATTGATGCGAGTATGAGACAGAAGCCGGATATCTCCCAAGAAAAAATGCTTGCGCTGTATGAGGAGGTTAAGGATGCATTTCGTCCGGAAACAATAAAGCGGATTAAAGATGTGGAGCTGTTCCATAAGTCTCTATTGGAAAATAGAATTGCGCGCCTTTCTCGTGACAAGCTTCAGCTAATTAAGGAGCTTGAAACAGCTGGGGGTGAAATACGCACAGGCCAAGCAACGCTCGATCAAAAGCTTGCGCTTTTGGGCTCCAGTCGGGCTCTCGATCAGTTTGTTGCGATTACTAATCAGATCAGCGCGCTAAAGGCCGAATCGCAAAAGCTTAAGGATTTTAAAGAGCTGAAGCAGAGGTACAGTGACACGCTAGCAAAGATCAGCAGCAAGCTTAGCGATGCCATCATCAATACCAATGCCTATCTTTCGGAATCGAACGCGGGCATTGAACACAAGCTAGCTCCGTTTCGTTCTTTGGTGAAACGTTTTTATCCAAAGGCTCCTGCAGGTATCAGCCTAAAAAATAATGAAGGCGAAAATCAGATTCGGTTTGACATGGATATTCGTATTCAAAACGACGCCTCTGATGGTATCAATGAAGTTCGCCTTTTCTGTTTCGATATGACCTTATTGCTGACGAAGTCACACAAGGTTAATTTTCTTGTCCATGACAGTCGCCTGTTTAGTGATATTGATCCACGCCAGCGCGCAGTGCTTTTTAAAACAGCTCATGAGCTGACGAAGAGCGCAGGCCTACAATACATCGCAACAATGAATGAAGATCAGATTGAAAGCATGAGCGACCAATTCACCAAAGAGGAACTTGAGTTGATTATTGATAAGAATATAACTGTACGTCTGAAGGATGACTCGGCTGAAAGTAAACTGCTTGGAATCCAAGTTGACCTGCAATATTGATCAAGATTTTGTCCGCTTCGCGGGCTGTTTTTTTGCTGGACTCCCGCCTGCGCGGGAATGGCATCAGGGATAAAACGGACTCACCATTAGCCCTTGCTATAATCGCGCGGACTTTTATCAACTGCATTTCCATCTGCAACAAAATTATTGCTTGGAGGAGACCTTGAATACAAAACTGCTTGAGCGAATCACCATCGACCCCGGTCAATGCGGGGGGCGCCCTTGTATTCGAGGTTTGCGTATACGCGTCTCTGATATTCTCGGCCTGTTGGGCGCGGGGGCTTCGCATCAGGAAATTTTGAACGACTATCCTTTCCTCGAAGAGGCTGACATTCTGGCCGCTCTCGACTACGCGGCTATTCAATCCGACCACCCTATTCTGATCGCGGCATGAGCTTATTGGTGGACAACCAACTGCCAGTGGCATTGGCGCGCCATCTCGCCGCCAACGGCTGGGAGTGCATCCATGTGCTGGATGTGGGATTGGAGAATTCCGATGATCGGGTCATTTGGCAGTATGCAAAAGAACGGAATTTGACCATCATCACCAAGGATGAAGATTTTCAAATTCTCGCCAACCGCCAAGGCCACATCCCGCCGCAAGTTGTATGGGTGAGGCTAGGCAATTGCCGAAAAGTAGCCTTGCTTGATGCGTTCTCCCGAATCATGCCTGCGCTTCGGGAAAGGCTTGCTGAAGGTAACGCTGTTATCGAAATTAGATAATTTCTATCCGTCAACATTCGAAATGCAATAATTTTTATGACCAAAGTCGATTTCTACACAGGCAGCGAAGACAAGCTGCGCACCGCTTGCCAACTGAGCCAGAAAGCCATGCAGAACGGACTGCGCGTGTTGCTGCACGTGCCGGACGAGGCCACGGCCGACAAGTTGGACAAGCTGCTGTGGATTTTTCCCGCCACCGCTTTCATGCCGCACTGCCGCAGCCACGAAGCGGAGGCCGCCACGATGCCGATCGTCATCGGCCATGATGAAACCTTCCCGCATTCCGAGTTGCTCATCAGCCTGCACAACACCAGCCTGCCGTTCTTCAGCCGCTTTGAGCGCGTCATCGAGATCGTCGGCACGGACGATGAAGATGCCAAGCTCGGGCGCGAGCGTTATATGTTTTACAAAGATCGCGGTTACGAGCTACGCCACTTCGACTTGCGTCAAAAGCAGGGAGCGTAATAGATGTCCAAGCAAAAGGACACTGAAGTCCATGCAGCTCATATTCCCGTACTGACCGAGGTGGTGGATGCGGAACCGTTAAACATTCCAGTGTTGACGGAAGTGGTGTCAATACCAACCACTCCTTTAGCCAGCGAAGCTGTTGTAGGAGCGAGCATGCTCGCGAAGGGGCTTCGCGAGCATGCTCGCTCCTACAATGAAGCTGAGGACAATAAACCGTCCGATGTCGTGCAATCCGTCGCAATTCTCGCCCACTCCTTGCCATCCCCTTCCATTACTTTATCCGCGCAACAATGCGAGCATTTTTCCACGGCACTGGTTGCGCGTATCGAAGCCTGGTTACTCGATCAATACGACGCGTATACCGATGCCGACTGGCAGGAACTGCAACAAGCCTTGCCGGACCTGATCCGCACCCAATTCATGGAATCCGCAGACACTCAGCCATCGGCGAACAGTGAGGGATTAGGTATAATCCCGCCCTCCTTCGACACGCTCAGGACAGGCTCTCCTGCCACACTTCAACCGAATAGCATGAACACCAACGAACTCGCAAAAAGCTTTGAACCCAAGACCACCGAAGCCTACTGGTACGACAAGTGGGAATCCTCCGGCTACTTCAAGGCTGAAATCAATCCGGACAAGACCGAATCTTTCTGCATCCAGCTGCCGCCGCCCAACGTCACCGGCACGCTGCACATGGGGCACGGCTTCAACCAGACGCTGATGGATGCGCTCACGCGCTACCACCGCATGCGCGGCGACAACACGCTGTGGCAACCGGGCACCGACCACGCGGGCATCGCTACGCAGATCGTGGTCGAACGCCAGTTGAACGCCAAGAACATCACGCGCCACGATCTGGGCCGCGAAAAGTTTCTGGAAAAAGTATGGGAGTGGAAGGAAGAATCCGGCTCCACCATCACCAAACAAATGCGCCGTCTTGGCACCTCGCCCGATTGGTCGCGCGAGCGCTTCACCATGGACGAAGGCTTGTCCAAGTCCGTCACCGAGACCTTTGTGCGCCTGTTCAACGAAGGCCTGATCTATCGCGGCAAGCGTCTGGTGAACTGGGACCCGAAACTGCACACCGCCGTATCCGACCTCGAAGTGGTGCAGGAAGAGGAAGACGGCTTCATGTGGCATATCCGCTATCCGCTGGTGGAGACAGACGGTGCACATGGACTGACTCACCTCACCGTCGCCACCACCCGCCCCGAAACCATGCTGGGCGACGTCGCGGTGATGGTGCATCCCGAAGACGAGCGCTACAAGCATCTGATCGGCAAGCAAATCATGCTGCCACTGTGCGGGCGCAACATTCCCATCATCGCCGACGACTACGTGGATAAAGAATTCGGCACGGGCTGCGTGAAAGTCACACCCGCGCACGACTTCAACGACTATGCGGTGGGACAACGCCACAAGCTGGAGATGATCTCCATCCTCACACTGGACGCGAAGATCAACGAGCACGCGCCCAAGCAATATCAGGGCTTGGATCGCTTCGATGCGCGCAAGGTAATTGTGAGTGATCTCGAAGCCGCCGGACTATTCGAGAAGACCGAGAAGCACAAACTCAAAGTGCCGCGCGGCGACCGTACCAACGTGGTGATCGAGCCAATGCTCACCGACCAATGGTTCGTCGCGATGAGCAAAGCAGGCCCTGAGGGTAAGAGCATCACCGAGCAGGCACTGGAATGCGTGGCCTCGGGCGAGATCAAGTTCCACCCCGAGAACTGGGTGAACACTTACAACCAGTGGTTGAACAACATTCAGGATTGGTGCATCTCGCGCCAACTGTGGTGGGGGCATCAGATTCCCGCATGGTACGGCGTGAACGGCGAAGTGTTCGTCGCGCGCGACGAAGCCGAAGCACGCCATCTGGCGGACAAGGCGGGCTACGCCGGACAGCTAGACCGCGACAACGACGTACTCGACACCTGGTTCTCGTCCGCGCTGTGGCCGTTCTCCACGCTGGACTGGGAAGAAGGCAAGCCGTTCGAAGCACAGAATCCGTTTGTTAAAGAATTCCTGCCGTCGTCCGTGCTGGTCACTGGCTTCGACATCATTTTTTTCTGGGTGGCACGCATGGTGATGATGACCAAACACATTACCGGCAAGATTCCGTTCAAGGATGTGTATGTGCACGGCCTGATCCGCGATGCGGAAGGCCAGAAAATGTCCAAGTCCAAGGGCAATGTGCTCGACCCGATTGACCTGATCGACGGCATCGCGCTCGAAGAGCTGGTGAAAAAACGCACCACCGGCCTGATGAATCCCAAGCAAGCCGAGCAGATCGAAAAGCGCACGCGCAAAGAATTTCCCGAGGGCATCCCCGCCTTTGGCACTGATGCACTGCGCTTCACTTTCGCCTCACTCGCTTCACCCGGGCGCGACATCAAGTTCGACATGCAGCGCTGCGAAGGCTATCGCAACTTCTGCAACAAACTGTGGAACGCCACGCGCTTCGTGCTGATGAATTGTGAAGATCAGGATGTCGGTCTGGACAACTCGCAACCGCGCGAGTACTCCGCTGCCGACCAGTGGATGTTCAGCCTGCTACAAAAAGCGTCAACCGAAATGGCCACCCACTTCGACGAATACCGTTTCGACTTTGCCGCGCGCACTATGTACGAGCTGGTGTGGGACACCTATTGCGACTGGTATGTGGAGCTGGCCAAAGTGCAGATCGCCAACGGCAATGAAGCCCAGCAACGCGCCACCCGCCGCACCCTGGTGCGCGTGCTGGAAGCTATCCTGCGTCTGGCGCATCCGATCATCCCGTTCATCACGGAAGAGCTGTGGCAAAAAGTCGCGCCACTGTGCGGCACAGAGGACGACTCCATCATGCTGCAAACCTACCCCAAGGCCAATGCCGCGCTGATCTCGTCCGCTGCCGTAGCAAAAATCAACCTGCTACAGGAGATGGTCAACGCTTGCCGCAAGCTGCGCAGCGAAATGAATCTGTCTCCCGCGCTGCGTGTACCGCTGCTCGCCTCGGGAGATGCCGAGACGCTGAATATTTTTGCACCCTACCTGCAAGCCTTGGTCAAATTGAGCGAGGTGAATGTGCTCGATGTGCTGCCGGATACCGATGCTGCCGTGGCTATCGTAGGCAACTTCAAGCTCATGCTGAAAGTTGAGATTGATGTCGCCGCCGAACGCGAGCGTCTGGACAAAGAGATTTCTCGTCTGTCCGCTGAAATCGCCAAAGCCCAAGGCAAGTTGAACACCGAGAGCTTTGTCGCGCGCGCCCCTGCCGCAGTGGTGGAACAGGAAAAGAAACGCTTGGAAGATTTCAGCTCGACTCTGGCGCAGTTGCAAGCGCAACGCGTCAAACTAAACTAAGGAGACAAGGCGATGATGATGCACGAATTCTTAATTGAACTTATCGCCTATGTCGTTCCCTTTACCGAGTTGCTCGGCACTGCCGTCGTGTTGTGGGGAACCCTGCAAGGCCTTGCCATGCTCACCCAGCGTGCTTGGCAAGCAATAAACCGGCAACCGCTAAACGGCGCCCTCAGCGACATCCGCATTACCATCGGCGAAAAGATGGCTCTGGGGCTGGACTTCTTTCTGGCCGGAGACATCATCGGCACCATCGTCGTGCCCAGCAAAGACACGCTGCTCGTGCTGGGCGGCATCGTGGTCATCCGTACCGTCATGGCCTATTTTCTGGCCAAAGAGATCGAAAAAAAATCGGCTGCCGAATAACAGGCTTTCGCTTTCTGAAAACGTTGTTGCACAATAGAATTGCACCCATTTCAGGGGCCACAAAGACTCTCGAACAGTGCAGTATTACTGCGTGCGGAATGACGAATATTGCCGCTGACACAAACAAAACATTTTGATAGAATTTAAACTGACGACGTTATCTAGATGTGACTTTCTGGATCATTTTTTCGGAGAACATCATGGCAATATCCAACGTTAGCACCGCCAATCAACCCTCATCCGCCAACCGCACCACCAGCACTGCACCAACTCATGCCGTGCGCAAAGAACGTTCGCGTGACGACCGGAACGAATCTGCCGTGGTTACAATATCCGCTGACGCTCAGAATCTCCAGCGCGCGGAATCCGAGCAGAAATATTCTCAGGAGCATACCGAACGGATAAACGCATTAAATCGTTCCGACCAGATGGCGCAAGAAAAAATGGCGGTCAATGCAAGAGAGGAAGCCAGAGTTCTTGCAGAGGAGCGAAAAATAGACGAACAGTTTTATAAACGAATTAATACGGTTGCTTAGTTCCGGGCATTCCAGGCAAAGCATCAACAATCATTTCCTGCTTGTCCCGCCAATCAGTTCGCCCTGCGTAACGCCACCAGCAGCGCCCACGCACCGAGCATTACGTAACTCGCCAGCGACCACTCTGGAATACCAAGCGTAAGGAAAGTCCAGCCTTTTTCCGCGCATTCGCCGGAGCCGTGCATCAGTTCTTGCCACACGTCCGACATGGGGAAATTCTTCAACATGAAATCCAAACCGGGACCGCAACCGGGCACCTGATCTTTGGGCAGATGCTGTATCCAGATGTGGCGCCCCGCCACCGCTACACCAGTCAGCGCAAGCAGCGCGATGAATCCGCCGTACACGCGAGCGGCAATGCGCTTTGGGTTATGTAGCGCGGCGATGAAAAAGACGATGCCGATGGCAATAAAGATCACGCGCTGAATCATGCACAGCGGACACGGTTCCTGACGCAGCACATATTGCAAATAGAGCGCCGAGGCGAACATCACGCCAACGACGACTGCGCCAACCAGATATAACCAGCGGGGTGAGATGCTGCGCCATAGGGTTAGTAATTTATTCATTAGAATTCCAAAACCTATATCTATTTAGCCATTCGCAAACTGTAGAAGCACGCCTTGTGTGCGATTGTTTGTTCATTCGCGAGAAGGCTCCCTCCTACACGGAGAATCACTCCGCCTCGTCGATCCACGCCGCCTGTATAGCTTCCAGCACTTTTTCGCCGCCTCGATGATGGTCGTCATCGAAACCCTCCAGGTCGACCACCAGATTATGCAGATCGACGAAACGGATAGTCTTCGGGTCGATATCGGCATGTTTTTCCGATAGGGCAATCGCAATGTCGCGCACGTCAGTCCATTTCATTTGCTATGCCCCTCTTTCGCCATGTTGATGGTGTATTTCGGAATCTCGATCACGAGATCGGTACTGCCCACCACGGCCTGACAGCTCAAGCGCGAATTCGCTTCCAGCCCCCATGCTTTGTCCAGCATGTCCTCTTCAAGTTCCGTTGCCTCTTCCAAACTATTGAAACCCTCACGCACGATGACATGACAAGTGGTACAGGCGCAGGATTTTTCGCAGGCGTGCTCGATCTCGATGTCGTGCTGCAACAGCACATCGCAAATCGATGTGCCCGGTTCAGCTTCGAACAACGCGCCTTTGGGGCAAAGCTCTTCGTGCGGCAGTACGATAATCTGCGTCATATCAGTGGTCCAATTCAGAAATATTGTGTCCGGTGAGCGCATGCGACACGCTCTTGTCCATACGCGCCTGAGCGAAGGCGACTGTCGCATCGTTCAGCTGGCTTACCGCGCGTTTGATGGCGAGGTGATCCGCACCCTGCAGAGTAGTGCGCAAAGCATCCATGCCGACCCGGATGCGCCCCTGCTCTTTCTGGCTCAACAGCACATCTCCATCCTGCTCCAGTGCGTTGTTAACCGCCTCCAGCAACTGATTGGCTTCCACCTGCTGTTCGCGCAGCGCGCGCGCCTGCATGTCGTCGCGCGCATGCAGATTGGAATCCTGCAACATGCGCGCCACTTCCGCGTCGCTCAGTCCGTAGGACGGCTTGACCACGATGTGCGCTTCCACGCCGCTGCTCTGCTCGCGCGCCGACACGCTCAACAGGCCGTCCGCGTCGATCTGATAAGTGACGCGGATACGCGCCGATCCCGCCACCATGGGCGGGATACCGCGCAATTCGAAACGCGCCAGAGAGCGGCAGTCGCTCACCAGCTCGCGCTCACCTTGCACCACATGCACGCTCATCGCCGTCTGTCCGTCTTTGAAAGTGGTGAATTCCTGTGCGCGCGCGGTGGGGATAGTACTGTTACGCGGAATGATCTTCTCGGTGAGCCCGCCCATCGTTTCAATACCGAGGGACAGCGGGCTGACATCCAGCAACAACCATTCATCGGCGCTGCGGTTGCCTGCCAGCACGTTGGCCTGTATCGCCGCGCCGAGCGCCACCACTTTATCGGGGTCGAGGTTGGTCAGCGGCATCTGCTTGAAAAACTCCGCCACCGCGCGTTGTACCTGCGGCATGCGCGTGGAGCCGCCGACCATTACCACGCCTTTGATCTCTTCCACGGACAGCCCCGCATCGCGCAAAGCGCGGCGCATCGGCTGCAAAGTGCGCGCCACCAGATTCTGCGACATGGCATAAAAATCCTGTTGCGTCAGCTCGGCGTCTATCATCTCGCCCTTGCTCAGCACGGCGGTGATGCGCGTCTCGGTGCGATCCGTCAGCTCTTCTTTGGCGGCGCGGGCACGGGTCAGCAGCAAACGTGTGTCGTGTGCACCGAGAGCGGAAAGGTGATTTTTTTCCAGCAACCAGCAGTAGATACGGTGGTCGAAATCATCGCCGCCCAGCGCAGAATCTCCGTTGGTGGCAAGCACTTCAAACACGCCTTTAGATAGCTTCAGTATAGATATATCGAAGGTGCCGCCGCCCAAGTCGTATACGGCGTAGAGACCTTCCGAAGCGTTATCCAGACCGTAGGCGATGGCAGCCGCAGTCGGCTCATTGAGCAGGCGCAGCACGTTCAGGCCGGCCAGTTTGGCGGCATCTTTAGTGGCCTGGCGCTGCGCGTCGTCGAAATAGGCGGGCACGGTGATCACTGCGCCGACCAGTTCACCAGCGAGGCTTTGCTCGGCGCGAATGCGCAACGCGTTCAATATTTCGGCAGAGACTTCGACCGGACTTTTTATGCCCGCGATGGTGCGCAGTTGCAGCATGCCGGGTGCCTGTCCTGAGCCTGTCGAAGCGGCGTCAACAAAACGATACGGCAAGTTAGTCACATCGCCGACATCCGCCAGCCCGCGTCCCATAAAGCGTTTCACCGAGACGATGGTGTTCACCGGATCTTCGCTTTGCACCGCCTGTGCGTCAGCGCCCACTTGCACTGCACCGTCCATCGTATAACGCACCACGGAAGGCAGCAGCGCGCGCCCATCCTCGTCGTTCAACACCAGACTGATGCCGTTGCGCACCGTGGCGACCAGAGAGTTGGTCGTGCCGAGATCGATGCCGACCGCCAGCCGATGCTGGTGGGGAGCGGCACTTAGGCCGGGTTCGGAGATTTGCAGTAGTGCCATTTTTAGTTATTAGTCGCTAGACGTTAGTCGTTAGTTGCCGCCGGTACTTAACTAGCGCCTAACGACTAACGTCTAGTAACTGCCTCATGTTTCAAGTTCGTCGTAAGCGGAAGCGATTTGCTCCGCAAGTTTTTCAAAGAATTTTAATTTTCTCACAATTCCGGCCGCCGCAAGATAGTCATGCCCGGTGTCTATCGTCTGCGCGAGCTGTTGCTGCAAAGCGTGCACATCCTTGCGCAGCCGACTCTGCAACTCGTCCAGCGCCCCCTCGTCTTTGGCCTGTAGCGCCTCTTCGATGGCTTCGCGCCACTCCAGCTGCTGCATTAAAAAATCCAGCGGCATCGCAGTGTTGGTCTCTTCCTGCGTCTCCACTCCATGCAGTGCGAGCAAATAACGCGCACGATCAAGCGGCTTACGCAAAGTCTGGTACGCCTCGTTCACGCGTGTCGCCCATTGCATGGAAACGCGACGCTCGGCTTCGGGAAGATGCGCAAATTTGTCTGGATGGACTTGCGCTTGCAGCGCAAGGAAGCTTTGCTCAAGCAGCGCAGTGTCGATTTGAAAACGAGCGGAGAGCTTAAAGAGTTGAAAAAAATTCTGCTTGAAATCGTTGCCGGTGGGAAGCATCAATCTGTTCTCGTCAAAAACTAAAACAATTTAGCCACGGATAAACACGAATTTTCACGGATGTTTTATCAGTGAGTATCCGTGTTTATCCGTGGCTAATGAATTATTCAAACCTTAAAGCTTTCGCCGCAGCCACAGGCATCCTTTACATTCGGATTGTTGAACTTGAATCCTTCATTCAAACCTTCGCGCGTGTAATCCAACTCCATGCCGTCGATATATGGCAGGCTCTGCGGATTGACCAACACAGTGACACCATTGCTGACAAATTGCATATCCTCACCCTCGGCAGCATCGGCGAATTCCAGCTTATACGCCATGCCTGAGCAACCGCTGGTACGAACGCCGACGCGTAAACCAACCCCCTTGCCGCGATTGGTCAAAAAATTCTGCACATGCTTCGCCGCATTTTCAGTCAATGTGATCGACACGTCTTTCTCCTATTTGTTTCCATTACAGGCTGCGGCCTCTACCATCGCACCGTGCTTTGACTTGTAATCCGCCACCGCCGCTTTGATTGCATCTTCCGCCAAAATAGAACAGTGAATTTTCACCGGAGGCAGCGCCAACTCTTCGGCTATATGCGTGTTCTTAATCGCCAGCGCCTCGTCTACCGTTTTGCCTTTTACCCACTCGGTTACCAGCGAACTTGACGCGATCGCCGAACCGCAGCCGTAAGTCTTAAATTTCGCATCCTCAATGATGCCGTCCTTGCCGACCTTGATCTGCAACTTCATCACATCACCGCAAGCCGGCGCACCGACCATACCCGTGCCGACGAAAGCATCGCTCTTATCCATCGAACCGACGTTGCGCGGATGTTCGTAGTGATCTAAAACTTTTTCGCTATATGCCATAATATTTCGCTCCTTTCAGGAGCAGTCGTTTGTCGTTAAACGTTAATTACCAGTAAAAGATCAACTAATAACTAATGTCTGGCGACTAGTAACTGCTTTATTAATGTGCGGCCCATTGCACAGTATTCATGTCTATGCCGTCTTTGTACATATCCCATAAGGGGGATAGCTCGCGCAGCTTTCCGATCTTTTCGTGCAGCAGCTTTACCGTGTAATCCACCTCTTCAACCGTCGTGAAACGTCCGATGGTGAAACGGATCGAGCTGTGCGCCAACTCGTCGTTACGCCCCAGCGCGCGCAACACATACGAAGGCTCCAAGCTGGCCGAGGTACAGGCCGAGCCGCTAGAGACCGCGATGTCTTTAACCGCCATGATGAGCGACTCACCTTCGACGAAATTGAAGCTCACGTTCAGGTTGTGCGGTACGCGCTGCTCCATGTCACCGTTGAGGTACACCTCCTCCATGTCCGACAGTCCGACCCATAGACGGTCGCGCAACATGCGGATGCGCTCGTTCTCACCCACCATCTCTTCCTGGGCGAGACGGAATGCCTCACCCATGCCGACAATCTGGTGCGCCGCCAGCGTGCCGGAGCGGAATCCCCGCTCGTGGCCACCGCCGTGCATTTGAGCTTCCAGACGCACGCGCGGTTTGCGCCTCACATATAGCGCGCCTATCCCTTTCGGGCCGTAGGTTTTGTGCGCGGAAAACGACATCAGATCGACTTTCAATTTCTGCAAGTCGATCACGACTTTTCCCGTCGCCTGCGCCGCATCCACATGGAACAGAATGCCGCGCTCGCGGCAGACTTCACCGATGGCTTCGATGTCCTGAATTACACCGATTTCGTTGTTCACATACATCACAGAAACAATGGTCGTATCGGGACGCAAGGCGGCTTTGAGCTTTACCAAATCCAGCAGTCCGTTCGCTTCAGGAGCCAGATAAGTGGCAGAAAAACCTTCCCGCTCCAGCTCGCGCACCGTGTCGAGGATGGCTTTGTGTTCGGTTTGTACCGTGACGATGTGCTTGCCTTTGTCGGCATAAAAATGCGCCGCGCCCTTCAAGGCCAGATTGTTCGATTCGGTCGCGCCGGAAGTCCAGACGATCTCTTTTGGATCCGCATTCACCAGCGCCGCAACTTGCCCGCGCGCACGCTCAACAGCTTCGTCCGCCGCCCAACCAAAAGCGTGCGAACGCGAAGCCGGATTGCCGAACTTCTCGGTCAAATATGGGATCATCTCCCCGGCCACGCGCGGATCAACCGGCGTAGTGGCCGAATAGTCCAGATAAATAGGAAAGTGCAGAGCCATGTGAACCTCTTTAAAAACAGTCGATAGTCGTTGCTAGCTAGTCACTAGTTAAAACAAAAAATCCGCGCAGCGGAAAAACCCAACTAGAAACAAACGACTGCGTAAATAATTAAGCTGCAACCTGTGCGGCTTTGCCCACGTTTTTAGACAGCCTGATCGGGACAGACTCGGCATTACTATTCGCCTGACCATCCACCAGTTGTTGCAAATTGATACTGGCAAGATATTCGTGAATTTTGTCGTTCAGCCCGCACCATAATTCATGCGTCTCGCAAGGTCTTCCGTCCTGACAGTTGCCTTGTGTCTTGCAATTGGTCGCATCCAAAGGCTCGTCCACTGCAACGATGATGTCCACAATCGTTATCTTGTTTGCCGGACGCGCCAAGCAATAACCGCCACCGGGGCCGCGCACGCTGGCCACCACATTGTTCTTACGCAACTTGCCGAACAACTGCTCCAGATAAGACAGGGAAATCTTCTGCCGTTCGCTGATTGCCGACAACGTGACAGGCCCGCGCCCGCCTCGTGTTGCCAAATCAAGCATCGCTGTCACAGCGAAGCGCCCTTTAGTGGTTAAACGCATAAATACCTCTTAGGTCAACTTTCATTACGCTTACGCGTCCCTCGTATCTGGGAAGCATAATAGAATACCCGATTATTTTAATCAACAATTTTATTCAGATAGTTTGGATCAAACTTATCTGCTGTTGCGCGCTCCTCATCAACGCCGACTCCCATCTTCTCCAGCTGCTGCAATATGAGCTCGATGCGCTGATCGACGGTGATGCTATGCCCGATCAGTCCATGCAGGGCTTTGGAGACTGGGTCGTTCTGGTCGCCGCTGATGCCGTAGGCATTGAAACCACCGGCCTTTTTCACCTCGTCCAGAATGCGCGCGGGGATACCGGCCGCCGTAGCGCCCGCCGGAACCTCTTTCACTACCACTGCGTTGGAACCGATCTTGGCCCCGGCACCGATACTGATAGGGCCAAGAATTTTCGCACCCGCACCGACCACCACACCATTGCCCAAAGTGGGGTGGCGCTTCCCCTCTTTCCACGACGTGCCGCCCAGCGTTACCCCGTGATACAGCGTCACATCGTCGCCAATCTCAGCCGTCTCGCCGATCACCACCCCCATGCCGTGATCGATAAAAAAGCGCCGCCCGATGGTTGCCCCCGGATGGATCTCGATACCTGTTAGAAAACGTGCGATGTGCGACAGCAAGCGCGCCAGCCAATACAAGTCCCATTTCCACAAGCGATGCGAGATGCGATGCAGGATGCGCGCATGCACGCCCGGGTAGCAGGTCAGCACTTCGAGCGTGCTGCGCGCTGCCGGGTCGCGGTCGAATACGCTTTTTATATCTTCTCTAATCGCTCTGAACATTTTTCACTTCTCGCTTCAGTTGCCCGTGGTAGTGGGTCGTTAACGTAAGAATACCACGCAGAATATTGATCTCTTCCGGCTCCAGTCTGGCCCGCGCATACAAGCGCCGCAGCTTGAGCATCAGCTTGGTGGGATGCTTGCTGTTCAAGAAACCGATCTCGGTCAGCGCCTCTTCCAATTGCCGGAAGAATCCTTCCACATGCTCCGCCGGAGCCGGAATCACTTCCGGCGCGCCGCAATCGCCCTGCCCTGCCGCCAAGCGCAATTCGTAGCTCACCAGTTGCACGGATGCGGCGATATTGAGCGAAGTGAAATCCGGATTTACCGGAATGCGTACCATCAGATGACAGCGCGCCAACTCCTCGTTGGTCAGCCCCGACATCTCCGTGCCGAACAACAAAGCCACGGGCTGCTGCGCCTGCTGCATCACCAGCGGCATCGCCTCGCGCGGCGCCAGCACCTCCTGCGAAATGTCGCGCACCCGCGCCGACATGCCCGCCACGAACACCACACCCTGCAACGCCTCGTCCAGCGAAGCGCATACCACTGCGTTCGCCAGCACGTCGTCCGCCCCCGCCGCCATCGCCGAGGCTTGTGCATCGGGGAATAGGCGCGGGTTGATGAGATACAGCTGCGACAAGCCCATCGTCTTCATCGCGCGCGCTGCCGCGCCGATGTTGCCGGGATGTGTGGTGTGACTGAGGATGACTCTGACGTTGTTTAGCATTTAGTTTTAAGTGGATAGACGTTAGTCGTTAGTTGGTGTTGTCCGTGGAGCCTGTCCTGAGCTTGCCGAGGGCGGCTTGTATTGGTTATAACTGGCATCTAACGACTAACGCCTAGCGACTGCCCTGTTAAGTGTTAAAATGCTGCCGTTTTTTCGTTCATTAAAAAGGTTTCGCTCTCATGCACCCCATGCTCAACATCGCGGTTAAGGCCGCTCGTCGCGCCGGAAATCTCATCCATCGTGCCGCCGACAACATCGACCACCTCACCGTCACCAAGAAGTCCAACGCCGATTATGTCAGCGAAGTGGATCGCGCCGCCGAGAACAGCATCATCCAGACCATTCTGGATGTATATCCAACCCACGAGATTTTAGCAGAAGAGAGCGGCTCCCAAGGCGAGTCGGAGTACGTGTGGATCATCGACCCGCTCGACGGCACCACCAACTTCCTGCACGGCGTCCCGCAATACGCCGTCTCCATCGCGTTGCAACACAACGGCGTGCTCACTCAGGCCGTCATTTACGACCCGACCAAAAACGACCTGTTCACCGCCACACGAGGTCGCGGCGCGTTTCTCAACGACAAGCGTATCCGCGTGAGCAAACGCGACAGCCTTGCCGACAGCCTGATCGGCACCGGCTTCCCCTATTCCAATATGGAACATCTCGACGCGTACATGAACATCCTGCGCGACGTGATTCAAAAGACCGCAGGGCTGCGCCGCCCCGGTTCCGCCGCGCTCGATCTGGCATGGACAGCGGCAGGACGTTACGATGCCTTCTTCGAGACCGGCTTGAAACCGTGGGACATCGCCGCCGGATGCCTGCTCATCACTGAAGCGGGCGGCATGGTCAGCGACCTGCAAGGCAACGAGAGCTACCTCAAGAGCGGCCACATCTGCGCGGGCAACCCCAAGATATTCTCGCAACTGCTGCAAGTGATCGCGCCGCATCTGACCGACGGTCTGAAATCCATCAAGGCTTAAAACAAGATGCAAGCGGCAGCACTGGAGCGCACATTGCATAGCGAGATTCCGCTCTCGCAAGCAATGGGCATCCGCGTAACCGCTTACGACGGCACCAGTTTAAAACTGGCCGCACCATTAGATCCCAACATCAACCACAAATGCACCGCCTTTGGCGGCAGCCTCTACTCACTCGCCGTGCTGTGCGGCTGGGGGCTGCTGCATCTCAAGCTGGCCGAAGCGGGCCTGCACAAACACATCGTCATTCAGGAAGCCGACATCCGCTACCTGCTGCCGGTCGATCAAGACCTGCACGCTGAATGCCATTTAGATGCCACCGCGCTACAACGCTTTTTGCGCACGCTGGCAAAACACGACCGTGCGCGTCTCGCGCTCGATGTCGTCATCACGCATAACGGACAGCCTGCCGTCACATTTTCAGGCCGCTACGTCGTTCACGGATAAACGCACATGAACACCCCGGAAAAATCACCCCACACACCGATGATGCAGCAATACCTGCGCATCAAGGCCGAGCATCCCGGCATGCTGCTGTTCTACCGCATGGGCGACTTCTACGAACTGTTCCATGAAGACGCGGTGCGTGCGGCCAAGCTGCTCGACATCACGCTCACGCAGCGCGGCGCCTCCAACGGCAACCCGATCAAGATGGCGGGTGTGCCGTACCACGCGGCGGAGCAATATCTGGCGCGTCTGGTAAAGATGGGCGAATCCATCGCCATCTGCGAACAGATCGGCGACCCCGCCACCAGCAAAGGCCCGGTGGAGCGCAAAGTGGTGCGCATCGTCACGCCCGGCACCGTCACCGACTCCGCTCTGCTGGAAGAAAAGCGCGACAATTTATTGCTATCGCTGCACCAGCGCAGCGGCAAGCTAGGGCTGGCTTGGCTTAATCTCGCCTCCGGCCAATTCTTCGTATGCGAAACCGCCACCGATAGCCTGCCCGCCGAACTCGAACGCCTGCAACCGTCTGAAATTCTTCACGCCGAGGACGCCGCCGTGAAGACCAGTATCCATGCGGCTTTCAAGACATTACCCGCCTGGCATTTCGAGCTCGACACCGCGCGCCGCGCGCTGTGCCAACAGTTTTCTACGCTCGACCTCGCCGGATTCGGCTGCGACGGTTTCACGGTAGGGTTGGAAGCTGCGGGCGCATTGCTCGGCTACGCCAAACTCACCCAAGGCCAAGCCATCAGCCACATCCGCAGCATGCAGGTGTACAGCGCCGACCAATACGTGCGCATGGATGCCGCCACCCGACGCAATCTTGAGATCACCCAAACGTTGCGCGGAGAACCCGCACCGACCCTGCTCTCGTTGCTCGACACCTGCGCGACCAACATGGGCAGCAGATTGCTGGCGAACTGGTTGCATCATCCGCTGCGCGACAGGAATGTGCTGCGCGCGAGGTTGGATGCCGTGGATAAACTCGGCGAGCATTTCCGCGCCGTCCACGACCACCTCAAACCCAGCGTGGACGTGGAGCGCATCACCGCCCGCATCGCCCTGCGCAGCTCAAGACCGCGCGACCTCTCCGGCCTGCGCGACACCCTGCTCACCTTGCCGCAACTACACGCCGAACTCGCGATATGCGATGCGCCGCTGATCAACGCCTTGAGCGATGCATTGCAAGCCGATACCCATCTGGTTTCCGTCCTGCAAACGTCGCTGAAAGCCGAACCCTCCTCCGTCCTGCGCGAAGGCGGTGTCATCGCCGACGGCTTCGATGCCGAACTAGATGAACTGCGCGGCATCCAAACCAACTGCGGCGATTTTCTGCTCGCACTCGAAACCCGCGAACGCGCCCGCACCGGCATCTCCACCTTGAAAGTGGAATACAACCGCGTGCACGGTTTTTACATCGAAGTGAGCATCGCGCAATCGGTGAACGTGCCGGACGACTACCGCCGCCGCCAGACGCTGAAAAACGCCGAGCGCTACATCACGCCGGAGCTAAAAGCCTTCGAGGACAAAGCGCTCTCCGCCAACGACCGCGCACTGGCACGCGAAAAATTTCTGTATGAACAACTGCTCGACCAGCTCGCGCCGTTCATCCCGCAACTGCAACGCATCGCCGCCGCCATCGCCGAACTGGACGTACTCGCCACCTTCGCCGAACGCGCCGCCACGCTGAATTTCAGCGCGCCGCAATTCGGCGACGATGCGCAGATCAACATCATCAAAGGCCGCCATCCGGTGGTAGAAGCGCAAGTGGATCAGTTCACGCCAAACGACACCGCGCTAAACGATGCACGCCGCACGCTGCTCATCACCGGCCCCAACATGGGCGGCAAGTCCACCTACATGCGCCAGGTCGCCATCATCGCGCTGTTAGCCCACGTCGGCTGCTTCGTGCCCGCACAGCAAGCCGTGCTGGGCGAGATCGACCAAATCTTCACGCGCATCGGCGCATCGGACGACTTGGCCTCCGGGCGCTCCACCTTCATGGTCGAGATGACCGAAGCCGCCAACATCCTGCACAACGCCACCGAAAAAAGTCTGGTGCTGCTAGACGAAATCGGGCGCGGCACCAGCACCTTCGACGGCCTCGCCCTGGCCTATGCCATCGCGCGCCACCTGCTGGAAAAGAACCGCAGCTACACCCTGTTCGCCACCCACTATTTTGAATTAACACGCCTCACCGAAGAATTCGCGCAACTCGCCAACGTGCATCTCGCCGCCATCGAACACCAGCACAGCATCGTGTTCTTGCACTCTGTAAACGAAGGCGCGGCGAGCCAGAGCTACGGCCTGCAAGTCGCAGCTTTAGCAGGCGTGCCCAACGACGTGATCCGCGCCGCGAAGAAACAACTGCTCAAACTGGAACAAAACAGCGCCGCACAAAATCCGCAGGGGGATTTGTTTGACCAGCGGTCAGTGGTGGTAGCAGAAGAACCGGAAGAGCATCCGCTGGTTGCGGCGCTGCGTGATTTGCAGCCGGATGAGATGAGCCCAAAGGAAGCACTGGAGAGGATTTATCAGTTGAAAAAACTGGTGTAGCATCCAGCTTTCCTCGAAGTTAATAACGAGCCCCTTTATTTTTCATAATCCATTACGGCGGTACAAAATGGAACAACTTACCCTCATTGAACAGAACAGAAAGTGGCCTCAAATTGGGGACGCCGAGGCCACATTTACACCCGCATCTAATGGCTTTCAGGTGCAGTACGAGCATCCCAATGGACTACTATACCAAGGTAATTCTATTGATTGGCTTGAGTCTCTGAACGACGCCAGTGTTGACCTTGTCTTTGCAGATCCGCCCTACAATATCAAGAAAGCGAACTGGGATAGTTTCGAGAGCCAAGAACAATATATCGAATGGTCTATCAAATGGATCAAGCAAGCCTCACGAGTATTAAAGCCCACGGGGTCTTTGTACGTTTGCGGCTTCTCAGAAATCCTTGCTGATTTGAAGCACCCTGCATCACAGTACTTCAAGCATTGCCGCTGGCTCATTTGGCACTACAAAAACAAGGCAAATTTGGGCGGTGACTGGGGGCGATCACACGAAAGTATTATGCATTTTCGAAAATCGGATGCATCCAAACTCAACATTGACGACGTGCGTACGCCTTACGGGGCGCACACACTGAAATATCCATCCCACCCACAAGCGGAGACAAGCGCTTATGGCAAGGGCGCGGTTAAACAACGCGACAACTGGATGCCGAACCCAAAGGGAGCAAAACCAAAAGACGTGATAGATATTCCGACTACCTGCAACGGCATGGGAGAAAAGACACCGCACCCTACGCAAAAACCCGAAGAGCTGGTGCGTAAATTTGTTCTAGCCTCCTCGAATGAGAGCGATCTAGTTATTGATCCATTTTCCGGCTCTGGCACAACCGCCGTTGTGGCTGAACAACTTGGTCGGCATTGGATGGCTTGCGATCTTGATCCGCAATACAACCAATGGGCAATTGAAAGGCTTGAGAGCGTTCGACGTATGACGAAAGATGAATGGATAGCGCATGATCGAAAAACAGCAGAGAGAAGGGAGTCGATCCGATGAGTCTTTCACGCTTGGTGAGTCACGCCACAGACAAAAAACGGTTTCGTACCATCGGGCATTACATTGATTTTTGCGCCCGTTATTTGGAATACGTCGAGACTGGATTACAGGCGCGTATCGTGTCGCAGAATGAAAGTCACTATCAATTCTTTCAGTACAAAAAAGAGGGTAGCTTTAACATCACGCGGCCGCTGAATTCACACCTGATGTACGATGCCGAAGGTTTCGCCCAAGCTGCGCAGCAGTTCGGCATGACACTTGAACAATTGCGCGATGGGCAGCGTCCATCAGATGATTTGCGAGAAAACCTGATTCGTACCATCTACACACTTCAACAATCTATTGGTGCTGCGCTGGATGGATTGCCTGCCGGAAAATCAAACCAAGCCAGAAAAATAAACGGGGATTTATTTGAGCGACTTATTCGTTTACTGATTGTTTCGCTTAATGTGGATTGCGTATCAGGCACCATGCAAGTTCCGGTAAAAGATACTGATGGAACGGAACTTTTCAAATCCAGTTATCAGCACGATTTACTGTTAAGCAAAGACGACGAATTGAAAATTATCGGCTCGGTAAAAACGTCCAGCAAAGACCGCATCGACAAGGTCTTCATGGACAAATTTCTTTATAACCGCCTCACGGATACCGCGCTGCCCCATATCGCCATTTTCCTGAACGATGTTCAGCGAAAGAAGAAAACAGAGCTAAGTGACATTTCGTGGAGGTTTAATCCTGTCTATCCCTTATGCCTATTGTGTGAAACGTGAAAGTTAGACAGGGTGGTAGTCTAATCAGATGAA
>WSYA01000042.1 GCA_009773615.1 Gallionellaceae bacterium
ATCTGATTAGACTACCACCCTGTCTAACTTTCACGTTTCACACAATAGGCATAAGGGATAGACAGGATTAAACCTCCACGAAATGTCACTTAGCTCGCATATTTAAATACGTGACATCATTGGCTATGCAATTTCAACATGGCCGCTTCCAGCTTGCCTTCAATCACCAGCGGTGCAATATTTTGCGCGCGCTGCATCGCTTCTTCGATCAAGGACTGCTCTTCTTTACGCGGCGCATTCAGCACAAAATTCACCACCTCGGTGCGCTCACCCGGGTGGCCGATGCCCAGGCGCAAACGCCAAAAATCCTTGGTGCCCAGATGCGCGATGATGTCCTTCAGCCCGTTGTGTCCGCCGTGCCCGCCACCCAGTTTGAGCTTGGTGCTGCCGGGCGGCAGATCGAGTTCGTCGTGAACAACAAGGATTTGTGCAGGGTCGATTTTGTAAAATTGAGCCATTGCGCCGACCGCGCGCCCGCTGGCGTTCATGAAGGTTTGCGGTTTGAGCAGATGCACGTCGTGCCCGTGCAGAGCGATGCGTGCGATCAGTCCGTGAAATTTGCTGTCGGCTTTGAAATTTGCGTTGTGACTGCGCGCAAGTTCATCCACCCACCAAAATCCCGCATTGTGGCGCGTGCTTTCATATTCCCGGCCGGGGTTGCCTAGACCGACGATCAATTTTATTTCACTCATAATGAAAAAAGCCCGTCATGCATTCGTTGTGCATGACGAGCTTATCCAAGATAACGACGCCTAGGCGACGATTATTTTTTTGCAGCAGGAGCAGCTTCAGCCGCGTCCGTTGCAGCAGCCTCAACAGCGCCGCGTGGCACTTGCAGGGTAGCAACGGCGTCGGAAGCGTGGTGATGGCCAGCTACTTCCACACCCTTGGGCAACTTGACATCGGATACGTGAATAGGATGGTTCAACGTCAAAGAGGTCAAATCCACTTCAATGGATGTTGGCAAGTCGGCCGGCAAGCAGGCAACGTCCAGTTCGTTCAACACGTGGCTAACGATGCCGCCACTTGATTTTACGCCGGGAGCGATGTCGCTATTGATGAAGTGCAGAGGCACTTTCATATGAATCTTCTTCGTTGCCACGACGCGTTGAAAGTCGATATGCAGCACCTGTTGACGGAACGGATGCATGTGGAAGTCGCGCAAAAGTACGGTTTCTTTTTTTCCGTCCAGATCCAGCGACAATACGGAAGCGTGGAACGCTTCTTTTTTCAGCGCGAAATACAGGGTGTTGTGATCGAGCTCGATAGCCACCGGATCGCTGTTGCCGTAGACGATGCCGGGGACGCGGTTCGCTTTGCGCAGACGGCGGCTCGCACCCGTTCCTTGCGCTTTGCGTGATGTTGCTGCTATTTCGATTGCCATTTTACTTCTCCACTTCTAGTGAAGCTCTCCGCGACCAGAGGGCTTCGGGTTGTGCGTCAGCCAACACGGCTGCCGCGAAATTTATTCCATGAACAGCGAACTGACCGACTCTTCCGCATTGATGCGGCGCATGGTCTCCGCCATCAACTCGGCCACGCTCAGCTGGCGGATGCGTTTGCAGTTGCGCGCTTCTTCGCGCAACGGAATGGTATCGGTTACCACCAGCTCGTCGATGGCCGATTTTTCCAGTCGCTCGATTGCAGGGCCGGACAATACCGGATGCGTGCAGTAGGCGATGACGCGCTCGGCACCTTTTTCCTTCAGCGCATTGGCCGCTTCACACAAGGTGTTTGCCGTGTCCACCATGTCGTCCATGATGATGCAAGTGCGTCCGGCGACATCGCCGATGATGTTCATCACCTTGGCCACATTGGGTTTGGGGCGGCGTTTGTCGATGATTGCCAGATCGGATTCCAGACGTTTGGCCAGCGCACGGGCACGTACCACCCCGCCGACATCCGGCGACACCACGATCAGGTTCTGATAGTTCTGTTTCCACACGTCCGACAACAAGATTGGTGCGGCGTAGATGTTGTCCACGGGGATCGCGAAAAAGCCCTGTATCTGGTCGGAGTGAAGGTCCATGGTCAGCAAGCGGTCGACGCCGACGCCAACGAGCATGTCGGCCACCACCTTGGCAGTGATCGCCACGCGCGCGGAACGCGGGCGGCGGTCTTGGCGCGCATAGCCGAAATAGGGCATGGCTGCCGTGATGCGTCCGGCGGAGGCGCGTTTCAGTGCGTCCACCATGACCATTACTTCCATCAGGCTGTCGTTGGTTGGGACGCAGGTGGATTGCAGGACGAATACGTCTTTGCCGCGCACGTGCTCAAGAATCTCAACCATGACTTCGCCGTCGGAGAATTTGCTAACTGTGGCGCGACCCAGATGGATGTCGAGATGCTTCGCCACGTTCTCGGCGAGCTTAGGGTTGGCATTGCCGGTGAATACCATCAAGCTGTCGTGAGACACGTGAGCCCCTTAGGTTAAAAAGGGCGCAAGCGCCCTGTGATGTGGCTGGGGAGGTAGGGATCGAACCTACGAATGCCGGAATCAAAATCCGGTGCCTTACCACTTGGCGACTCCCCAATAAAACTCTTTTAAGCCGTTTAAAGCTACTGCGCTAAACGGCTTATGCTGCAAAATCTTTCAGCGGGTGCTGCTGCAAGCCGCGCGCTATGAAACCGCGCATATTTTCCGGCAATTGCCGCAATACAGCCTGCGCTTCTTTTTCCGTGGCAAACTCGGCAAACACACAAGCGCCGGAGCCTGTCATCAACGCTGGCGCGAACTGCGCAAGCCAAGCCAGATGCTGCCCGATTTCGGGATACAACTTGCATGCCACAGGCTGCAAATCGTTACCCAATTGTCCTGCGCGGAAATTTCGCCCAATCGGAAGGGCGCGAATTGTGATGGAAATCGTATTTCGTGTCAATTCCGGGTGAGTGAATATCTGCGCGGTCGGTACATGCACGGGCGGGGACAGCACGACATACCATGTTTCAGGCAGGTCGTAGGTCTGCAAGCGTTCCCCTACTCCTTCGGCAAAAGCATTGCTGCCGAACACGAATACCGGCACGTCGGCGCCCAAAGTGAGTCCGAGCTGCATCAGGCGCTCGCGTGACAAAGCCATATCCCACAGCCGGTTCAGCGCCAGCAATGTGGTTGCCGCATCCGAGCTGCCGCCGCCCAAGCCGCCGCCCATCGGGATGCTTTTATCCAACCGGATATCCACGCCCAGTTTGCAGCCTGTCTCGCGCTGTAGCAGGCGCGCGGCGCGAACGCAGAGGTCATGTTCCGGCGGCACGCCGTCCAGTTCGTTTACGCGGCGCACATCGCCATCCTCGCGCAAAGTGAAGTGCAGGGTATCGTTGAGGTCGATGAAGCGGAACAGGGTCTGCAGCAGGTGATAGCCGTCGGCTCTGCGCCCGACGACATGCAGGAACAGATTTAATTTAGCGGGAGCAAGACAGGTGAGGGTGTTCATTCAAAAACCTCACCACAGAGACACAGAGACACAGAGAAATGCATGTAAAGGATGATGCTTCGATAAGCAGGTTGTTATCCGGCCTGTAAAATTAGTTGCCTGTTTTTCCTCTGTGTCTCTGTGTCTCTGTGGTGAAGAACTTTGCTTCATTATTGTTTTTCCCATTCGTCGATCAATATCAGTATTTCCAGTTTTTCGCGGCGTAAGGCAAAGCGCAGCGGCAAGCTGTCCGCTGCCGCCGTTGCGTAACGCGAGTAATTGATCTCCCAGCCGTCCTGGCGCAACACAGTGACCTGTCCATTTGCATCGCGCTGCATGTCGAACGCACTCCCGTTTGCGGGCAGAGCCATTACCCAATAGCGCAGCCCGGACAAAGGTAGCTCCCAGCCCAGCACCTGCTGTGTTAATGCCTCTGCATTCTGTGCGACGTGATGCTTGCCGGAAGCATCCAGCGTCACGCCTTGCGGGTCGCGGTGGATGCGCGCAACGGTCTGCCCCAGCGGGGCGAGCAATAGAATGTCATCCTCGTTCGCGGCATGCGCCCAGCGCAAGCCAGCAGATGAGCGCTCGCCGCCGTGCTTGACCGCCACACGCCCGTTAAATACAAAAGGTGCGTCGGGCTGGGCAGGACGTTGCATTGTTTTGACCACAGCATGACTGGCACAGCCGGTCAGCAGCGCCAACACGGAGAGCAATAGGCAACGCGCAAAGCGGATTCGCATCAGGGAATGAACTTTTTGATCAGCGCGCGCAGCGATTCGCTATCGGGATGTGTCTTCAGCGTGTCCTGCCAAATCTTGCGGGCTTCATCTTTATTGCCTTGTACCCACAATACTTCTCCCAGATGGGCGGCAATTTCCGGGTCGGGAGTGGTTGCAAAAGCGCGCCGCAAGAACTCCAAACTCTTGTCCAGCTTGCCCAGACGATAGTAGCCCCAGCCCATACTATCGGTGATTGCCGCATCGTCCGGCGCGAGCTGGTAGGCTTTTTCGACCAGCTGCATGCCTTCTTCCAGACGCACGTTGCGCTCTAGGAAGCTATAGCCCAAAGCATTGTTAGCCTGCGTATGCTCGGGAGCCACCTGCAAAAGTTTGCGCAATAACTGTTCGAAGAGTTCGGGCTTGCCCAATTTATCCGCTGCCATTGCGGCCTCGAACAACAATTGCGGATGATTGGGGAGCTTCTCCAATGCCTCGGCGAGTAACTTGTATGAGGTGTCGAACTGTTTGGCTTCGCGCAGTATCTGCGCTTCGATCAAGATAACGGTTACCCGCTGCTGATTGCTAGCTGCCGGAGCGTTTTTTAACGCAATGCGCGCCTCGTTGATCTTGCCTGCTTTATTCAACAAATACGCCTCGCGCAGACGCGCCGCATAGACATATTCCCCGTCTTGCACCTGGCGATATTGTGCCAGCGCTGCAACGTCGTCTTTTTTCGCTTCGTTCAATTGGGCCAAATAATAATGCACCGTGCCCGCGTCTTTTTTTCCTTTGGACAGCGTTTCCTGAAGTTCTTTTTCCGCGCGATCCAGCTCGCCCATTTGCAGCGACAATAACGCGATCGCAAAAGCCAGCTCGACATTTTCCTGATTCGCCGCCAACAGCTGCTGGAACTGCGCCCGCGATTCGCCGTAGAATTTTTGCTCCAACAGGGCGCGCGCATAAAACAAACGTATTTCTTTGTTCGAGGGGTGGGAACTGAGGAAATTGCGTAATAACTCCAGCGCTTTTTTTGGCTCGGCCGGCATTAACAGCTGTGCCTCGAATACTACCGCCATATCCCATTTGGGGCGCAATTGCACAGCTTGATGAATTTCGGCCAAGGCCAGTTCCTTGTTATTGGCCGCTGCCGCGATTTGCGCCACGGCCCAATGTGCTTCTGCCACTTTAGGATAAGGCCGCGCCACATCGACCAGCCAATCCAGAGCCCCGGTTTTATTTGGGGCGCGCATCAACAGGGAATATATCTGCATGAATATGTGGCCGGCATTTTTTGGGTCGGTTGCCAGCCAGCCCTCGACATGTGGGCGCGCTTCCTGCAGCTTGCCGCCGCTCAGCAGCAGCGACACCAGCATTTGTTTCGCCAAGGGTGCCGAGGGCTCCAATTCCTGCCACAGCGTAAATGCTTCCAGCGATTTATCCATCTGGCGCGATTCGAAAGCCAGCTGCGCGGCGCGGCGCGCCACGCGCGGGTCGCGTGTCGTTTTGGCCAGATACCAATAGGCCTGCGCAGCCAATTCCGGCCTGCCGCGCTGCAACGCAATATCGCCCAGCAGGAATTCATACAGTACGCGCTCGTCCAGCGCGACATTGGGCAAAGGGAGCTGAGATGATGCCTGAGTATTTTCTGACGCACCGCCGCGCGTGTCCGCGCCGGATTTCGCGGCATTACCGCCAAGTGGCGCATGCGCGCACGCGCTCAGCAGCAGGGGAAACAGGATTATTTTGTAGTGCAAAGAAGTCATTTTATTCGGCTGGCCGGGCTGGGTGTTTTGGTGCGAAGGCGCATATTAGGTTATATTTACCCCAACTCACAACCGTCCATCTCCAGCATGACTGCACCGCTCACTCTGTCCGCACGCAATCTCTGCCGCCGTTACGGCCAGCGGGATGTCGTGCAAAACGTTTCTCTCGAACTCGGGCGCGGTGAAGTTCTCGGCCTGCTCGGCCACAATGGCGCGGGAAAAAGCACGACACTGCAAATGCTCACCGGCACGTTGACGCCGCACTCGGGGAAAGTCGAAATTTGCGGGTTTAATTTGCAACAGCAACCCGACCAAGCCAAAGCCTGCATCGGCTATCTGCCCGAGACCCCGCCGCTCTATCGCGAGATGCGCGTGGACGACTATCTGATATTTGCGGCCAAGTTGCATCGTGTGCCCAAAAGCCTTCTACCCGGCGCGCTGGATGAGACCAAGCAACGCTGCGGCTTGCAAAAGAGCGGAAGAAAAATCATCGGTACGCTGTCGAAAGGCTATCAGCAGCGCGTCGGCATCGCGCAAGCCATCATCCATCGCCCGCAAGTCATCGTGCTGGACGAACCTACCGTCGGCCTCGATCCGGCGCAGATCCGCGAGATTCGTTCCCTTATCCGCGAACTGGGCGATGCCCACAGCGTTATTCTTTCCACGCACCTGCTAAGCGAAGTGGAAAATGTCTGCGACCGCGTCGAGATCATGCAGAAAGGCCGTTTGATCTACGGCGACAGCAGCGCGCGTATGCAGCAATACGGCTACCAGCCCGGCTTCGTCGTCACCTTGCTGGCGCCGCCGCCACTGGACGAGCTGCAAGGCATTGCCGGTGTTGAAAATGTCGAAGCACTTTCCGGCACCCGCTTTCGCATCATGCACGCCATGGAGGCCAATACCAGCGCGGTATTGCTCGCGCTCGCTGCCGAACGCGGCTGGCAGGCGCAGCAACTGACACCGCTCAAAGGCAGCATCGAAGATGTGTATACGCAAATCACCGAGAACGAACCCGCATGATATTCACCATCGCCAACAAAGAGTTTCGCAGCCTGTTCGCCACGCCTAGTACCTGGCTGATTCTGGGGGCGTTGCAATTCATCTTCGCATGGTTTTTTCTGGCCCGCCTCGACGCGTATCTGCAAGTGCAGGCGCAACTGGCCTTTGTTGCCAACGCGCCGGGAGCGACCATGACTATTGCGTCCCCCCTGTTCGGCACACTCGCGCTGATGTTGATGATGCTGATCCCGCTATTCACCATGCGCCTGCTCGCCGAAGAGCGCCGCAATCAAACGCTGGTTTTCCTGCTTGCCGCGCCTGTTTCCAGCAGCCAGATCGTGATCGGCAAGTTCCTCAGCTTGCTGCTGTTCATCTCGCTCGTCATTGCCAGCTGCACGCTCATGCTTGCCATTCTGGGATTCGGCACGTACCTTGATTTCGGACTGCTGCTAGCCAACGCCTTGGGGCTTTTGCTGCTGACGGCCAGTTACGCTGCGCTCGGGCTTTATCTTTCTGCGCTCACCAAGCAGCCTATCGTCGCGGCCCTGAGCGCTACCGCCTTGTCTTTCGGTTTGTGGCTGATCGATATCGGTGGAGCCGATAATGCGAACGCATTGCGTGCTCTTTCCCCTACCGCCCATGCGCAGAGCCTGAACGCGGGGCTGATCTTCAGCGCGGACATCATCTATTTCACCTTGTTCATCGCCACGTTTCTGTTGCTGACGATACGTCGCGTGAATAACAACCGCCTGTACGCATGATGAAACTCTTCCGCCTGCCTCCTCTGTTTGTTAAGAACATCGCGTTCACCGTGCTGCTGCTCGCTGCTGCGGTGGTGCTGTACCAGCTTTCCACGCGCCACCCTTTGCAGTGGGATGCGACACAGACCCAATTGAACAGCTTGGAACAAAGCAGCGTGGACGTGCTGAAGCTGTTGCCCGGCGAGGTCAAGATCACCGTGTATGTTACCGAGCAGGACGTAAAGCAAGGCGATATGCGTAGGCTCATACGCGAGTTCATCGGAATCTATCAGCGCTACAAAACCGACATCGTGCTCGCCTTCGTCGATCCGGTAAAAGACCCGGAAGCGACGCGCAAAACGGCAATACAGAACAACGGCGAGATGGTGGTGGAATATGGCGGACGCGCAGCGCATCTTACGTCCCTGAACGAGCAGATGCTCTCCAGCGCCTTGCTCGGTCTGGCTCATTCCAAAGATGCGTTGCTGATGTATCTGGACGGTCATGGCGAACGCAAGTTGGACGGCATGGGCAATCACGATCTGGGCGAATTCGGCAAAAAACTACAGCAGAACGGTTACCGCATGAGCAGCCTGAATCTCACGCTGGCTCAGGACGTGCCGGGCAATGCCAGCCTGTTGGTACTCACTCACCCGCAAGTCCCCCTGTTGCAGGGCGAAGTCGCCAAAGTGTTGCGCCACATCGACAACGGCGGCAATCTGCTCTGGCTGATTGACGCCGAACCGCTGCGCGGGCTGGAACCCGTAGCCGAAAAGCTCGGCCTGCTGCTGACTCCCGGCATGGTCATCGACCCCGCCGCTCAGGAGATGAACGCCCCGGCGAACTGGACATTGAGCGCCGGCTATCCGCCGCACCCGGTCACCCGCAATTTCGACCTCATCACCGTGTTCCCGTATGCGCGTTCGCTCGGGGCAGAAGAAAACAGCGCATGGCAGCGCCATACCCTGGTCGAGGGCGCGCCGCGCGGCTGGGTCAGCCGCAATGCGTTCAAGCCTGCCAGCAAGCCGCGCTTCGACAAGAATCACGACATCCCCGGCCCGGTCAATCTGGCTGTCGCACTGCAGCGCACGGTGAACGACAAAGAGCAGCGCATTGTCGTCGTCGGAGGTGCTTCGTTTTTGGCCAACGCCTATTCCGGCAACGGCGGCAACATCGACCTCGGCATCAACATGGTGAACTGGCTCGCCAACGAAGAAGCGCTCATCACTATCCAGCCGCGCGCCAGTAAAGACGGCACCCTCACCTTCAGCGCGCGTGCGCTGACGATCATCAGCATCGGTTCGTTGATCGTGCTGCCATTGTTGCTGCTGTTGGCGGGCGGGGTGGTTTGGTGGCGCAGGAGAAGTTAAAAGTATTGCGTTACTTTTTTATACTCGAGCCGACCTTGCCGGAAGAGATCGCATCATAAGCTTTGTTAAGCGCCTTTTGCTCCGGTGTCAGCGGAGCAGCAGCACATCCCGCGAGTGTCAAAAGTGCGGCGGTCAGCAGCAAGTTTCTTATTGAACATTCAAGTTTCATTTAGAGTCGTTTTTTAGGGTGCGCCGCATATTTAGTGATCTAAACCGGATTGTCCTGATCGAAAAAGCGATGCCCGATGCCGAAATGCTGCGCGAGGTGTTCGCCTAGGGACATCACACCATAACGCTCCGTGGCATGATGTCCGGCGGCGATGAATGCCACACCCGTCTCCCTTGCCACATGCACATTTTGCTCGGATATTTCGCCGGTCATAAAGGCATCCACACCCAGCGCGATGGCTTGCTCAAAATAGCTCTGCGCGCCGCCGCTACACCATGCGATACGCTTTACGTCAAGAGCCGGATCGCCGATGATTTGCGGCATCCGAGCCAGTTGTGTGGAAAGTTGTGTCGCGAGTTGCGCCAGCGTTTGGGTTTGCGGCAACATGCCGAAACAGGCGATGTCTTGCTCGCCAAAACGGCCTTGTTCCACCCATCCCATACGCTGCGCCAGTTGCGCATTGTTGCCCAGGACGGGGTGTGCATCCAGCGGCAAATGGTAGGCCAACAGACTCACATCGTGCTGCAATAGATGTGCGATGCGACGCTTCTTGATGCCGGTCACTGCGGCATCTTCGTTGCGCCAGAAATAGCCGTGATGCACGATGATGGCATCAGCACCCCAAGCTGTTGCCGCTTGCAGCAGGTGTTGCGAGGCACTTACTCCGGTGGCGATGCGCAGCACCTCGGCACGTCCTTCCACCTGCACCCCGTTCGGGCAGTAATCGCGAAAGCGGCTGACCTCAAGCAAGCTTCCGATATAATCGCGCAACTCGTTTAACAGCATCAGATTCATCCCAATTTTAGATAGCGGCTTAATCATATCATGCGTAAATTCTGGCTCTTATTCGCCCAAGCCACCACCATAGGTCTGGCGGCATTATTCATCATTCAAACCCTCAGGCCTACGTTGCTGCCCAATGCCGCACGCAGCGGCGTAGTCACGCTGTATGAGAATGCCAGCGACAGCGGTAGCCAGATGCCCTCCATCGGATTCAGTGCGGCAGCGCAGAAAGTCATGCCTGCGGTGGTGAACATCTACACCAGCAACGAAGTAAAAACGCCGGCTCAACCTTTCATGAACGATCCGCGTTTCCGTTTTTTCTTCGGCGACCAGTTTGAAGACGGCGAACCGCAGCAAAGCTCCAGCCTCGGCTCGGGAGTCATCGTCAGCCACGATGGCTATATTCTCACCAACCATCACGTCATCGAAGGGGCGGATCAGATCGAGGTCGCGCTGGCTGACGGACGCAACGCCAAGGGCCGCATCATCGGTTCAGACCCTGAGACCGACCTTGCCGTCATCAAGATCGATCTCGCCAAAAATTTGCCTGCCATCACTTTCGGCCATGCCGAACAATCGCGCGTCGGCGACATCGTGCTGGCCATCGGTAACCCGTTCGGCGTCGGGCAGACCGTCACCATGGGCATCGTCAGCGCGCTCAAGCGCAATCACCTCGGGCTGAATACTTTCGAAAACTTTATCCAGACAGACGCCGCCATTAACCCCGGCAATTCAGGCGGCGCGCTGGCGGATGTAAACGGCAATCTGATCGGCATCAACAGCGCCATCTATTCGCCCAATGGCGGCTCGCTCGGAATCGGTTTTGCCATCCCGGTCAGCACGGCCAAAAAAATCATGGAACAGATTATCCAGAGCGGCTCGGTCACGCGCGGCTGGATAGGTGTAGCGGTGCAGGAGCTCACGCCGGAATTGGCCGAGTCATTCAAGCTGCGCGACACTCAGGGCGTGCTGATCTCGGAAGTGGTGCGTGGCAGTCCCGCCGACAAGGCCGGGGTCAAGGCCGGAGACATCCTCACCAGCGTGGCCGACAAGGCGCTGACCGATTCCAGCATGATGTTGGAAACCATCTCCGCTTTGTCACCCGGAAAAGTGGTCATGCTCAAACTACTGCGCAATCAGACGGAAGTCGTGGTGCAGGTGAAAGTGGGCAAGCGTCCAAGGCCTAAGCCGCAAGAGTAGCGCCGCTTAATTCCACCCACACTTGAAATATTCGAAGCCCTGTTAGGAAACTATCAGGGCTTTTTTACGGCGGTATTCGCCATGTCGTAAGCGAGTGCCTGCGCATATTGTCTAAAAACATAACTGGATGGGGAGAAAAAAATCAGCGTTCCCTAAATTTAAACAGGGGATTCCACACCTATGAGAGTTCAATTTTGTATCGCCTTGATTACGTCAGCACAATTTGAGATCGTGTTTGGGTCAGTCCGGTTTGTCCGTGGCTTTCACCGGGCGCGACATCCATCCCGCCACCACGATGCCGGCCTCATATAACAGCCACAGCGGCACCGCTAGCATGAATTGAGACACCACATCCGGCGGGGTGAAGATGGCGCCGATGACGAATGCGCCGACGATGACGTAGGGGCGAATTTCGCGCAGTTTGGCGGTGGTGACCATGCCAGTTTTGACCAGCAAGATCACCGCGATGGGTACTTGAAAGGTAATGCCGAAGGCGACGAACATGCTCAGTACGAAGCTCAGATATTTGTCGATGTCGGTCATCACGGCCACGCCGACCGGCGCGCTGGCGGTGATGAAGCCGAACACCACCGGAAACACCGCGAAATAGGCGAATGCCATGCCACTAAAGAACAGCAACAGGCTGGCTGTCACCAGCGGAAATATCCAGCGTCGCTCGTGCTCGTACAGCCCGGGGGCGATAAAGCGCCAGATCTGATACAGGATGTAGGGCAGGGAGATGAGGAACGCCGCCATCAGGGCGACTTTCAAGGGCACGAAAAAAGGGGTGGTGACATCGGTGGCGATCATCTGCCCGCCTTTGGGCAGCTTGGACAACAGCGGCTGTGCGAGCAAGGTGTAGAGGTCGGATGCCCAGGGGAAGATGCATACGAACACCAGTAACATCGCCACGGCAGAATTGAGTACGCGTGTGCGCAATTCGATCAGATGGGCAATGACGGTTTCGCTAGTACTCATCAATCAATCGGGAATTTTTGTTGCTCGGGAATCTTCGATTCGAGCGGCACCGGTTTTGCCGGGCTTTGGATATCTTGCACTATGGCCTCTTCGGGTTGCGCTACTGCCGTGTTGAGCTGCTGAACTTGCTGATCCAGTTCTTGCGAGACAAGGCTGAGCGCATGTTCTGAAGCATCCGCTTCCTGCTGTACTTTTTGCTGCATCTTGCGAAACTCGTCCAAGGCCATGTCGCGCGAGATATCGGCTTTAACGCCGTTAACATAACGCTGCGCGCGCCCCCACAGATGGCCCAGGGTGCGGGCAACTTTAGGCAGGCGCTCGGGGCCGATGACGATGAGCGCAACTACCGCGATCACCATCATTTCGGAAAAGCCGATGTCGAACATGGCGCTTCAACGCACTCAGTGAGAGTGCGTCTTGTCTTTCACTTCGCCTTCGATAGTCTTGCCGTCCTGCGGCAGTTGCTGGGAAGTGTCGCTGTCGCTTTTCACGCCTTCTTTAAAGCCCTTCACCGCGCCGCCCAGATCGCTGCCGATGTTGCGCAATTTCTTGGTGCCGAACACCAGCATCACCACCACCAACACGATCAACCAATGCCAGATACTCATCGAACCCATTTTATTCTCCTTTGGTAAATTTACTCCTTCCCCTTAAAGGGGAGGGGACGAACGCCTTGTTTAATTACGTTTGACCATGGGCGGAATATTGCCACCGCCGATGATATGTATGTGCAAATGAAACACTTCTTGCCCTCCGCCTTTGCCGCTGTTGATGACGGTGCGGAAACCGTTTTCCAGTCCCTGTTCCTTGGCCAGCTTGGGCGCCAGTATCAGCATTCTACCCAGCAATGCCGCATGGCGTTCATCCGCTTCCAGCAAAGAAGACAGGTGCAGTTTCGGGATCAGCATGAAATGCACAGGTGCGGCGGGATGAATGTCGTGGAAGGCAAACAGCTCGTCATCTTCGTACACTTTTTTGCTCGGAATCTCGCCGCGCGCAATCTTGCAAAACAGGCAGTCGGCGCTCATTTCCGGTTTGCCTTTTCTTCGATTCCGGACACGCCTTCGCGCCGTGCCAATTCTTTCAGCACGTCTTCCGCACTCAAGCCTTTATGCGCGAGCAGTACCAAACTGTGAAACCACAGATCGGCCACTTCATATACCAAATGTTGCTGGTCACCATCCTTGGAGGCCAGCAGCACTTCGCCCGCCTCCTCGATCACTTTTTTCAGGATGGCATCTTCGCCTTTGCTGAACAGTTTGGCGACGTAGGAGGACTCGGGCGCTGCTTGTTTGCGGGCTTCCAGTGTTTCAGTCAGCCGTTGCAGGGTGTCATTGCTCATTTTTTATAAATTTCGTCCGGGTTCTTTAGCACGGCATCGGTTTTTGCCCACTCGCCATTTTCCAGCTTGCTGAAGAAGCAACTCTCGCGTCCGGTATGACAAGCGATGCCGCCTTGTTGTTCCACTTGCAACAGAACCACATCGCTATCGCAATCGAGGCGTATCTCTTTCACCTTCTGAATATGGCCGGACTCTTCGCCTTTATGCCACAATTTTTTGCGCGAACGCGACCAGTATATCGCCTCGTTCTTTTGCGCAGTCAGCTGCAATGCTTCGCGGTTCATCCATGCCACCATCAGCACGCGCCCGGTGGCAGCATCTTGCGCGATGGCGGGTACTAGGCCGTCTTCCGACCAGTTCACTTTGTTCAGCCAGGCCTCGCTCATAGCCGCACCTCCAACACGTTACTGGTGCAGCCAGCCGTTTGCGGGAGGAGGTGCGATGCGGTTATTCCCGCACTCATCGCTTTCGCGCACCGTGTCATAACCGCACCTCAATTCCCTGCTGCGCCATGAACTGCTTGGCCTGTTGCACAGTGTATTCGCCGAAGTGGAAGATGCTGGCAGCCAGCACCGCATCCGCGCCGCCTTGTGTCACGCCGTCGGCGAGGTGTTGCAAGTTGCCCACGCCGCCGCTGGCGATGACCGGGATTTCCAGCGCATCGGTCACGGCGCGCGTGAGCGCCAGATCGAAGCCGCTCTTCTGGCCGTCTTTATCCATGCTGGTCAGCAGGATTTCGCCTGCGCCCAAGCGTTGCATCTTCGTCGCCCATGCGACGACATCCAAGCCGGTGGCTTTGCGTCCGCCGTGGGTAAACACTTCCCATTTGCCCGGTGCAACTTGTTTGGCGTCGATGGCGACCACGATGCACTGCGAGCCGTAACGCGCTGCCGCATCGGCCACCAGTTGCGGGTTGACCACCGCCGAGGTGTTGATGCTGACCTTATCCGCGCCAGCATTGAGCAGATTGCGCACGTCCTGCACCTCGCGCACGCCGCCGCCGACAGTCAACGGGATGAATACCTGTTCGGCGACCTGTTCGATGATGCGAAAGATGATGCCTCTATCATCCGAGCTGGCGGTGATGTCGAGGAAGGTCAGTTCATCCGCGCCCTGCGCGTCGTAGCGCCGCGCGATCTCCACCGGGTCGCCCGCATCGCGCAGTTCGACAAAGCTGACGCCTTTGACGACGCGGCCGGCGGTGACATCCAGACAGGGAATAATGCGTTTAGCAAGCATAAACAACATCCACCACAGAGACACAGAGACACAGAGAAAGGCATGGGAGGTTTTCCTCTGTGTCTCTGATGAAACTACTAGCCATTCGACTAAGGCTGGCAAAAGCACCAGCCAAGTCGCTGGTTATGTGTCTCTGTGGTGAAGGGTTTTGAATCATCACGCTACACCTTCAGTGCCATCAACTCATCCGCCAGATTTTGTGCTGTCGCGAAATTCAGCGAGCCTTCGTAGATCGCGCGTCCGGTGATCGCGCCGGTGATGCCCTCAAACTGCACATCGCACAAGGCGCGCACGTCGTCCAGATTGGTGATGCCGCCGCTCGCGATGACCGGCACATGCAATGGCCGCGCCAGTTCGACGGTGGCGGGAATGTTCACGCCGGACAGCATGCCGTCGCGCCCGATGTCGGTGTAAATGATCGCTTCCACGCCGTAGCCTTCAAAGCGTTGCGCGAGGTCGCACACGTCGTGCCCTGTCAGCTTCGACCATCCGTCCACAGCCACTTTGCCGCCCTTGGCGTCCAGGCCCACCATGATGTGTCCCGGGAATGCGTCGCAGGCTTCATGCAAGAAGCCCGGTACTTTGACCGCTGCCGTGCCGATGATGATGTAAGTCACGCCGATATCGAGATAGCGTTCGATGGTTTCCAGATCGCGAATGCCGCCACCGAGTTGCACCGGAACATCGAGTCCCACCGCATCGATGATGTTGCGCACCGCTTCTTCGTTTTTGGGTTTGCCCGCAAAGGCGCCGTTCAGGTCCACCAGATGCAGGCGTCTTGCGCCTTGAGCCAGCCAGTGCTGGGCCATCGCGGCGGGGTCGTCGGAAAAAACCGTGGCACCTTCCATCACACCTTGCTTGAGGCGCACGCATTGTCCGTCTTTCAAATCGATCGCAGGAATAATTAACATGGCAATAATTTATTATTTAAGTGAAAGTTAAACAGGATTCCAATTTACAAAATTTTTCAGCAGCGTCAAGCCGGCATTGGCGCTCTTCTCCGGGTGAAACTGCACGGCAAACAAATTATCACGCGCCACGGCGCAAACAAAGGGCTGCGGATAATCGCTGGTGGCCTGCGTCAATGCCTTGTCGCGAGGCCGCACATAATAACTGTGAACGAAGTAAAAGCGCGCGTCTTGCGCGATGTCGTTCCACAAGACGTGTTCGGCATGGTGAACATGGTTCCATCCCATGTGTGGCACTTTCAGTTTGCTTCCCTGCGCGTCGTGCAAATCGCTTGCAAAACGCACAACGTCGCCGGGCAGAATCCTCAGGCCCGCCACATCGCCCTCGGCGCTATGCTCGAACAGCATCTGCAAGCCGATGCAAATGCCCAGAAAGGGTTTGTTGCCCGCAGCCGTGATTACCGCTTCGCGCAAGCCGCGCGCATCCAGTTCGCGCATGCAATCCGGCATTGCACCTTGTCCCGGAAATACCACGCGAGCCGCCTGCGCAACGATCGCAGGATCGGCTGTCACCGAGATATTTAAATCCGGCGCAACTTTGCGCAAGGCTTGTTCCACCGAGCGTAAGTTGCCCATGCCGTAATCTACAACCGCGATATCAACCATGAGCCGTTACAGAGTTCCTTTGGTGGAGGGCATCACGCCGACCATGCGCGGATCGAGTTCCAGCGCGACGCGCAGGGCGCGACCGAATGCCTTGAAGATGGTCTCGGCTTGATGGTGGGCGTTGTCGCCCGCGAGATTGTCGATGTGCAAAGTGACCAGAGCGTGGTTGACGAAACCTTGGAAGAATTCGCGAATCAGGTCGACCTCGAATTCGCCGACGTTGGAGCGTACGAATTCGGCGTTGAACACCAATCCCGGACGCCCGGAGATGTCCAGCACCACGCGCGACAGCGCTTCGTCCAGCGGCACATAGGCGTGCCCGTAACGGCGCAGGCCTTTTTTGTCGCTGACCGCTTGGGCAAATGCCTGCCCCAGCGTGATGCCGATGTCTTCTACCGTGTGATGCGAGTCGATGTGCAGATCGCCCTTGGCGGTGATGTCTAGGTCGATTAAGCCGTGGCGCGCGATCTGATCCAGCATGTGTTCCAGAAACGGCAGGCCGGTATCCAATTTTACTTTGCCGGAGCCGTCGAGATTTAATTCGACGCTGATTTGGGTTTCCAAGGTGTTGCGGGTGACTTTTGCGCTACGCATGATTTGCCTTAGGCGAGTTGGTTAATGGTGTCTTGTAATGCTGCAACGAACTGCTCGTTTTGTTCCGGCGTGCCTACCGTGACGCGCAGGCAATCGGTCAAGGCCGGATGTCCGCCGTTCAAGTTTTTGATCAATACGCCGCGCTGCTTCAGGCCTTCAAACACCTGTGTGGCATGCGCCACGCGGAACAGGATGAAGTTCGCCTCGCTCGGATAAGCGCGTACATCCACCGTTCCCACTAGTCGTTCGTACAGCCACTGGCGGTCGCATTTGATCTGTTCCGCCTGTTGCAACAACACGTCGTGGTGTGCCAACAGCGTCTCTGCCACCAATTGCGGCAGAACGCCCACATTATACGGTAAGCGCAGCTTTTCCAATTGTTCCAGCCAAACTTTGCTGCCCGCCAGAAACCCCAAACGCAAACCCGCCATGCCAAGTTTGGAAAAAGTGCGCATCACCAGCAAGTTTTTATACTGCCCAAGCCGCGGTAAAAAACTGTCGCTGGCAAAAGCGTAATAGGCTTCGTCTACCACTACCAATCCCGGCGCGGCCTGAATGATCTGCGCAATGGCGGCGGCATCAAACAGATTGCCGGTGGGATTGTTGGGGTAGGCCAGAAACACCAGCGCGGGCTGGTGGCGTGCAATCGCATCCAGCGTGGCGGGCAGGTCGAGCGCAAAATCTTCGGTCAGCGGCACGCCGACATACTTCATCCCGGCGAAGGCCGCGATCATCTTGTACATCACAAACGATGGCTCGATGCTTAGCAGCACGGCATCGGGCTTGGCCACGGCCAGTGCCAGCAGTTGAATGATCTCGTCCGAGCCGTTGCCCAGCAGCACATCCATGCCGGACGGCAGATTGGCGACACTGCGGATGCGTTTTTTTAATTGTGCTGCAGCGGCATCGGGATAGCGATTGATTTCCGCGCTGGCCACGACCTGCGCGAGTTCCTCGCGCAAACTCTGCGGCAACGGATAAGGGTTTTCCATCGCATCCAGCTTGATCATGCCGCTGCTCGGCGGCACATGGTAAGCGTGCAGCGCCAATATCTCTTGGCGGATTAGGCGCTCTGGTGTGGCAGTGTTGCGTATGGAAGACATGGGTTATGAGGCTTTAATGACTGCGGCATTTTACCTTAACCGCAAAATTCGCTAGGCGGTTTTTAATCGAAATTGTCCATTCGCGCCGCCCTGTCCCTTCCCCCTTGCAGGGGAAAGGTTAGGATGAGGGTAGGGTCGTCGAGTGTTGCCCAGCCCGGACGCCAATCCTAGAACACCAGACCGCAGTCGGACACTCGTCGCACCGGGGCGCGCTCGGCGTGCAAACCTCGCGCCCCAGCGAAATCATGTTCACATGCAACGAGTAACGCAGCTCGGGCGGGATTTTGGATTGTAGGCGATCCATGTCTCGCGGCGCGCAGTGCTTGTCTTTCTGAGTCGGCCTGACCCAACCGAGACGCCTAGCGATGCGCCAGCAATGCGTATCCACGGGAAAGACCTGCCTATCCAGCGAATACATTAAAACGCAGCGCGCGACTTTCTTGCCGACTCCCGGCAGCGACAACAAAAAAGCTTCGGCCTCTGCATCGCTCATTTTGCGCAACGGCTTCAAAGTCGGCTCGCCGAATTTTCCCACGATGATGTCGAAAAGCTCGCGGATAGCTTTCGCTTTCTGGTTCGACAATCCACCGCTAACGATAGGCCGCGCAATATATTCGGCGGGCGCTTCGGCGATTTGCAGGTGAGTGGGGAAGGCTTCTTTTAGTGAGCTGAAGGTGCTGCGGTAGCTCGCCTCGCCTGTTTTGGTGCTGCAAATGATGAATAGCAATTCGTCCAGAGGGTCTTTGCAGTTGTAGTGATTGAAGTCGCGGTAGCGATTTTTCAGCGCTGCCGCGACTTTCCAAATGGTTGGAGGATATTTTCGCGAGGCCATGTAGTCAGTTTACAGAATTTACGAGCTGGCATTCATTGTCCGGCGAAGCGTCGGTAAAATGGCGCAGCGTGGTATTATTTCCCATCAACAACAGGCAGATAAATCCAAATGCGACTGACCTCGGAGCAAGAGCAAATCATCAAAAGCACCGTAGACCGCGTGCTGGAAGCGGAGAGCCGTGTCTGGTTATTTGGCTCCCGCGTCGATGATGAATTGCGGGGTGGGGATATTGACCTGCTGATCGAAACTGAAGCTGCATTTCCCAACCGAGCCAAAATGCTTTGCCGTATTTATGGTGCGCTGATCTACGCTTTGGGTGATCGCAAGCTGGATGTCCTGCTCAAGGATGCGCGCACCCGCGATGCCCCGATCTTCAATATCGCAAAGCGCACCGGAGTGTTGCTGTGAGTTTCGCCTATCTGCCGGAGCATGCCGAAAATGCCATGCTGGTGCTGGAACTGGCGGAAAAAGAAGCTGCGCACTTGGCCTATACCCACCGAACCTTGTTTGCACAATCCATCGACCTGCAATGGGTGCAATCCCTCGTCGAGCGCGAAGACCTTGCGGAAAAAATAGATGCCTTCGTCAGCCGGTTTGGCCGCCTGCAAGATCACATCGGGGAAAAACTCATCCCGCGTTTTGCCGCACTACTGGGCAGTGAGCCAAAATCTCTGTTGGACAATTTGGCCTATGCCGAAAAAACCGGCTGGCTCGATAGCGCGGAAACATTCGTCAGTGCAAGGAAACTTAGAAATCTGCTGGTTCATGAATACATGGCTGAGGCGGAACTGTTTCTGGAATCGCTGCAAGCCGCCGATGAAGCGACGCATATGCTCATCGACGTTGTGGGCAGAGTCAAACAGCAAGCGGACACGCTGGGCATTGGCAATTAATCAGACCAAGCGGAACTCAACTCTTATGGAATGGGATCGAATTGAAGTTGAAGCAACAGTCGCCGATTACTTTCACATGTTGGTTATGGAGTTATCAGGCCAGTCTTACAACAAGACAACACACCGTCGAGGACTGCTTGCAAGGCTAAATAACCGAAAAGAAGCTGCCATCGAATTCAAGCACCAAAATATTAGCGCCGTTCTTATCCAGTTGGGATGCCCCTACATTACTGGTTACAAGCCTCGCGGGAACTATCAGCAACTCTTGCGTGAGGTTGTTGATGATCGCATTGCTCAGGATCAATTGCTTGATAAGGCGGCATTAGCTGCATCTTCGGCTCCTGCCGCAACCCCATTGTCGGTGGATTTTAGCAAGCTCCTAGTCGATGCTCCAAAATTGGCAACAACCGCAAGAGAGCCAAGCTCACGCTACCACCTCCCCGCACCCCATAAGCGTGATTATTTTGAGCGGGAAGCCAGAAACGCGGCTCTCGGTTCTGCCGGAGAGGAATTTGTTTTGAACTTTGAGCATTTCAGATTGCACAACCTCGGTCACAAGGTTTTAGCGGACAAGGTGGAGCATGTCGCGAATACTAGAGGAGATAGGCTTGGTTACGACATTCTCTCTTTTGAGCCTTCTGGACGTGAAAGATTTATTGAGGTCAAAACAACAACTTTTGGGAAGGAAGCGCCTTTCTTTGTTAGTCGCGGCGAAGTTAGATTTGCTCAAGAGCATGCCGATGAATTTCATCTTTATCGGCTGTACGAGTTCAGAACATCCCCAAAGATGTTTGATCTGCCGGGTTCGGTTGAGAGCCACTGCCTGATGAATCCTGTAAGTTATATTTGCGAATTTTCGTAGCCGATTATGCCCGTCACTCTTGGATGTCCACGACTGTGGCCAAACCTAAATGTTCTTGCTTGAGTGGGGTTGATGGGCAGCCAGGAATAAACGGTCAATTTTATTCACTTGCCTCTTTAATCCGATAGGCGTCAAAGAATTTAGGGCACCTCTAATAATTGGTTATTTGGACTTCGTAAACGCGTCCCGATGATTTTTTTGTGGCGGTCAACTATGTGCGCGTATTTTTGAATGATCG
>WSYA01000043.1 GCA_009773615.1 Gallionellaceae bacterium
CCATGTTCGTGATCGCATCCTTCAGTAACGTTTCTCTGCACTATTTCGATGACTTGCCAGATCATTTATTTCGGGTGATTTTTAGAGGTGCCCTATACTTGTTGATGATCGAATTCTTGGCGTAAAACATTTTTTTCATGGTGATGGTCATCACCAGATTGCGCAGCTGCCGATAACCCAGGCGAGTGACGGCTCCGCGCACATTCTCGACCTGAACCTTGTCGGCAAAGAGGGCACTGTTCGCGGTCTTGATCAGTTGGGCGGAAATCAGCGGGTCGCTGGAAAGTATCTGCACGATTTGATCGGCGGATACGTTAGGGTCGTCTATCAGGTCTTGGATTTTGATCGCCACATCCGGCAAGGTCGGTAACACGAGCGAGTCGTTGTCGATGGCTGCAACGACCTCATCGAGTAGCGCCTGGTGCTCGGTCATCATGTTTTAACTTAGGGCTTTGGCGATGCGCGCAATGGCGTTCTGCAAGTTCTCCATCGAAGTGGCGAAGGATAAACGGATGTAGCCTTCGCTGCCGAATGCTGAACCTGGAACCACCGCCACACCGGCTTCCACCAGCAGATATTCGGACAGCGCGATGTCGGTCGCCTCTTTGATGGTTCCCTTCTTGTGCAGGGTAGCGATAGCCTTGCGCGCATCGGGGAAAGCATAGAACGCGCCGCCCGCCATGATGCATCTCAATCCCGGAACCTTGTTCAACTCGCTCACCACGAACACATGGCGTTCGCGGAACGCCTTCAGCATCGGCGTGATGCAGCTCTGGTCGCCGTTCAGCGCGGCCTCTGCGGCCACCTGCGAAATGGAAGTCGGATTGGAGGTGCTCTGCGACTGCACGTTCTCCATCGCCGTGATGATGTTCTCCGGCCCTGCCGCATAGCCGATGCGCCAGCCGGTCATCGCGTAAGCCTTAGATACGCCGTTCAGCACCATCGTGCGCGGATACAAGTCGGGGCAGGCATTCAGGATGTTGACGAACTTGGCATCGGTCAGCGCGATGTGCTCGTACATGTCGTCGGTCGCGATGAGGATGTTTGGATGCTTGCGCAACACTTCGCCCAGCGCTTTTAAGTCTTCCAGCGTATACACCGCACCGGACGGATTGCTCGGGCTGTTGATCACCACCATCTTGGTCTTGGGGGTGATCGCCGCTTGCAGTTGCGCAGGCGTCAGCTTGAAGCCCTGCTCGATACCGGCCTGCACGATCACCGGCTTGCCTTCCGCGATGATCACGATGTCGGGGTACGACACCCAATACGGCGCAGGCACAATTACCTCGTCCCCGGGGTTGATCACCGCCAGCGCGAGATTGAAAAAGCTCTGTTTGCCGCCGCAGGAAACCAGAATCTGTTTGGCCGTGTAATCCAGCCCGTTGTCGCGCTTGAACTTGGCGATGATCGCGGCCTTGAGCGAAGGTGTGCCGCCCACGGCGGTGTACTTGGTGAAGCCCTTGTTGATCGCCGCAATGGCGGCATCCTTGATGTGCTGCGGCGTATCGAAATCCGGTTCGCCCGCGCCGAGTCCGATGATGTCTTTTCCTTCGGCTTTCAGCTTCGCAGCGCGCGCAGTAACAGCAAGAGTAGGGGAGGGCTTAATGGCTTGTACACGGGTGGAGAGAGTCAAGATATTTCCTTGGGGTTTGAACAGTGGGATGAATTATACCCGTAGCGCGGAAAGAATGAATTGGCGGCAAGAAAAGCCGGTTTTAAAAACGGGTCTCAGCGTTTTGGCTGACGCTTATTCCAGTAGCGGAATTCGTCCTCGTAAACCTCGACATCAAGTTCCATGACCCGGCTTTGCATCCGCGTCTGAACATCCGCAACCGCCTTGTTGTAAATACTCGGCCCCACTTCTTCGATGAAAAATTGCAGCAGGGCATCCGCCGCCACGTTGCCGATTTTCTCATCCATATTAGCGTCGAAGTAACGTTCAATAGATGAAACGGCGGCCTTGCGGGTTTCTTTGCTGAATTCGATGGTCATGTCGTTGGATGAGGGGGCGGACAATGGGGCGCGCATTTTGAGTGACGTTTTTACGTTTGGCAATCCAACGTATATAACTCAACTTGCACCTGTTGGCCTAACTCGAACAGCAATGTGCAAAATTTCCCCATTGCTGTTTAGCCGCAGGATTTCTGTCTTTGTAGGAATGTACGGATTTTAGAATAATGCGCGGAAGTGAATGGGGTAGTAGAATGCCTCACCAATAAAGAGCCGCATGCTTAATCAGGACAACAAAATGATCTCCGAGCAAACCATACTGCAAGCCGCGCAGCTTTTAGGCGAAGCCGCCAAGCCAGCTAAAATCATACTGTTTGGCTCGTATGCGCGCGGCGATGCACAGGAGGATTCTGATTTGGATTTCCTGGTAATTGAGTCGGAGCCACACGATAAATTCAATGAGATGGTGCGCTTGAGGCAAGTGCTGCGCCCGTTAAAAGTGGCCGCGGACGTGTTGGTCTATTCGCAAGCTGAGATAGAACAGCAGCAAGATGCATGTTCCACTGCTGTCTACTGGGCATTGCGCGAAGGCCGCGTGTTGTATGACACAGCGCACTGAGCGGTCGCAACGACTATTGGTGCTTGCCGAGCGCGACATCACCTCGTTTCGGGCGCTGGCCACACATCCCGAAGTAGATGTTTCCGCGACAGGATTTTTTGCCCAGCAAGTCGTAGAAAAATGTCTCAAGGCTGTCGCCGAGTTTCACGGCATCGTGTTTCGCAGAACGCATGATGTGGATGAACTCGTTGATCTGCTGTTGCAACACAAGGTCTCAATGCCATTTCCCCCAGATCAATTCAGCGTTCTCAATCCGTTCGCGGTGATCTTGCGCTATGAAGAAACACCCTATGTCAGTATGTCGCTGGAAGATATGCGGCAACTGGTTGACCTAGCTTATCAATGGGCGCGTGGTGTGATTGGCGCTTGATCGTTGGGTGCATCCCCTCATCGCAATGGCGGCATTTAATCTGGATTTTCTGTGTATTCATCCATTTCGTGATGGTAACGGGCGTGTGTCGCGGCTGGCACTTTTGCTTCAGTGTTATCAATTGGGTTATGAAGCGGGGCGTTACATCAGCCTTGAGCGATTGATTGAGGAAAACAAGGATCGCTATTACGAGACACTGGAGAAAAGTTCGCAGGGGTGGCATGAAGGCAAGCATGATCCTTGGCCTTACATCAATTATGTTCTGTCTATTCTCAAGCTGGCTTATTGCGAATTCGCCGAACGTGTGGGCGAAGTGAAAGCGCCGCGAGGTTCAAAAACAGATTTGGTGTTGGCGGCGATTAGCCGTTTCTCCGATGAATTTACCGTGTTGCAGTTGGAGCAAACTTGCCACGGGGTTAGCAAAGATATGATCCGGCGCGTATTGCGCGAACAGCAAAGCGCACAGCTCGTTGAGTGTCATGGTCGTGGACCTGCGGCGCGGTGGAAGAGGAAAGGGTAATTACCCTTTAGTTGGGGTAATAGTAAGGGTAGTAGCGCAATCTCTCATTCCCCGTACAATACGTGCCGCTTATGAACACCATCACCTTCCCCAATAGCCCCTACCTCCTGCACCTGCCATTCGAACCGGCGGGGGATCAGCCTGCGGCCATCGCGCAGCTGGTGGAGGGGATCGAAGATGGCTTGGCGTTTCAGACGCTGCTGGGCGTGACCGGCTCGGGCAAGACTTTCACGATGGCCAATGTCATCGCGCGGATGGGACGTCCGGCGATGGTGATGGCGCCGAACAAGACGCTGGCGGCGCAGTTGTATTCCGAGTTCCGCGAGTTCTTTCCCGAGAATGCGGTGGAGTATTTCGTTTCCTATTACGACTACTACCAGCCCGAGGCGTATGTGCCGTCGCGCGATGTGTTTATCGAGAAGGATTCGAGCATCAACGAGCAGATCGAGCAGATGCGGCTGTCCGCAACCAAGGCGCTGCTGGAACGCGAGGACTGCGTGATCGTGGCGACCGTGTCGGCGATCTACGGTATCGGCGATCCGGTGGACTACCACGGCATGATTTTGCATCTGCGCCACAACGAAAAAATGCACCAGCGCGATGTGATCAAGCGTCTCATCGAGATGCAGTACGAGCGCAACGATGTGGATTTTTCGCGCGGAAAATTTCGCGTGCGCGGCGATGTGATCGACATTTTTCCGGCGGAAAGTAGCGAGCATGCGTTGCGCGTGACCCTGTTCGACGACGAAGTGGAAACGCTGTCGCTGTTCGATCCGCTCACCGGCCACATTCTGCAAAAAGTGCCGCGCTACACTGTGTATCCGTCCAGCCATTACGTCACGCCGCGCAGCACGGTGGTTGAGGCGATTGAAACGATCAAGGTGGAGCTGGCCGAGCGCATTGCGTATTTTCAGCAGGAAAATAAACTGGTCGAGGCGCAGCGCATCGAGCAGCGCACGCGCCACGATTTGGAAATGCTCAACGAGATTGGCTTCACTAAAGGCATCGAAAATTATTCGCGCCATCTGTCTGGGCGTCCGGCTGGCGCGCCGCCGCCGACGCTGCTGGATTATCTGCCGCCCAACGCGCTGATGTTTCTGGACGAAAGCCATGTGATGATTCCGCAGGTCGGCGGTATGTACAAAGGCGACCGCGCCCGCAAAGAGAATCTGGTCAACTACGGTTTTCGCCTGCCTTCCGCGATGGACAACCGCCCGCTGCGTTTCGACGAATTCGAGAAGGTGATGCGCCAGAGCGTGTTCGTTTCCGCCACGCCCTCTGTGTACGAAGCCGAGCATGCGGGGCAGGTGGTGGAGCAGGTGGTGCGCCCCACGGGGTTGATCGACCCGGTGATTGAAGTGCGCCCCGCCACGCATCAGGTGGACGATTTGATGTCCGAGGTAAATTTGCGCGTGAAGGCGGGTGAGCGCGTGCTGGTCACCACGCTGACCAAACGCATGTCGGAAGACCTCACCGATTACTTTACCGAGCACGGCATCAAAGTGCGCTACCTGCACTCCGACATCGAAACCGTCGAACGCGTGGAAATTATTCGCGATCTGCGCCTCGGCATGTTCGACGTGCTGGTCGGCATCAACCTGCTGCGCGAAGGTTTGGACATACCCGAAGTGTCTCTGGTCGCGATACTGGATGCGGACAAGGAAGGCTTCCTGCGTTCCGAGCGCTCATTGATACAGACCATCGGCCGCGCGGCGCGCCACATCAACGGCAAGGCGATTTTGTACGGAGACAAAATCACCAAATCTATGCGCTTCGCGATAGACGAAACCGACCGTCGCCGCGCCAAACAGCAAGCCTACAACAGCGCACATGGCATCACGCCGCAAGGCGTGATTAAGCGCATCAAGGACATCATCGAAGGTACGTACGAACCGGAGGTCGCGCGCAACCAGCTCAAGGCCGCGCAGACGCAGGCGAAGTATCTGGCGATGAGCCAGAAAGAAATCTCCAAAGAGATCACGCGGCTGGAAAAAGAGATGCTGCAAGCTGCCAAGAATTTGGAGTTCGAGAAAGCTACCGGACTGCGCGACCAGTTGAAAAGATTGCGCGAGAGCGTGCTGATCTCACCGTTGTAATTTTCCCTGGCCAATAAAAAACGGCGCTCCATAGAGCGCCATTTTTGTTTTCATAATGCAATCAAAAGCGGTGATTGATGCCGACTGTTGCCGAATTATTGGCGGTGAGTTGTTCGCCGTTGACATGCTGCGACAGTGGTACTTGTACCAAACCGTAAACATTGGTGCCGGGGATGATCGCATAGCTCAAGCCGGGGGTGAGCGATACCGAATTGCCGCCGCTGCTGGCAGTGCCTGCGCCTGTCAATGCGGCACTGGTGCCGGAGTCTGTCGCGTTCCATTGCGCGTTCAGTTGCAGCAGTCCGCTCAAGTTGCTGGTGAAGGCATAGCGTGCTCCGCCGTCGAGGTTGAGTTGGTCGCCGGGCTTGAACTCGGCTTTATTTTGAACCGCGCTTTGTGCAATACCTTGTGCGAACCAGCTCAGCGCACTGCCCGGCGTGGCCTGCTGCCAAAACACGCCCGCGATGAGATCGGTGCTGCCGTTGCCCGGTTGCAGCGTGACCTCGTTGGGTAGCGTGCCGCTGGTCAGCAGGAAGCTGCTCTTACCCGTGTTCAACTTAAATCCGAATTTGATTCCCATGCTTGACCCGCTGGCTCCATCCAGCGACCAGCGATAGCGCCCCACGGCCTTGATGTCGCCCAATGCGTTGGCAACGAAGCTGTCGGAGCCCACCAGAGCCGGGTTTGTGTCGGCAAGAGAATGGCTGTGGTCGCGCGAGATATAAGGGATGCTCAGCGCCATGCCCCAGTGATCGTCGTGCGTGTAGTCGATGCCTGCGGTGATGATCTTGTTGATGGTGCGCAAATTTTCCACTTCCGCTCCGGCTGCCAGCGCGGGGTCGGTCGGATTAGCGGTGATCTTGCTGCCGCCGGAACGCAGCTGGTCGGCTTTGCTGTAGTTGTAGCGCAGATCGACACTCCAGCCCGGTTTGCTGGCGCTGTGCTCGTCCCAGTTGGTGTTGATCGAACATGCGGTGCTGCCGCAACTGGCAAAGGTATTGGATGCAACGAAGATGCCGCACAGGCACAGTGCGAGCGAGCTGATACGTTTGGACATGCTTGAACTCCCCCTTTAGTGAAGCACGAATTGTAGGGGCTCAAATCGGGGCAGGGGTGCGGCAAATTGTCGCAGGGCTAGTTCTGCGCAATCTGGGGCTTGGAGAGGGCGGGATTTTGCGAGAAGTAGCGTTTGATGCCGACCAATATCGCGCCGGCTAATTTTTCCCGGTAGTCCTCATTGCCGAGGCGCTGCTCTTCTTCCGGATTGCTGATGAATGCCGTTTCCACCAATATCGACGGAATGTCCGGCGATTTCAGCACGGCGAATCCGGCCTGTTCGACGATGCCGCGATGCAGCGTGTTGATGCCACCCAGCTCGCGCAGCACGTGCTTGGCGACTTTCATGCTGTCGTTGATGGTGGCCGTTTGCGACAAGTCGAGCAGGGTGCGGGCGAGGTAGGGGTCTTTGATCGCCAGATTCACGCCACCGATCAGGTCGGCCTCGTTCTCCTTCTTGGCCAGCCAGCGCGCGGAGGCGCTGGTCGCGCCGCGTTCGGACAAAGCAAAAACCGATGAGCCGCGCGCATGGGGTTTGACGAAAGCATCGGCATGAATGGAAACGAAAAGATCAGCATGCACTTTGCGCGCCTTCTCTACGCGCCCGCCCAACGGGATGAAGTAATCGCCGTCGCGGATCAGCACGGCCCGCATCCCCGGCGTGTTGTCGATCTGCTCTTTGAGTTTACGCGCGATGGCAAGGGTGACGTTCTTTTCATACGTGCCCTTGCGGCCATGTGCGCCGGGGTCTTCGCCGCCGTGTCCGGCATCCACCGCAACGATCAATATGCGAGTGCTGATTTCCGTGCGTTTAAGCGGCACCGGTTTTTCGACTTTCTCCGGTAGGGTTGCTAGGACAGGCGCGGCTTGGCGTTGCGGCTCGGTGTTGGCCGGGGCAGACGCTGCCACCGCCGATGCGGCAGCTATAACCGGTTTCGCAGGAGGTGCTTCCGCCGCTTTATTTTCCGCTTGCAGCGCGAGCGCCATCAGCGGATCGACGGCGATGGCGGGATAGACATCCAGCACCAGACGGTGGCCGTATTCGGCAACAGGCTTGAGGTTGAACAGCTGTGGCTTGGCTTCGGTCTTGAGGTCGAGCACCATGCGCACCACGCCGGGTTTGAAGCGGGCGACGCGTACGCTCTTGATGTACGGGTCGTTGGCGAACTTGCTGCCGAGTTCGTTGAGCGCAGGATTGAGGTCGACATCGTCGAGGTCGATTACCAGACGCTCTGGATTTTTAAGCGTAAGCCATTTGTAGTGGATCGCTTGTTTCGATTCCAGCGTCAGTCGCGTGTAATCCTGCGCCGGCCATACGCGTGCCGAGCTAATGGCGACGGAGGCCATCGCATTCGGCAGCCACAAAAGAAACGCGACAAAAATCAGTCGGGCAAGGCGGCTAAACATTGTTTTCCCGTATCGGTGAGAGCTTGTAGATCGAGCGTGCGGCCATGCGGCAAAATTTCAAAGTTGATCTCCAAATCGGCAGGGGGTAACAGTCCTGCGGCTTGTTCCGGCCATTCCACCAAGCAAATATTGCGTCCATCAAACTCGTCGCGGAATCCCGCCGCTTCCCATTCCTCGGCATCGCGGAAACGGTACAAATCAAAGTGGCGCAAGTTTAACCCAGCAATGTCGTATTGCTCAATCAGGGTGTAGGTCGGGCTTTTTACGCGCCCGTCATAGCCCAGTGCGCGTAGCAGGCCGCGCACCAGCGTGGTCTTGCCCGCACCGAGGTCGCCGCGCAGATAAATCACCATGCCCGCTTGCAGGGCAGGGGCCAGACGTGCCGCGAAGGCTGCCGTAGAGTCCTCGTCGGGCAGGCTGATTCGGCTATGATTCGGTCTATGCAAAACGGAACACCTCAAATAAATCACGACGCACTTGCCGCGCAAATAAAAGACTGGGGGCTGGCGCTCGGCTTTCAGTCCGTGGGCATCAGTGATACCCGCCTCGATGCCGCCGAAGCGCACCTGCTGCAATGGCTGGCGGACGGGCATCACGGCGCGATGGATTATATGGCAAAACATGGTGTCAAACGCGCGCGTCCGGCGGAGCTGATACCCGGAACCTTGCGCGTCATCTCGGTGCGCATGAACTACTACCCGGAGCACGCCAAAGACACTCACGAAGTGCTGGCCGATGGCACACGCGCTTTTCTTTCGCGCTATGCGCTGGGGCGCGACTATCACAAGGTGTTGCGCAACCGACTGGAAAAACTCGCGCAACAGATACGCGACGCGGCTGAGTGCCAATGCCGCGTGTTCACCGACAGCGCACCCGTGCTGGAAGTGGAGCTGGCGCAAAAGGCGCATCTGGGCTGGCGCGGCAAGCACACCCTGCTGCTTTCGCGCGAACAAGGTTCGTGGTTTTTTATAGGCGAGATATTTATCGACCTGCCACTGCCGGTGGATGCGCCGCAAGACAACCACTGCGGCACCTGCCGCGCCTGCATCGACATCTGCCCCACGCAGGCCATCGTTGCGCCGTATCAAATGGACGCGCGCCGTTGCATTTCCTACCTCACCATCGAACTCAAAGACAGCATTCCGCTGGAGTTGCGTCCCCTCATCGGCAATCGCATCTACGGCTGTGACGACTGCCAGCTGGTTTGCCCGTGGAACCGCTTCGCGCAAAAGACCATCGAGCCGGACTTCGCCGTGCGTCACGGCCTCGACGATGTCGCGCTCACCGAACTGTTCGCATGGGACGAAACGACCTTTCACGCCAAGCTGGCGGGTAGCCCCATCCACCGCATCGGCCACGAGCAATGGCTGCGCAATATCGCCGTGGCGCTGGGCAACGCGCCCTCCACGCGTGATGTAGTGACTGCATTGCAGATGCGCGCGCAGCACTCGTCCGAGTTGGTGCGCGAGCATGTCGAGTGGGCGTTGCAGCGCCATTCCACGGTATGACGGCGGGCACAATTTCCTTGACAATTCCGGCTGCTCACCTAAAATGCGCGCCTCTTCCGGGTCGTTAGCTCAGCTGGTAGAGCAGCGGACTCTTAATCCGTTTGTCGCAGGTTCGATCCCCGCACGGCCCACCAAATAGAAAAAGCCCCGCAGCGATGCAGGGCTTTTTATTTTTTGATCTTTGTGCCAGTTTGGCTACCGCCGGATGAGGGTTTACGCGCTGCCTTAGGTATAATCCCCGCCTCTTTACTTTAGCCGAATTGATACATGAGCGTTTTAACTTGGATCATCGTCACGAGCGTTTTCGGCGGCGTGTTGAGTGTGACATGCGCAGCGCTGTTCACATTCAGTACCCGCGCGCACTGGATCAGCTCATTGGTGAGCTACGCAATCGGCGCGTTGTTGGGTGCGGTGTTTTTGGACATTCTGCCCGAGGCGATAGCACTCAGCCCGAACCATACGACGGTGAGCGCCACGGTGCTGGGCGGCATCCTGCTGTTTTTCGTTCTGGAAAAACTGGTGCTGTGGCGGCATTGCCACCACGATCATTGCGAAGTGCACGAGCCGCATGTCGACCCTACACATGACCACGGGCGCAGCGGCATGATGATCATGGTGGGCGACACTTTCCACAACTTCGTCGACGGCATCATCATCGCGGCCGCGTTCCTCACCGACATCCATCTCGGCATTGTCACCTCGCTCGCCATCATTGCGCACGAAATTCCGCAGGAAGTCGGCGACTTCGCCATCCTGCTGCATTCCGGCTACAGTAAAATACGCGCTTTTCAAGTGAATCTGATTTCCAGTTTTGCCACACTGGTGGGCGGCATGCTGGGTTATTTCACCCTTCAGACCATGCAGTCATGGACTCCGTCGTTATTGGCTTTGGCGGCGGCCAGCATGATCTACGTGGCGGTGGCAGACCTGATTCCCGGTCTGCATAAACGTACGCAGTTGCGCGACACCATCCAGCAAGTGGTATTAATTGCGTTGGGTGTGGGCACGGTCGCGCTCATGAATGCGCTGATCGTCGAGTAAAAATAAAATCGGACATGATATGAAGAAACCTAAAACTCCCCGCATCGGCTTTGTCTCGCTCGGTTGCCCTAAGGCGACGGTGGACTCCGAGCACATCCTCACGCGTATGCGCGCCGAGGGTTACGTCATCACGCCGAGCTATAAAGAAGCCGATCTCGTGGTGGTGAACACCTGCGGATTTATTGACAGCGCGGTCGCCGAATCGCTGGAGGCCATCGGCGAAGCGTTGCAGGAAAATGGCAAGGTTATCGTCACCGGCTGTCTCGGCGCGAAGGGCGACATCATCAAAAATGCACATCCCAAAGTGCTCGCCGTATCCGGCCCGCACGCCACCGATGAAGTCATGGAAGCCGTGCATCAGTATCTGCCGCGACTGCACGATCCGCATACAGACCTTGTGCCCGCGCAGGGCATACGTCTCACACCCAGCCATTTCGCCTATCTGAAAATATCCGAAGGCTGCAATCATAGTTGCACATTCTGCATCATCCCCAGCTTGCGCGGCGATCTGGTGAGCCGTCCGGTGGGCGACGTGATGCAGGAGGCGCAGAGCTTGGTGGATGCGGGCGTGAGAGAGTTGCTGGTGATTTCGCAGGACACCAGCGCCTACGGCGTGGATTTGAAATATCGCACCGGATTCTGGGGCGGCCGTCCGCTGAAAACGCGCCTGACCGAACTTGCCTCCGCGATGGGCGACCTCGGCGCATGGGTGCGTATGCATTACGTCTACCCCTATCCGAGCGTGGATGAACTCATCCCGCTGATGGCGGAGGGCAAGATACTGCCTTACCTCGACATCCCGTTCCAGCACGCCAACGAACGCATCTTGAAATTGATGAAACGTCCTGCCAGCAGCGAAAACGTGCTCAAGCGCATTCAGCAATGGCGCTCCATCTGCCCGGACATCACCCTGCGCAGCACCTTCATCGTCGGCTTCCCCGGCGAGACCGAGGCCGAGTTCGAGGAATTGTTAAACTTCATCGAAGAAGCGCAACTGGATCGCGTGGGCGCATTCAAATATTCACCGGTAGAAGGCGCGGCATCGAACGAGCTACCCGACCATATCGACCCCGAAGAACAGGAAGACCGCCTTGCGCGCTTGATGTATTTGCAAGAAGAGATCAGCGCCGAAAAATTGTCGAAGAAAGTAGGCAAGACCATCAAGGTGCTGGTGGACGATGTGGACGAGCAAGGCTCGGTCGCGCGCAGCGCGGCGGATGCACCGGAGATCGACGGGTTGGTTTACATCGACGGCGTAGAGCTGGAAGTGGGCGAGTTCGTCACGGTACGCATCACCGATTCGGACGAACACGACCTGTGGGGCGAGCTGGTTCAGTAAACCAAAACGTCCACCTGCTACAATCCGACCATTATGTTTAACGCCTTCATCGCAATCGGTCTCGGAGCAGCACTCGGCGCATGGTTGCGCTGGGGCTTGGGACTGTGGCTCAACCCCACGCTGACTGAGCTGCCGCTGGGCACGCTCTCGGCCAACCTCATCGGCGGCTATCTGGTGGGTTTCGCGGTCGCGTTCTTCATGCAGCATCCCGGTCTGTCGCCGGAGTGGAAGCTGCTCATCATCACCGGATTTTTGGGCGGACTCACCACCTTCTCCACCTTCTCCGCCGAGACCGTCACGCTGCTGATGCGCGGACAATATGTTTGGGGCAGCGCCATCATTGCAGCTCATCTGGGCGGCTCGTTGTTTATGACCGTGCTCGGTATTCAGACCGTCAAATGGATTCAGCAATAGGAGGCATCATGCAGGCCATCTACCTCAAGTTTTATCTCACCGAAAAGCAAAAACACAAGGACCAGTTTCTATATGAATGGCTGCTGGAACATGCGCAGCGCATCGGCGTGCCCGGCGGTTCCGTGTATCGCTCCATTGCTGGATACGGGCGACACGGCAGTTTGCACGCGGAGACGTTCATCGAACTGGGCGGCGAGTTGCCGATACAGGTTGAATTTATTCTGGAAGAAAAGCTCGCCGGGGAATTTTTGGCAACCCTGCGCGCATACGAACTGAACATCCGCTATGTGAGTTTCGCCGTCACCGAGGGCGTGGTCTGATTTCTGAAGGCACCCTTAAAGCACCAGCATCCCGCCCATACAGGTCTGCGCCTGCTCCAAGCGCGTCAATGTCGGCAACAGATTCAATCCGGTTTTTTCTTTTAGTTCCAGCGCCTGATCCTTGAGGTCGTCCAACGATACATTGATGGCATCGCCCGCCGCCGCGAAGCAAATCGTGTTGCCGCTGTCGCACGACGGAAAAGCGATGGCGCGATTGTCGAACGCCTTGCCGATACGCTCCACGCTCGCCGCAAAACCTTTGCTGCGCCCTAACAGATTTACCGCCATGATGCCGCTATCGTTGAGATGAGCGCGCACCGTCTGGTAAAACGGTGCGGTATCCAGCGCCCCGGCGCGCGCATCCGCATCGAAGCCGTCCACCAGAATCAGATCGTAAGTCTGCGTGCTGTTCAGCACGAACTCCGCGCCGTCGCCGATCACCATCTTCAAGCGCAGCGGGTCTTCCGGCAGCTTGAAAAATTGTCGCGCCGCTGCCACGACCCCCGGCTCGATCTCCACCACCGTGAGCTTCGCCAGCGGGTAATTGCGATACAGGAATTTGGTCAGCGAAGCCGCGCCCAAACCGATGAGCAACACCTTGCGCGGAAAGTGCGAATCCTCGCGCAGCAGCAGGCTAGCCATCATCTCCTTGGTGTATTCGAGTTCCAGATTCCACGGACGTGCGATGCGCATCGCGCCCTGAATCCATTCGGAGCCGAAGTGTAGCGTGCGCACGCCGGCTTCTTCGCGGATGTCGATTGAAAGTGCCATATTTAATATATTGAGTAAGGGGGGCGCGTTTTTTGTGCCCACGCGGCAAGTTTAAGTTGGAAGTCGGTAGAGGGTATTTTCGTGCGGGAACAAAAAACGTGCCCAACCTTAGATTATTTTGGTTGCCACTGATTCAACAACCACCTTGCCCATTCCGTCACTTCACTCGCGCCCATACCAATAGTCGCCTGTTGCTGCGCCAGCGCATCGCCCGCCGCGCCGTGCAGATGCACGCCGAGCAGCAGCGCTTCATCCGCGCTCAAGCCCTGCGCGATGAAGGCGGCGATCATGCCGCTCAATACATCGCCCATACCCGCGCTGCTCATGCCGGGGTTGCCGGTTTTGTTGATGTGCAGCTTGCCGTCGCGGGCGGCACAGATGCTGCCCGCGCCTTTGAGCACCACGCTGCCATTGAATTTTCGGGTGAGTTCGAGCGCCGCTCCGCTGCGGTCTGCCTGCACGTCGTCTGCTTTGCAGCCCAACAGGCGCGCGGCTTCACCGGGATGAGGGGTGAATACGGCGGGCGCTTTGCGCACATGCAGCATGCCGCGCAGGTCGGGGCGCAGGGCGATGATGTTGAGCGCGTCGGCATCCAGCACCATAGGCACGTCGAGCAGCAGCGCGTCGTAGAGTATCTTTTGGGCGGCGAGGCTGTGGCCCAGACCGCAACCTATCACCAGAACATCGGGTTTGGCGGTCTTCAAGGCTGCACCGGCGCTATGCAGCATCAGTTCCGGCATCTGCACATCCACCGCCGGGGCGTTGTCTGCCAGCAGGCCGACATGCACGCAACCCGCGCCCAGCTTGAGCGCGGCGCGTCCGGCCAGCAGGGCGGCTCCGACCATACCCGTACTGCCGCCGATGACAACGACCGTGCCGAACAGGCCTTTATGGCTGTCTGCGGGGCGCGGCTTGAGGTAGGCGGCGACTTGCTTTTGGGTGATGGCTGGGATACGGGGCTGGGACATGCTGTTTTCCTGAGAGTGAGCGACGCGGTGCATTATAATTGCAACTTGTCCTCAACGCTTTCATGAGATCGATCTATGTCCCGCGCAATCAGCAGCAAAATCTCCGTCGGCAATCACGCACTTTCTGCATTTCGCCTCGAAAAATTTCGCGCCGCGCTTAAAGCGGTCGCACCGAACATTGCGCTCGAAGACACGCGCCACTGGTATTTCACCGAACTAAAAGCGCCGCTTTCCTCCGCCGAAGATAAGTTGTTGGAGCGGTTGCTGAGCTTGGATGACGGCATGAGCAAACCTGCGGCCAGACTGCAACGCCTGCTGGTCGTGCCGCGTCTGGGCACGATCTCGCCGTGGTCGTCTAAAGCGACGGACATCGCGCAGCACTGCGCTTTGCCGAACGTATCGCGCATCGAGCGCGGTGTGGTGTATTACTTGAGCAGCACCGGCGGCAAGCCGCTCAGCGAAGTTGAAAAAAAAGCCGTGCTGCCGCTGCTGCATGACCGCATGACCGAATCGGTGATTGTCGACATCGGCGGCATCGAAAACAGAATTTTTGCGCACGGTAAACCGCAGCCGCTCTCCACCGTGGACATTGCCAAAGGCGGCAAATCCGCGCTGGAAAAGGCCAACCGCGAACTGGGTCTGGCGCTTTCTGCCGACGAGATCGACTACCTGATCGAGAATTTCCAGAAGCTGAAACGCAATCCTTCCGATGTCGAACTCATGATGTTCGCGCAGGCCAATTCCGAACATTGCCGCCACAAGATATTCAACGCGGATTGGGTCATCGACGACGAGCAGCAAGCTATTTCCCTGTTCGACATGATCCGCAACACGCACAAGCTGCACCCCAAAGGTACGGTGGTCGCGTACTCCGACAACTCCTCGGTGATCGAAGGCGCGGAGATCGAGCGCTTCTATCCGCGCGCCGATGGCAGCTATGCCTTCAGTAAAGAACTCACCCATACCCTGATGAAAGTGGAGACGCATAACCACCCGACGGCTATCGCGCCGTTTGCGGGCGCAGCCACGGGCTCGGGCGGCGAAATCCGCGACGAAGGCGCGACGGGTTCCGGCTCCAAACCCAAGGCGGGTTTGGTCGGTTTCTCCGTATCCAACCTCAATATCCCCGGCTATGAACAGCCTTGGGAAGCTAACCAATACGGCAAGCCGGGGCGCATCGCCTCCGCCTTGCAGATCATGCTCGACGGCCCCCTCGGCGGCGCGGCGTTCAACAACGAATTCGGCCGCCCGAACCTGACCGGATATTTCCGCACTTTTGAAGAGAGCGTGAACGGCGAGATGCGCGGCTACCACAAGCCCATCATGCTGGCGGGCGGTGTCGGCAGTATTGCGGCGCAGCACACGCACAAACACATGCTGCCCGCAGGCGCATTGCTCATCCAACTCGGCGGCCCCGGCATGCTGATCGGACTCGGCGGCGGCGCGGCATCCAGCATGGACACCGGCGCGAACGCGGAAAATCTGGATTTCGATTCCGTGCAACGCGGCAACCCCGAAATGCAACGCCGCGCGCAGGAGGTCATCGACCGCTGCTGGCAGATGGGCAAGCACAATCCGATTTTGTCCATTCACGACGTGGGCGCGGGCGGCATCTCCAATGCGCTGCCGGAGCTGGTACACGGCGGCGGCAAGGGCGCGAAATTTGAATTGCGCGCCGTGCCGTCCGAAGAGCGCGGCATGACGCCGATGCAAATCTGGAGCAACGAAGCGCAAGAGCGTTACGTGCTGGCGATACCGCCGGAGCGTCTGGACGAATTCACCGCGATGTGCGAGCGCGAGCGCTGCCCGTTTGCCGTGCTGGGCAAGGCCACCATCGGCGATCAGTTGACCGTGCATGACTCCGAATTCAACAACCATCCGGTGAACATGCCGCTGTCCGTGCTGCTCGGCAAGCCGCCCAAGATGACGCGCAAAGTGAAGCGCGAAAAAGCGCATTTGCCCAAGTTTGACACCAGCAATATCGACTTGAAAGAAGCCGTGGAACGCGTGCTGCGCCTGCCTTCCGTGGCAGATAAGACCTTCCTGATTTCCATCGGCGACCGCACCGTGGGCGGCATGACCGCGCGCGACCAGATGGTCGGCCCCTGGCAAGTGCCGGTGGCGGATGTCGCCGTCACGCTGATGGGCTACAACACCAATCTCGGCGAAGCCTTTGCGCTCGGCGAACGCACGCCCATCGCCGTGCTCAATGGCCCCGCTTCAGGCCGCATGGCGATAGGCGAGGCCATCACCAACATTGCTGCCGCGCAGATTGAAAAAATCGGCGACATCAAACTCTCCGCCAACTGGATGGCCGCAGCCGGACACCACGGCGAAGATGCCGCACTGTTCGACACCGTGCAAGCCGTGGGAATGGAGTTGTGCCCGCAGCTCGGCATCAGCATTCCGGTGGGCAAAGATTCCATGTCGATGAAGACCACGTGGAAAGACGGCGAGCAGAACAAAGCTGTCACCGCGCCGCTGTCGCTCATCGTTACCGCCTTTGCACCGTGCAGCGATGTGCGCAAAACGCTCACCCCGCAACTCATCGCCGACACCGACACCGTCGTGCTGCTGTTCGATCTGGGCTGCGGTAAGAACCGCATGGGCGGTTCGGCTCTGGCGCAGGTGTACAAACAGGTCGGTGATATTGCGCCGGATGTGAATGACGCGCTGAAGCTCAAAGCCTTCTTCGATCTTATCCAGCGATTCAACCGCGAAGGTAAATTGCTGGCGTATCACGACCGTTCCGACGGCGGCATGCTGGCGGCGCTGTGCGAAATGACTTTTGCTTCGCACATCGGCCTGGACATCCGCTTGGACGAACTTAAAGGCGACGACCTCGCCAGCCTGTTCAACGAAGAACTCGGCGCATTGGTGCAAGTGCGCCGTGCCGATCTGGCCGACATCTTCGTGCAGTGCGACGAAGCGGGCTTGGGCAGCGTGCATGAAGTGGCGCGCCTCAACACCAGCGGCACGATCAACATTTCGCGCGGCGGTAAAACGCTGTACAGCGAAAACGCCATCGCGCTGCGCCGTATCTGGTCGGAGACTACCTATCAGATGCAAATGCTGCGCGACAACCCCGCGTGTGCGCAGCAGGAATACGACCGCACGCTGGACGCGAACGATGCGGGGCTGCATGTGAAGCTCAGCTACGACGTGAACGAAAATGTCGCCCCCGCATTGCTCAAGTCGCGTCCCAAGATGGCCATCCTGCGCGAGCAGGGTGTGAACGGCCAGGTGGAAATGGCCGCCGCTTTCGACCGCGCCGGATTCGCCGCCGTGGACGTACACATGAGCGACATCATCAGCGGCCGCGTGAAGCTGGCCGATTTCAAAGGCGTGGCAGCATGCGGCGGATTCTCCTACGGCGATGTGCTGGGCGCGGGCGAGGGCTGGGCGAAATCCATCCTGTTCAACCCCAGAGCGCGCGACGAATTTGAAGCCTTCTTCAAGCGCAACGACACCTTCGCGCTCGGCGTGTGCAACGGCTGCCAGATGATGAGCAACCTGCACGAAATCATTCCCGGCGCGGAACATTGGGCGCACTTCGCGCGCAACCAGTCGGAACAATTCGAAGCGCGTTTCGTTATGGTCGAAGTGCAGCAATCGCCGTCCATCCTGTTTGAAGGTATGGCCGGCAGCCGCATGCCTATCGTCGTGTCGCACGGCGAAGGTTATGCCGACTTCGGCAATGCCGCAAAATTGAAAGCCGCACAACCGCTGGTTTCGTTGCGCTACGTGGATCATGCGGGCAAGCCCACCGAAACCTATCCGCTCAACCCCAACGGCTCACCGCAGGGCATCACCGGACTCACCACCCCGGACGGGCGCTTTTCGATCATGATGCCGCACCCCGAGCGCGTGTTCCGCGCCGTGCAAAACTCCTGGTATCCGCGCGACTGGCAAGAGAACGGCGCATGGCTGCGCATGTTCCAGAATGCAAGGAAGTGGGTGGGGTAAACGTAGCTTGAGGTAGAAAGAAAAGGCAGCCGGAAGGTTGCTTTTTTTAAGGGCAAGCACTTAGAGGTGCATCCGGTTTAAATAATGACTTATCGCGTTTCACGCAGAAATACAAACAATGACCACCACACTCCCCATCCTCTCTCTGCTTGAAACCCGCGTCCTCGGCGTGCTCGCCGAGAAGCAGCGCACCGTGCCGGACAGCTACCCGCTTACGCTCAACTCGTTGCTCTCCGGCTGCAACCAGAAGAGCAGCCGCGACCCGGTGATCGAAGCTTCCGAGGCGGAAGTGATCACCGCGCTGGATAGCCTGAGATCGTTATCGCTGATCGTGGAAACTAGCGGGGGCAGGGCATCGCGTTACGCGCACAACATCGAAAAAGTGCTGCTCATCCCCACGCAGTCCACCGCCATCCTCACCATGCTTATGCTGCGCGGCCCGCAGACGGCGGGGGAGTTGCGCATCAACTGCGAAAGGCTGCACAAATTCGCGGACATCTCCTCGGTCGAAAGTTTTCTGGCGGAACTCGCCGAACGTGCGGCGGGCGGCCTCGTCGTCGAGCTACCGCGCCAGCCCGGCTCGCGCGAAAATCGCTGGATGCACCTGCTCTCCGGCGCTCCGGTGATGGAAGAGCGCGTGTCCAGCAGCGCGACAATGGCGACACCCTCAAGCGATGTCACCGTGGGTGAGATCGCCGCGCTCAAGGCCAACGTCGCGAAGCTCGAAACAGAGGTTGGCGAGTTGCGGGCGACGGTGGCGAAGCTGTGCAAGGAGTTGGGCGTTGCAGCGGAGTGATGCAGCCGCTGTGTAGTGGGCTAAGCGGTTCCTGACTTGAATTTCAAAATCTTGAAAGTGTACAAATGAAAAAAGAGTTTTGGCTGGAGCGCTGGGAGCGCGCGGAGATCGGCTTCCATCAGGACGAGATCAATCCTTACCTGCGCCGCTTCTGGCCCGAGGTGAAGGCTAAGCGCGGCGGCGAAGTGTTCGTGCCGTTGTGCGGCAAGAGTCTGGATATGGTGTGGCTGCGCGAACAGGGCAACTTCGTGCTGGGGGTGGAGCTGAGTGCCATCGCGGTGCAGGATTTCTTCCGCGAACAAGGCCAGTCGCCTGAACGCGTGAGCGGCGGCGGATTCGACAACTACCTCGCAGAGGGAATCTGCCTCGCATGCGGCGATTTTTTCGATCTCAGCAAAGCGGACATGGCGCAGGTGAGCGCGGTATATGACCGCGCCTCGCTGGTGGCATTGCCTCCGGATATGCGCGAACGTTATGCACGCCATCTGGCGAGCATCCTGCCGCGCGGCACGCGCATCCTGCTGGTCACCTTCGATTATCCGCAAGCGGAGATGTCGGGGCCGCCGTTCGCGGTGTCGGTGAACGAAATCGAGGCGCTCTACGGCAAATACGCCGAAGTGAAACTACTGGCGCAGGAAGATGTGCTGGCGCAGAACCCGCGCTTCAAGCAGCGCGGCGTGAGCCGCATGCAAGAGAATATTTTTTTGCTGACGTTGCGCTAGCGCGTCAGATCACGGTAAGCCCCAGCGAGCACCAGTCCTGCATGCCGCCGCGATACCACTTGATGCGGGTGGATGGATAACCCAGTCCGAGTAGCGTGTGGATGTAGTTCGGCGTCTGTCCGCACCACGGGCCGTTGCAAAAAATGGCGAGCGTGTACGCGGCGCTGAAATCGTAAACCCCGGCAACTTCCTTCACGCCGAATAGTTCGAGCAAGGACTTTTTAACGCCGGGTAAATCGCTGGCGCGTCCAGCCATATCCTGAGCATAAGCAATGTTGGCCGCACCGGGGATGGTGCCTTTCGCATACCAGTCCGGCGTGCGCGAATCTATCACCATGAGATTGCTTTCACCCTGACGGATGCGCTTCAGGTAGTCCAGCACTTCCAGTTCGCCCAGCGTTCCCACACCCGGCGCCAGTTGCATCGGCTGAATGCAATAGGGCGGGCATTTGCGCGCGGTGACGGCATATTCCGCCCTGATCGTTGCCGCCGTATTTTCCTCGCGTTGGATCGTGATGATTTTTCCGTGATGAAATACTTCTACCGAGGGCATACCTGCGCAAATTTTGTAGTCGGTCATGGCAATTTTGGAGCTAAGTGACATTTCGTGGAGGTTTAATCCTGTCTATCCCTTATGCCTATTGTGTGAAACGTGGAGCTAAGTGACATTTCGTGGAGGTTTAATCCTGTCTATCCCTTATGCCTATTGTGTGAAACGTGAAAGTTAGACAGGGTGGTAGTCTAATCAGATG
>WSYA01000044.1 GCA_009773615.1 Gallionellaceae bacterium
CACCCGCGCCTGGTTCCTGATCCGCTTCTTCGACGCCAACATGCTGGAGCTGACCACCTGCACCGAATGCGGAGGCCACTTCGTCGCCCATACCGACGAGCTCACCAAAGACTACGTATGCGGCATCTGCCGCCCCCCCTCACGCGCCGGCAAGACCAAAAAGGCCGCGCTGATGGACGCGATCGCTGCCTGAAGAGCGCGCCTGCAATCGAACAAGGATCAATCGCTGTACTTCAAATGAAGTTGTATACCGCTAAAGGAGAATGTCATGCAAATCCATCAACCCGTATCGCACGGCTTACTGTATTCCGTCGCCCCGCAGGACTTTGCCAAGATGAACTTGAGCGAGAGCTCGATCCACGACGAGTTTGACTGGGAAGAGGCATCCGAGTATGCCGAAGAGTCCCTCGCCAATAACGTGATCGCCTTCTTGAAAGAGGTCGCGGGGGAGTAAACGAAGATGTACGTAGAATTCTTCTACGGCATCGGTTTTACTGGAACGGCGGATGCTATGCCGCCATCCAAACCAACACCCGGAGCGAACCCGGCATTATCTGCTGCCGCAGATTTGTCTCGCAGCCCGTCTCCCCCTAATATCAGCCAAGCTAGATAGAGCGCACAAGTTCGGCGCTCGCCAATGCAACGATGCATGAGGGGCGGCTTGTATGGCGGAGTGACTGATTAACGCGTGCAACTTTTTCTTCTTGTGATGCTCAAATGTCGCGCGAGTGGAGCGCCGCTGAAAAAAGGGGCTTGAAACTTTGCATCTCGCCCTCATATGCGAAACCGTGAAGGTGGCGTGATAATTCGCGTGCCGTTCCAAACAGTTATTTCGGAGACCAACAATGAAACGTATTTTCTTATTTATTCTGACCAACATCGCGGTTCTGCTCGTTATCAACATCACTCTGCGCTTGCTGGGCGTGGATCGCTGGATGGATCAAAGCGGCGGTATCAATTTCACCGCGTTGTTGGTGTTGTCGGCAGTGATTGGTTTTGCCGGTTCGATTGTTTCTTTATTTATGTCCAAATGGATGGCCAAGCAATCGGTCGGTGCGCAAGTCATCACCAACCCGTTCGATCCGACCGAGCGCTGGTTAGTGGAGACGGTGCGCCGCCAAGCACAAGCCGCAGGTATAGGCATGCCGGAAGTGGCGATTTACGACGCGCCGGATGTGAACGCATTCGCGACCGGATGGAATCGCAACGATGCGCTGGTGGCAGTGAGCACCGGGTTGCTCAACAACATGAGTAAAGACGAAGTCGAAGCGGTGCTGGCACATGAAATCAGCCACGTTGCCAACGGCGACATGGTGACGCTGGCGTTGATACAAGGCGTGGTCAACACCTTCGTGGTGTTCTTCTCCAAGCTGTTCGGCTATTTCGTGGATCGCGTACTGTTGAAGAACGATGGCCGTGAAGGCCCCGGCATGGGTGCGTTTGTGGCCGAAATCGTGGCGCAACTGGTGTTGGGTGTATTGGCCAGCGTTGTGGTTATGTGGTTCTCGCGCCAGCGCGAGTTTCGTGCGGATGCCGGTGGTGCGAATCTGGCGGGTCGCCAGAAGATGATTGCCGCACTTGAAAAGCTGAAAGTGAATCACGAGAAGGCCGTGCTGCCGGAAAACATGGCGGCGATGGCAATATCCAGTAGTGGCGGATTTTCCAAGTTGTTTATGACGCATCCGCCATTGGATGAGCGTATCGAGGCGTTGCGCGCGGCACGTTAATAGCTTGGAGTGCGCAGGAGTGACTGCGCTGTTTTAAATATGCAGCGGCGTTCGCTGTTTAAAACGCAGCGTCATGCCGCTGCGCTCCAATCAGTCTTCCTCGTCGATGTATTTTGTTTTTGGCGGATCGCCGTCGTACACCAAACTCTGGCGGCGTGCGAGGTAGAAGTCGCGGATGAAGGCGTAGCGATCTGAGGCCTCGTCGAGGGCTTGTTCGCGATCCAGCAATTCGGCGCGGACGCGGATTTTGTCTGTGGCGTACAGGCTGTTGCGCGTGGGGATGTCTGGGATGTTGCTGATGACGCCCGTCAGGACATCTCCGCCCAGTCCTACGCCATCGCGTATCGAGCTCGGGCCGAAGAACGGCAGCATCAGATACGGCCCGCTGCCGACCCCCCAATAACCCAAGGTTTGGCCGAAGTCCTCGTTATGTTTTTCGAGGTGGCCGGTTACGTTCAGCAAGCCGAATATTCCGAATGTGGAGTTGAATAAGACCCGGCTGCCGTCGGACGCAGCTTGTTTGAATTTCAATTGCAGCAAGTCGTTCAGCGTGACGGTGACATCATCCAGATTGGAGAAGAAGTTGCGCAGCAAAGTCTTCACCGGCTCTGGCAGCACGGTGTTGTAGCCTTTGGCTACCGGCTTGAGTACGTTTCTGTCGAGCGCGTCGTTGAATTTATAAATTTTGCGGTTGGTGCTTTCGAAAGGGTCTTTGGGGTTGCTGTTCGGGGTCGAAGCGCATCCAGTTAAGAGGAGAGCGACAGAGAGGATAAGGATCGGTTTCATGAGGTATATTTCGGCGATCAATGATCAATTATGCGTGATGGTCGTGCTTTTGTGCTGGTGGCGTTAGATCCGCGATAAAGAATGGGAAGCTGCGGCTCTTGCGATCAGCGAAATAGCGCTGCAAGGTATGTTTTACCGGGCGAAAGGCGAGCGTATCCCACGGGATTTCACTTTCCTTAAAAAGCGCGACTTCCAGACTTTCCACGCCGGGCGAGAAGTCGAGGTCGAGCAGGCGGGCGCGGAACAGCAAATGCACCTGATTGATATATGGCAGATTGTGCATCGAATATAGCTCGCCGATGTCGACTCTCGCGTTGGCTTCTTCTAAAGTTTCGCGCGCGGCGGCTGCGGCTGTGGTCTCGCCGTTTTCCATGAATCCGGCGGGCAATGTCCATAAGCCGTGGCGCGGCTCGATGGCGCGGCGGCACAGCAAAATGCGTCCGTCTTCCCACTCGGGAATGGCGCCGACGATGAGTTTGGGATTGTGGTAATGAATCGTGGCGCACACGGTGCAGACGTGACGTTCGCGGTTGTCGTCCTGCGGCAGGCGCAGTTCGACGGGTGCTCCGCATTCGGGACAGAATTTCAAGGACGGGCTCCGGCGGTACCGGAATCAGGTTTTGCCGACGGCTTGGCTGGTGCAAGTGCGCTCTCATTGGTCGTAGCGTTCTGGTTTAGTATGCGCTGCGCGTCATCGCGCAGATCATTCATTCCCATCGCGCTGTAGGCTTGGATCATGATTTTCAATGCCTCGCGCGTTTGCGGTGCTTGCGGGTAATCGATCAGCACGCCTTTGGCCCGGTTCGCTGCGGCGACATAGGCACCGCGACGCAGGTAATAGCTGGCGATGTGGACATCTGATCCTGCCAGGGTGTTGACGAGGTATTGCATGCGTAGCCTTGCGTCGGGGGTGTATGTGCTATCGGGGAAGCGTGTCACCAATTCCTTGAACGCGTCGAACGATTCGCGTACCGATTTCGGGTCGCGTTCGGAGGGATCCTGCTGCGAGACCGCGTTCAATACGCCGCTCAGGTTTTCATCGAAATTGATCAGCCCCTTCAGGTAATACATGTAATCGATGTGTGCATTGTTGGGGTATTGCTTGAGGAAACGCTCGATCGCGCTGAGCGCCGGAGCGGGTTCGCCCTGTTTGTAGTAGGCGTAAGCGATCTCCATCTGTGCCTGCTGCGCATAGCGCCCATAGGGGTAGCGCGATTGCAGCTTCTCGAATTTTTTTACCGCTTTTTCGAAGTTGTGATCTTCCATGTTCTCCATGGCTTGCGAGTAGAGCTCATCGGCGGAATAGTTCTTGTCATCGGGGGTGGTGCTGCATGCAACTAACGTGAGTAGGAGGAAAACGTATAAACTATGGCGCATGACCGAATCCAATAAAAATATGCACAATTATACCAAAGATACACACGCCACTCAGTCTAGTGTTCCTCCGTTCGATGCGGATGCAGACCTCGACACTGCCTTGTCTCCTGAAGTTCCGTCTGCATTGAATTTTTCCGTGCCGCTTGAATATGGCGGGATGCGTTTGGATCAGGCTCTGGCAAAGCTGCTGCCGGAATATTCGCGCAGCCGCTTGCAAGAATGGGTGGCGCAAGGCCAGGTCACGCTGAATGGCGCTGGAGTGACTTCCAAGCAGAAAGTGTGGGGGGGGGAGAAGCTTAACGTCACTCCGCAGGGCAATTTTGCCGACCTGCCTTATCAAGCCGAGGACATCGCGCTTGAGATCGTTTACGAGGATGACAGTATTCTCATCATCAACAAGCCGGTCGGGCTGGTGGTGCATCCGGGTAGCGGTAATTGGCAGGGCACGCTGCTCAATGCCTTGTTGCACCATGATCCGTCGCTGGGCGACATCCCGCGTGCGGGTATCGTGCATCGGCTCGATAAAGATACCAGCGGTCTGCTGGTGGTGGCGCGGACGATCACCGCGCAAACCGCGCTGGTGCGCCAGTTGCAGGATCGCAGTGTGAGCCGCGAATATATGGCATTGGCGCATGGCGAGATCGAGCGCGGCGGCAAGGTGGATCAGCCGATAGATCGCCATCCCTCGCAACGCACCAAGATGGCCGTGGTGGAAGGCGGTAAGCCCGCCGTCACGCATTACGCGGTGGCCGAGTCGTTTCCCGGCTGCACCTTGGTGCGTTGCAAGCTGGAGACCGGGCGCACGCATCAGATTCGCGTGCACATGGCGCATATCCGTCATCCGCTGGTGGGCGATCATATCTATATCAAAGGCGCGCAAAAGTGCCCGCCGGAGATGCGTTCCACTTTGCTGGAATTTCCGCGTCAGGCTTTGCATGCAGAACGTTTGGGGTTGGAACATCCCGAGACGGGCGAGTGGATGGAGTGGCAGGTGAATATGCCAAGCGATATGCGTTTATTGTTGGAAAGGATTAGGGCGGTTGCACATGAGCTTTCTTGAACACTGCATCATCCCCGATTGGCCTACCCCCAAGAATGTGCACAGCTTGCAGACCACCCGCGTCGGCGGCGTGAGCGTCGCGCCGTATGACAGCCTCAATCTGGGCGATCATGTGGGCGATGCGCCGCTGGCTGTGGCTCGCAACCGCCAACTGCTTGCGTCGCTTATGCCCGGCGAACCCGTTTGGTTGCAGCAAGTGCATGGCATGGTCGTCGCCGATGCAGACAATGCGGGCTGTTTGATTAGCGCTGATGCCAGCGTTGCGCATCAGCGAGGCTCGGTCTGTGCTGTGATGACGGCGGATTGCCTCCCGATGTTGTTGTGCGATGAAGCCGGCACTGTGGTAGCTGCGGCGCATGCGGGCTGGAAAGGATTGGCGGCAGGTGTGGTCGAAACGACGGTACAGGCAATGAGCGTTGCGCCGCACAAGTTGATGGCCTGGTTCGGCCCGGCCATCAGTCAGCGCGCATTTGAAGTGGGCGACGAGGTGCGCGCCGAATTCATCGCACATCATGCGCAGGCGGCAGAGGCCTTTTTGCCCGGTGCCAGAGGTAAGTGGTTGGCCGACATCTATCTGCTGGCGCGTCAACGCCTACATGCACTGGGCGTTACCCGCGTTTACGGCGGTGAGCACTGCACTTACAGCGATCCTGCGCGTTTCTTTTCTTATCGGCGCGATGGCGTGACCGGACGCATGGGCTCTTTCATCTGGCTGGAGTAGTGCAGTTCACGGGCAATAGGGCATGCTGCACGTTACCCGCTGTTTTGATGCACGCGGGCAGTTATAATACGAGGTCTGTTTTTCTGTAGACCGTTATGCGCCCATCACATTCTCATTCCTCCCCAAGCCCCGTATCCGCGACGCGTGCCGACTGGCGTACGGTGAGCACCCTGCTGCCTTATTTGCTGGAGTTCAAGGGACGCGTGATCTTGGTCGTCGTGTTGCTGGTGCTGGCGAAGCTGACCAGCGTCGCCGTGCCGTTGGCGCTGAAAGAGATCGTGGATGCGATGGGGCAACCCAAGGCGATGCTGACCGTGCCGGTGTTTCTGGTGATCGGTTATGGCCTGCTGCGCTTGTTCAGCACCTTGTTCGGCGAATTGCGCGATGCCGTGTTTGCCAAGGTGACGCAGCGCGCGATACGGCGTGTGGCGATCAAAGTCTTTGCGCATCTGCACAACCTCAGCCTGCGTTTCCATCTTGATCGCCAGACCGGCGGCATGTCGCGCGATATCGAGCGCGGCACACGCGGCATCAGTTTTTTGCTGACCTTCCTGCTGTTCAATATTCTGCCAACTTTGCTGGAAATCGGTTTGGTCGCGGCGATCCTGTTCGTCAAATACAACCCTTGGTTCGCCATCATCACATTCGTCACACTGGTGATCTACATCGTCTTCACGCTGTTCATCACCGAGTGGCGCATGGTCTATCGGCGCACCATGAACGATATGGACTCCAAGGCCAATACGCGCGCTATCGACAGCCTGATCAACTACGAAACGGTGAAGTATTTCGGCAACGAGCAATTCGAGGCGCAACGCTACGACGAGCACATGAGCAAATGGGAGGTGTCGGCGGTGCAGAACCAGACCTCGCTGGCGGCACTCAACGCGGGACAGAGCACGATCATCGCGGTGGGTGTTACGCTGCTGATGTTGCTGGCGGCGGATGAGGTGGTGCAGGGCAAGATGACTTTGGGCGATCTTGTGCTGGTCAATGTGTTCATGTTGCAGCTCTACATGCCGCTGCATTTTCTGGGGTTCGTGTATCGCGAGATTAAAAACGCGCTGGCCGATATGGAGCGCATGTTCACGTTGCTCAACGAGCATCGCGAGGTGGAGGATGCGCCCGATGCGCCGCCGCTCAAGCTGGATAGCGGTCGTGTCGAGTTCAAGAATGTGGAGTTCAGCTACAACCCCGACCGGCAGATATTGTCGGACGTGAGTTTCGAGATTCCGCCGGGGCATACCGTTGCCGTGGTGGGGGCGAGCGGGGCGGGTAAATCCACGCTGTCGCGCTTGTTGTTCCGCTTCTATGATGTGGGTTCCGGCAGTATTTCCATCGACGGACAGGACATTCGTACGGTGACGCAAGCCAGTCTGCGTGCCTGCATCGGTATCGTGCCGCAGGATACCGTGCTGTTCAACGATAGCATCTATTACAACATCGCTTACGGACGCCCTGATGCGTCGCGCGAGGAGGTGTTGCAGGCGGCGCAATCGGCGCATATCCATGCCTTTATCGAATCGCTGCCGCAGGGCTACAACACCATGGTCGGCGAGCGCGGTCTGAAACTTTCCGGCGGGGAGAAGCAGCGCGTGGCGATCGCGCGGGCGATTTTGAAGCGTCCCGCCATCCTGATCTTCGATGAGGCGACCTCGGCGCTCGATTCAAAATCGGAGAAGGCGATTCAGGACGAGCTGCGCAATGTTGCGCGCAACCGCACCACGCTGGTCATCGCGCATCGGCTGTCCACCGTGGTGGATGCGCAGCAGATTCTGGTGATGGACAAAGGACGCATCATCGAGCGCGGCGCGCATCGCGAATTGCTCGCCCGGCAAGGGGTGTATGCGCAGATGTGGGCATTGCAACAGCAAGAAGAATAAAAAGAACATTAACACCGTTATATTGGGTATTGATTTATTGGGGTTTTAGGGTATGCTTCGCGCCGTGCACTTACTCCTCAGGGGAGCTATGAATAAAAATATTATCGTTTTGTTGCTGTCATTGAGCGTGGGGCTGTCAGCGTGTTCCAAAGGTCTCAATGTTGCAGCAGCGCCGCGAACCGATGTCGCGGCCACTTCGAAAACCGATGTTATCGCCGTAGCGAAAACCGATGTTCCGGCCATGCCAAAGCAGCAGGATGAAGAGCTTACCAGCGCGGTCTTCAAGCTGACATCCGCCCCCAAATTGCAATCGGCTATCGTATTGATCTATGACGAGCAGGGGATGCGTCCGCTGTACACCAAGAATGCAGAAAATGTCGCGCCTATCGCTTCAATCACCAAGCTGATGACGGCGATGGTGGTGTTGGATGCGCAGTTGCCGATGGATGAAAAAATTACAATCAGTGCGGATGACGCCGACCACCTCAAGGGGACACGTTCGCGTATGCGCACCGGTTCGACGCTGACGCGTGGAGAGTTGCTCAAGCTTGCGCTGATGGCATCGGAAAATAGAGCAGCAGCTGCGCTGGCGCGCACTTATCCGGGCGGAACAACGGTCGCATTATCAAAGATGAATGCCAAGGCGCAAGATCTCGGTATGCGCTCCACACGCTTCTTTGACTCTACCGGTTTGAATAGCAACAATGTCTCGACTGCGCAGGACTTGGTGCTGATGGTGCGTGCGGCACAACACTACGAGCCGATTCATCGTTTTACCACTTCAGCTTCGCATACCGTGCAATTTGCGAAGCATCGTCCGCTACGCTTTAGCAACACCAATCCGCTGGTGAAGAACGCGTCGTGGGACATCGGTGTCAGCAAGACCGGTTATATCAGCGAGGCGGGGCGTTGTCTGGTGATGCAAGCCACGATCTCGAAGCGCCCGGTGATTATCGTGCTTCTCGATTCATGGGGTAAGCGTACCCGGGTGGGTGATGCCAACCGTATTAAGAAGTGGATGGAAAGCTCGTCGGCAAAGGCCGCACGTAGCAGCAACAGACGCGGTTGATCGAACGAAATGCAGTTAACGGAAAGGGGCTTGCGCCCCTTTTTGTATTTTTGCGTCCTGAAAGCTTGACGGGACGGGGAATATCGCTATAATCCGCGCTCCCTAAAACCTTGCTCTACCGTTTACGCATGACGGAGGGCTTTAACCATAAGGAGATGTAATGCGTCATTACGAAATCGTATTTATCGTGCATCCCGATCAAAGCGAGCAAGTGCCCGCGATGGTCGAGCGTTATCGCACGTTGGTGACCAGCAAGAATGGTCACATCCACCGTCTGGAAGACTGGGGCCGTCGTCAAATGGCTTACCCGATCCAAAAGATCCACAAGGCGCACTACGTGCTGATGAATATCGAAGCCGACCAGGAAACTCTGGATGAGCTGGAGCACGCATTCAAGTTCAACGATGCTGTGTTGCGCCATCTGATCATCAAGGTAAAGGCTGCAGTGACTGCACCTTCCGCAATGATGAAAGAAGAGAAGTCGCGTTCGTTCAGCAGCGATGCTGCAGAAGCAGTATTGGCACCAGCGGCTGCTTGATCGGGTTGAGTAGCAACCGTTGTGTCATTGACGGCGAATTGCTTGAGTTGGACGATTTGCGTTACACCCCAGCGGGCATACCGCGAATCGGACTAAAGATACGCCACGTTTCAACGCAACAGGAAGCGGGTATTTCGCGACAGTTACAGTGCGACATCCCCGCAGTGGCTCTAGGTGAGGCGGCGCAGCAAGTAGGCCGTTTGCAAATAGGGCAGAGCGTGCGGGTGGAGGGTTTCTTGGCTCAGCGCAGTTTGCGCATCGCGCAATTGGTGCTACACATTGATAATGTTAAATTGAAATAAGGGGCACAACATGGCTCGTGTATTTAAGAAAAAAGATGACAAGAAGAATAATTCTTCACGTCAATTGTTTAAGCGTCGTAAGTTCTGCCGCTTCACTGCCGAGAAGATCGCTGAAGTGGATTACAAGGACGTCAACATCCTCAAGGAATTCGTTTCCGAGAACGGCAAGCTGATTCCGGCGCGTATCACCGGTACCAAATCCCGTTACCAGCGTCAATTGAGCGTTGCGGTAAAGCGCGCACGTTTCTTGGCGCTGTTACCTTACACTGATTTGCATTAAGGAGTCGCCATGCAAGTAATTCTGATGGAAAAAGTGGTTAACCTCGGCCAGTTGGGCGATGTAGTTAAAGTTAAAAACGGTTTCGGGCGCAATTTCCTGATCCCTCAAGGCAAAGCCAAGCGCGCTACAGAAAGCAACGTAGCCGAGTTCGCGGCACGCCGTGTGGAATTGGAAGCCGCTGAACAAGCGAAGCTGGACGATGCTCAAGCGCGCGCTGAAAAACTCAGCGGCCTGACTGTGCAGATCGTGCAAAAAGCCGGTGTGGACGGCAAGCTGTTCGGTTCCGTGACTAATGCAGATATCGCTGCGGCTCTGGAAACTCAGGGCTTCAAGATCGACAAGTCGCAAGTGCGTATGGCTGAAGGTCATCTCAAGCAGATCGGAGATCATCCTGTCGGTATCGCTTTGCACGCTGATGTAGTAGCCAACATCACGGTATCTGTGCTGGGCGAATAAGCTTAGGATCGGTTGTTGCAGTAACAAAAAGGACTGGAGACAGTCCTTTTTGTTTTGCCGGTTTTGCCGGGGCATTCGGTGTAAAATTCCCCTCCTTAAAAATATTCACATGCTATGCAAAATTTTTCTGTTCCTACATTTGACCCCCAGCTTGAAGCGATCAAGCTGCCGCCCCATTCGGTGGAAGCGGAGCAGTCTGTGTTGGGCGGAATTTTGTTGGATACCAGCGCATGGGACAAGATCGCCGACCTGATCACCGAGCGCGATTTTTATCGCAACGAGCATCGTTTGATCTATCGCCATATAGCCCGCTTGACCGAACACTTCAAGCCTGTGGATGTGATCACCGTAGCGGAGTCGCTGGAAAGCAACGCCGAGCTGGAGAAGGCGGGCGGCTTATCTTACATAGGCTCGCTGGCGCAGAATGTTCCAACCGCCGCAAATATCCGCCGTTATGCCGAAATCGTGCGCGAGCGATCCATCATGCGCAAGCTGGTGGAGGTCGGCAGCGATATCGCCACGAGCGCCTATAACCCCGGAGGGCGTACTGCCGGGCAGTTGCTGGATGAAGCGGAAAGCCGTGTACTGGAAATCAACGAAGAGGGGGAGCGGGGGAATCAGGGGTTTGTCGCCATTCCGTCTTTGTTGACGCAGGTGGTCGAACGCATCGAGACTTTGTACGGGCGCGATAACGACAGCGATGTGACCGGCATCGCGACGGGTTTTGCCGACTTGGACAAAATGACATCAGGCTTGCAGCCGGGTGATCTTATCATCGTCGCCGGACGCCCGAGTATGGGCAAGACCGCGTTCTCCATCAATATCGCGGAGAACGTGGCGCTGGACTCGAATAAGCCCGTGGCGATTTTCAGTATGGAAATGGGGGGCGCGCAGTTGGCGATGCGTATGATCGGTTCCGTCGGAAGGCTCAATCAGCACACTTTGCGCACCGGAAAGCTGGAAGACGAGGATTGGTCGCGCATGACCCACGCCTTGGGGCGCTTGAATGAAGCGCCAATTTTTATCGACGAGACTGCGGCGCTCAATTCTCTGGAGCTCCGTTCCCGCGCCAGGCGTTTGCACCGCCAGAATGACGGGCTGGGTCTAATTGTGATCGACTACATACAGCTGATGTCGTCTCCCATGACAGGCAAGGGCGGCGGTGAAAACCGTGCTACCGAGATTTCGGAAATCTCACGTTCGTTGAAGGCCTTGGCCAAAGAGCTGCACGTGCCGGTGATCGCGCTGTCGCAGTTGAACCGCAGTTTGGAGCAGCGTCCCAATAAACGCCCCATCATGTCAGACTTGCGCGAATCTGGCGCTATCGAACAGGACGCGGACTTGATCTTGTTTATTTACCGCGATGAAGTGTACAACCCGGATTCTCCTGATAAAGGCAAAGCAGAGATTATTATCGGCAAACAGCGTAATGGCCCGATAGGGTCAGTGGGGATGACATTCAGAGGCGAATACACGCGCTTCGAAAATCTGGCGCACGATTATTAATTGCGTGCTGGGCAAAATTAATCTGGCGCGTAATGGGGCTTGTTACGAGCAAGGCAAATCCCTATAATGCGCGCCTGCTTCGGGAGCATATTTCAGCGGTAGAATATTTCCTCGACAAGGAAAAGGTCACTGGTTCGATCCCAGTTGCTCCCACCAAATAATTAAGAGGTTCAACAAAGGCCAGAAAACCTGACATATTGGTTTCTGGTTTTTTTTACGTCTATACTATCCATTGTCGAAGTTATGGGTATCTGGCTGTTTGAATGTTTTTGCAGAGGCTGCAAGTGTAAAGGGGGAAATTGCATGTTAAAAGTTATTCTGATAATGATTTTGCTCGTTGCGATTGCTGGTTGCGGCTGTCCCCATCACGGCAAGGGCGATTATCAGGGGGATTGTCGAGCTACCAAGAGCGGGGTTGCGCCATAGGAAGCTGCCGCTAAGGCGCGAGCGATAGAGTTTGATATGTCTGACGATCACATGGCCAATGTATGGATGCGGGGAATGGAGCGCCACTTGAAGATAATTATTTTTACCATCATTTTTTTAGTCGCAACTTCTGGATATGCGGAAGAGTATGTTCAGCTTGAGGATGATAATTCTTCTGCTACTGCACAAGAGTTGGCAACGGAGCGATGGATGAAAATGAGGCAGCAGCCGGATCTAACGGAGACGTCGGGGACAGAGAGAAGTTCGGTGCTCATTAGAAAAGCGGCGACTTCAAAAGTGCAAGCGTTGTCTAAGTCAAAAACAGCGAAAAAAGTGAAGAGTCCTAATAAAAAAGAAAGTATGGGCGAGGCAGGTAAAGCTCCGGGTGAGGCCGATAAGGTTTTGGATGAAGCTGGCAAAGCAAAGAGTCCGCTGGATGCGGGGAAAGCAAAAGCTCCAGAGGGGGCAAGTAAAGCAAAGGCTCCCGATGGAGGCGGTAAAACCAAGAGCTCAGCTGGAGCAGGCAAGGCCAAGAATTTGGACGACTCAACTAAGCCAGAAGATTAACTCGGTATGATCGGTTCGTATTGACAATCCGCCCAATAGAATTGTGCGGGATGGACGAAAAGGGACGCAACGCATACAATGCGCGCCATTGCAGCGGATTGAATAGCTTCCCCCAAGAGTTGCATGCAGCATTTCAGGGGTAAAGGTTGTTGCAAAATCGAATTTATTAAAATTCACTTAAATAGTAAGCGGGTGCAACTATTCGATTGCAGTTGCGTCACTGGTTTTTTAGTGCGGCTATGCCGCATTTTCTTTTGATAGAGTTACCTAAATATGCCAATTATCACTTTGCCGGATGGCTCACAACGCAGCTTTTCCAACCCCGTCACTGTGGCGGAGATCGCGCAGAGCATCGGCATCGGTCTCGCACGCGCCGCCTTGGCTGGCAAGGTGAACGGGCAGTTGGTCGACACCAGTCATCTCATCTCTGCCGATGCGGCGCTGGCGATCATCACTGACAAAGATGCTGACGGTCTCGATTTGATACGTCATTCAACGGCGCACTTGCTGGCTTATGCGGTGAAGGAGTTGTTCCCCGAAGCGCAAGTGACTATCGGCCCGATGATAGAGAACGGTTTCTATTACGACTTCGCCTATTCGCGTCCGTTTACACCGGAAGACTTGGCTGCCATCGAGAAGCGCATGGCGGAGTTGGTAAAGCTCGATTTGCCGATAACGCGTCGTGTGTTGCCGCGCGATGAGGCCGTGGCCTATTTCAAATCCATTGGCGAAAAATACAAAGCTGAACTTATCGAATCTATTCCTGCCGATCAGGATGTGTCGCTGTATAGCGAGGGTGAATTCACCGACCTGTGCCGTGGCCCGCATGTGCCGTCTACCGGCAAGCTCAAGGTATTCAAGCTGATGAAGGTGGCCGGTGCGTACTGGCGCGGGGACTCCAAGAACGAGATGCTGCAACGCATCTACGGCACGGCTTGGTCGAAGAAGGAAGACCTCGAAGCGTATTTGATGCGATTGGAAGAAGCTGAAAAGCGCGACCATCGTAAGCTGGGCAAGCAGCTCGACTTGTTTCATATGCAGGACGAGGCGCCGGGTATGGTGTTCTGGCATCCCAAGGGCTGGGCGATGTGGCAGGTGATCGAGCAGTACATGCGCCGTGTATATTTGGACAACGGTTATCAGGAGATTCGCTGCCCGCAGATTATTGATCGTGTGTTGTGGGAAAAATCAGGTCATTGGGAGCATTACAAGGCCAACATGTTCACCACCGAGTCGGAGAAGCACGACTATGCAATCAAGCCGATGAACTGTCCCGGCCACGTGCAAGTGTTCAATGCCGATTTGCGTTCGTATCGCGAATTGCCGCTGCGCTATGGCGAGTTTGGTTCATGCCACCGCAACGAGCCTTCCGGCGGGCTGCATGGTCTGATGCGAGTGCGCGGCTTCGTGCAGGACGATGGCCACATTTTCTGCACCGAAGAGCAGATTGAATCCGAAGTGACTGCGTTCAATACGTTGGTGCTGAAGGTTTACAAGGACTTTGGCTTTCACGATGTGGTGGTGAAGTTGGCGCTGCGACCGGAGGGGCGAGTGGGTTCCGACGACATCTGGGATAAGTCCGAGAATGCCTTGCGCGCTGCGTTGCGCGCTTCCGGTATGACTTGGGAAGAGTTGCCGGGCGAGGGCGCGTTCTACGGTCCGAAGATCGAGTTTCACATCAAGGACGCGATCGGACGTTCGTGGCAGTGCGGCACGATTCAAGTGGATTTCTCCATGCCGGGGCGCTTGGGCGCAGAGTTTGTAGACGAGGACAATACCCGCAAGGTGCCGGTGATGTTGCACCGTGCGATATTGGGGTCGCTGGAGCGCTTCATCGGCATTCTGGTGGAAAACCACGCCGGGGCGCTGCCGCTATGGCTGGCACCGGTGCAGATGGTGGTAATGAATATCTCGCAAGCACAGGAGGCCTATTCCGAAAAAGTGACTGAAACTTTGCGTGCAGCAGGCTTCCGCGTGCAATCGGATTTGCGCAACGAGAAGATTACCTATAAAATACGCGAACATAGCTTGCAGAAATTACCTTACCAGCTGATTGTCGGCGATAAGGAAATGGCGGCAAGTCTCGTGGCCGTGCGTAACCGTCAAGGTGAAGACCTTGGTCAGATGTCGGTGGAGGCGCTGGTTGAGCGCTTAAGAGCCGAGCTGTAACGGGCGCACGGTTTAATTTTTTAAATGGAGAAATTGCAATAGCTCAAGATAAAGCACAGCGCATGAACGAGCAGATTACAGCACCCCAGGTGCGGCTCATAGGCGCGGAAGGAGAACAGCTCGGTGTCGTGGCAGTTGCGGAAGCACTGCGTTTGGCGGATGAGGCGGAATTGGATTTGGTGGAAATTGCACCGCTGGCGGAACCGCCAGTTTGCCGGATTATGGATATCGGCAAATTCAAATATGCCGAAGCCAAAAAACAACATGAAGCCAAGCTTAAGCAAAAGCAGGTTCAGATCAAGGAAGTCAAATTCCGGCCTGGTACTGATGACGGGGACTACAACATCAAGTTGCGTAACCTGATCAAGTTTTTGGCCGACGGCGACAAAACCAAGATCACTTTGCGCTTCCGTGGGCGTGAAATCGCTCACCAGCAAATCGGCATGCAATTGCTGGAGCGCGTGAAGCAGGACTTGATGGAGCACGGTGTGATTGAGCAGTTTCCCAAGATGGAAGGGCGCCAGATGGTTATGGTGCTTAGTCCCAAGAAGAAATAAGTTTAGTGCTGCGTCAAATTAAGGGACTGGCTGACGCAGTGTAGTAGTAATCAGTCCCATACAAGTGGTTCCGGGTTTTCAAGTGTTTCTGTCAGAGACCTCCCGGCGTCATCAAATAAAGGAGTTGTTATGCCTAAAATGAAAACAAAAAGCAGTGCAAAAAAACGCTTTGTTGTTCGCGCAGGCGGAAGTATCAAGCGCTCGTGTGCTTTCAAACGTCACATTTTGACCAAGAAGACCACCAAGACCAAACGTCAGTTGCGTGGTACGGCTGAAGTTCATGCAACCAACAAGGCGTCTGTTCGCGCCATGATGCCCTACGCTTAAGGAGTATAGAAAATGCCAAGAGTAAAACGTGGTGTAACGGCGCGTGCGCGTCATAAAAAGGTTTTAGCCCTCGCTAAAGGTTATCGCGGTCGTCGCAAGAACGTCTATCGCATCGCTAAAGAAGCGGTGATGAAGGCCGGTCAATATGCTTACCGTGACCGTCGTCAAAAGAAGCGTCAGTTCCGTACGCTGTGGATTGCGCGTATCAATGCAGCTTCACGTGAGATGGGTCTGCCATACAGCGTGTTCATGAACGGCCTGAAGAAAGCTTCTATCGAGATCGACCGCAAGGTGTTGGCTGATCTGGCCGTGTTCGACAAAGCTGCTTTTGCGCATATTTTTGCACAAGCAAAAGCCAGCCTCGGCGCGTAATTTGCAAGTAGTGTAAAAAAGGAGGCGCGAGCCTCCTTTTTTGTTTTAACCTCTCCCAACCTCCCCTCACCAGGGGCGGGGAATGTAAAGCGATGCAAGAACTACAACTAATTCTCGATGACGCGCTAAAAAGCTTTGCTGCCACAGAAGATGCAGCCGAGCTGGAAAATGCCAAGGCGCGTTATCTCGGCAAGGACGGCAGTTTGACCGGGCTATTGAAAGGCTTGGGTAAACTCTCTGCCGAAGAGCGTCCGGCGGCAGGTGCGCGCATCAACCAAGTGAAGCAGCAGATCGAGGCCGCGCTGCAAGCGCGCCGCGATGCGATTCAACAACAGGCACTGAACCTCAAACTGGCGGCGGAATCGCTCGATGTCACGCTGCCGGGGCGCGGTGCGGGTGTGGGCGGGCTGCATCCGGTCACGCGCACGCTGGAGCGCATTGAAACGCTGTTTCATTCCATCGGCTACGCCGTGGCGGAGGGCCCCGAGATCGAAAACGATTTCTACAACTTCACCGCGTTGAATATTCCCGAAGACCATCCGGCGCGTGCCATGCACGACACGTTCTACATCGACGAACAGCATGTGCTGCGCACGCACACCTCGCCGATCCAGATTCGTTACATGCAAGCGCACATGGCGAAGTACGCGCATCTGCAAAGCATGCCGGACATCCGCATCATCGCGCCGGGCCGCGTTTATCGCGTGGATTCCGACGCCACTCATTCGCCGATGTTCCATCAGGTCGAAGGTTTGTGGATAGGCGAGCGCGTGAGCTTCGCCGACCTCAAAGGCGTGATCGCCGATTTCCTGCAAAATTATTTCGAGACCGAAGACATGCAAGTGCGCTTCCGTCCCTCCTTTTTCCCGTTCACCGAACCTTCCGCCGAGATGGATATGAGCTGGAAGGGCGGCTGGCTGGAGATCGGCGGGTGCGGCATGGTGCATCCGAACGTGCTCAAGCATGTCGGCATCGATAGCGAAAAATACATCGGCTTCGCATTCGGCATGGGCGTGGAGCGTTTGGCCATGCTGCGCTACGGCGTGAATGACCTCAGATTGTTTTTCGAGAACGATCTGCAATTTCTGAAGCAATTTAACTGATATGAAATTTTCCGAATCCTGGTTGCGTACTCTGGCGAACCCGTCGCTGTCCAGCGCGGAGTTGTCGCACCTGCTGACCATGGCAGGGCTGGAAGTCGAAGAGATGGTGGGCGTTGCGCCCGCGTTCGACAAAGTGGTGGTGGCTCAAGTGTTGAGCAAAGAAAAACATCCCGATGCGGATCGCTTGAATTTGCTTAGTGTGGATGTCGGTCTGGCTGAGCCGTTGGCTATCGTGTGCGGTGCGGGCAATGTGACGGTGGGCATGAAAGCTCCCTGCGCGCTGGTCGGCGCAAAGTTGCCCGGCATCGAAATAAAGCAAGCCAAAGTGCGCGGTATCGCCTCTTTCGGCATGATGTGTTCGTCCAAAGAACTCGGTTTGGCGGAGGAGAGCAGCGGTCTGCTTGAACTGGCTGCCGATGCGGTGGTGGGGCAGAGCATCCGCGAACACCTTGATCTGGACGATCATCTGCTCACGCTCAAGCTCACGCCCAACCGTTGCGATTGTTTGTCCCTGAACGGCATCGCCCGCGAAGTGGCGGCATTGACTGGTGCGGCGTTGCAGTCCGTTCCTGCGGCGTCCTTTAAACAAACTGGCACGCAGAACCGCAAGGTCAGCGTGACGGCACCCGCAGCCTGTCCGCGTTACAGCGGACGCGTGATTTCCGGCGTGAACGCCAAGGCGGCGACACCGGCATGGATGGTGCAGCGTTTGGAGCGCTGCGGTCTGCGCAGCATCAGCGCGCTGGTGGATGTGACCAATTACGTGTTGCTCGAACTAGGCCAGCCGCTGCACGCTTTTGATTTGAATAAACTGAACGGCGACATCGAAGTGCGTTTCGCGCGTGCCGGAGAAAAGCTGAAGCTGCTCAATGAGCAGGTGGTGGATTTACAGGACGACATGCTGGTGATTGCCGATGCCAAGGGCGCAGTGGCGCTTGCCGGTGTGATGGGCGGTGCGGATAGCGCGGTGGACGATGCGACCAGCGACATCTTCTTGGAGAGTGCGTTTTTTGCGCCTAGCGTCATCGTTGGCAAATCGCGCCGCCTCGGTTTCGGTTCCGACTCGGCTTACCGTTTCGAGCGCGGTGTGGATTTTGCGGCAACCCAAATCGCGTTGGATCGCGCCACGCAACTAATCCTCGACATCTGCGGCGGGCAAGCGGGCGCGGTGACGGAAGTGCAGGGCGGATTGCCCGTGCGCCATGCAGTGAAGCTGCGCAGCAAGCGTGTGCGTAGAGTATTGGGTGTGAAATTGTCGGGGAAAACGATTGAGAAAATATTGAATCGTTTGGGCATGGATGTTTGGTCATCATCGAATAAAAAAAGCGATGAATTCGTTGTAACGCCCCCCAGCTACCGTTTCGATATCGCCATCGAAGAAGATTTGATCGAAGAAATCGCGCGCGTACACGGCTACGAAAAAATTCAGCCTGCGCCAATTCAAGCGCGCATGAGCATCTTGCCGCTGGTCGAAGCGCAACGCCCTTTGGCGAAATTGCGTCAGAGCATGGTGCTGCGCGACTATCAGGAAGCGATCAACTACGCCTTCGTCGAAGCCGCGTGGGAGCGAGATTTGTGCGGCAATGCCGCCCCTATCGCCTTAAAGAACCCCATCGCCAGCCAGATGAGCGTGATGCGCAGCAGCTTGCTGGGCGGATTGCTCGGTGCGTTGCGTACCAATCTTGCGCGCAAGCAGCCACGCGTGCGCCTGTTTGAGGTGGGCGGCTGTTTTGCCGCCGAAGCGGGCAGCTATGTGCAGCACGAGCGTTTGGCCGGACTGGCTTACGGCGCAGCCGTATCCGAGCAGTGGGCTGCTCCTGCCCGCAACGTGGATTTCTACGATGTGAAGGGCGACGTGGAAGCCTTGTTCGCGCCGCACAGCTTGAGTTTTGCGGCGGCAGTACATTCGGCCTCGCATCCCGGTCGCTCAGCGCGCATCCTGCTGGATGGTAAAGCCATCGGCTGGATCGGCGAGTTGCATCCGCAATGGCAGCAGCAATATGACTTGCCGCAGGCGGCAGTGTGGTTCGAGGTTGATTTGGCCGCTTTGCGAGCTACCCGCGTAACTGTTGCCGGCGAAGTTTCGAAGTTACCGCCGGTGCGCCGCGATCTGGCCGTGTTGGTCGGTGAACAGGTGACCGCGCAAAGTTTGTTGACGGCAATGCAGGACGATAAAGCACCGTTTGTGGTGGAGCTGGGATTGTTCGATGTGTATCGCGGCAAAGGCGTGGAGGAAGGCAAAAAAAGCCTTGCTTTCCGCGTGTTATTGCAAGATACTCAAAAAACTTTGAATGAGATTGAGATTGATCAAAGCATCGCGCGGCTGGTGGCAGTGTTGCAGCAACACGGCGCGCAAATGCGAGTTTAAGAGGAAGAAATGACGACATTAACAAAAGCAGAATTGGCCGACTTGTTGTTTGAAAAAGTAGGGTTGAATAAACGCGAAGCCAAAGATATGGTGGAAGCGTTCTTTGAAGAAATCCGTATGCAGCTCGAAGCAGGCGAAACCGTCAAGCTGTCGGGTTTCGGTAATTTTCAATTGCGCGATAAGCCGCAACGCCCCGGACGCAATCCGAAAACAGGCGAAGAAATCCCCATCACCGCGCGCCGCGTGGTCACATTCCATCCCAGCCAGAAGCTCAAGAGCATGGTAGAGAAGACCTATCATGGAACCGCACGTACCTAATTCAGCGTTACCTCCGATCCCCGCCAAGCGCTACTTCACTATCGGTGAAGTGAGCGAGTTGTGCGGTGTCAAGGCGCACGTGTTGCGCTACTGGGAACAGGAGTTTACGCAACTCAAGCCGGTCAAGCGCGGCGGCAATCGTCGCTATTACCAGCACCACGAAGTGTTGCTCATCCGCCGCATCCGCCAGTTGCTTTACGAGGACGGATTTACCATCAGCGGCGCGCGTAGCCGTCTCGATCAGCAAGTCACCAAACAGGTTGAAGCTGCACCCGTGGTGAGCAAGGCGGCTTTCAACGTCAACGAACTGCGTCGCGATATTCGCGAGGTACTCGCGCTGTTACAAGCGTGATATTACGCAGAGAAATTGTTCTTAAAATTCCTTCAAGGACTATTCGCTCTGCTATAATCCGCGCCTTCGGGGCGTAGCGCAGCCTGGTAGCGTACTAGTCTGGGGGACTAGTGGTCGCAGGTTCAAATCCTGTCGCCCCGACCAAAACTAGAATTAAACTGCAATAGAAAAGCCGCCATTAAAAGCGGCTTTTTTTATGCCCGAAAATATCATATTAGGAGCTAAGTGACATTTCGTGGAGGTTTTTTGCCTCTTTTTCGTGCCAAATGTTCTGCCACCAAGACCCGTTTCCGATCTTTCGAAAGCCCTCTGTGTC
>WSYA01000045.1:0-8179 GCA_009773615.1 Gallionellaceae bacterium
GGCGCTCTCGCTGTAGCGTGATTTCTTCATGTAAAACTCCCTCGTTTCTATTTGAGAAAATTCTACTTCTAATCCACGCTAATTTCCGGGGGGATTACCGGGAATTGGCGATCCTCGCCAGCCAACGCGCCTGCATGCGCATTGGCGTTCACGGGCTCGCAGCAGTGCTGCTCGAATTCCCCGTTCACCCCCCGTCCGTACCGGACGGGGTTTCAATTCCCGCCGCTTCGCATACAAACAAAAAAGCCTGTCGAAAAATGACAGGCTTTTTTGTTTGTTGGTGGAGGTGGGGGGAATTGAACCCCCGTCCGCAAGCACTCTACAGGCAGATCTACATACTTAGTCAAGTTATTTAGTTTTATCCGGCAGACGCCAACCGACAGGCTGCTACTGGACGAGTCACCTAAATTTAATGTTGTACAAAGTAACCCTGCACAACACGATTCTGTGTAAATGACCTCACTCATCGCGGCATTACTGCCTTGAGCCCCTCCACAGACAGCAGGGTGTGAGGTCTAACCGGTTAAGCGGCTAGAGCGTACTTTTCGTCGTTTGCGACTATTGGTTTTCCAGCTGATTTACGAGGTTGCGGGTCCTCGGTATGCCCTACGCTGCTTTGCAACCCACGTCGAAGCCAGGTCACCCCCGGTTCTGTTTGCTACTAAGCGGTGTCGATTGTAACAGGCGTGGGCGTGCTTGTGTTAGGCCGTTGCGGTGCTTTGCAGGAAGCGCGTCATGTGGCGGTCTGCTTTGGTGGAGTGTGAGGAGAACCAGTCGAGCAGCAGGAGTTCGATGCGGAAGGCGAGGTAGCGGGGGTTGTCGTTGCCCGCTGGCGATCTTTGTTCCAGTGCACGGAAGTTTTCGATGAAGCGTTTGTGTTCTTGCTGGTGGCTTTCGGTGAAGGGGTATTTTTTTTCCTGCATCAGGTCTTCTTCGACGCGGAAGATGTTTTGCGTGTGTTCGGTTAGGAAGGCGAAGATTTCTTTGAAGTTGCTCGCGCCGCCTTCTCTGGTTTGGCGGATGAAGATGTTGATGTGGTCGAGCAGTTCGCGGTGGGCTGCGTCCAGCGGGGCGAGGCCGGTGAGGTATTCGTCTTTCCAGGTCAGGCCGACTTCGAGTTCGCCCGTGCTGAAGTGTTGTCCGGTTGCCTGAAATTGGTAGCAGCGCTCAAGGTACATGAGGGCGGGCACGTCATTCGGTGTCAGCTCTATGCATTTTTTGAGCAATTCGATGGCAAGGGGGATGTCTTTCAGGTGATAAAACGCGATGGCTTCGTCGAACAGCGGCTGGCAAGCCAGTTTGCTGCTGCGCAATTCCACAGGGTCGTTGTCGAAGACTTCGTAAACGGACAGCGGTTGCGACTTGCCTTTGACGCGGATGCGGTCGAGAAAACGAATGTGATATTTGCCCGGGTCAGCCAGATCGTACAGGGTGTTCTGGCTGATGATGAGTGGTGCGTGATAGGTTTTGGTGGCTTCTTCGAGGCGCGCGGTGAGGTTGACGGCGTCGCCGATCACGGTACTGTCCATGCGGTTGACTCCGCCTACGGTGCCGATCATCACCATGCCGGTATTCAGGCCGATGCCGATCTGGATGGGGATGTAACCGGCGCGAATACGCCCCGAGTTGTAGTAGCTCAGGCGTTCGAGCATGGAGATTGCACCGGTGAGGGCATCGTCCGCGCCGTGAGCGAACAGCGCCATGATGGCATCGCCGATGTACTTGTCTATGATGCCGTGGTGTTTGCTGATGACCGGCTCCATCTGACTCAGGTAGGAGTTGATGAACTCGAAGTTCTCGGTCGGCGTCATCGATTCGGACAGGGGAGTGAAGTCGCGGATGTCAGTGAACATGATGGTCATCTTGCGCTCGACCTGATCGCCAAGTTTGACATCGACGATACTTTTGACTTCAAGCAGATTGAGCAGCTGATGGGGAACCAGACGACTGTATGCGGTTTCGGTCTGCTGCAGCAGGGTCAGTGCTTGTTGATGCGCGAAGATGACTTTGTGAAGGATCTCTTGGATGCCTTCGGGAGTCGGCACGACTGGTGCTGGGTCTTTGTTCTCGTCGCTCATGCGCTGTTCCTGAAATATCTTTTTGTTGTGGCGAGAATGATACCGCCGATTTACATATTTATGTAACGCAGTAATTCGAGCGGGGTTTCAATTCTTCCTGCGGCCTGCCAGCTGTCGAGCACTGCCTGCGGGTCGATATAGCCGTATTGCGCGATGATGCCGTGCATCTGCGCCGCGTTGGCGGCTTCCATGTCGCGCTTGTCGTCGCCCAGATACAGGCAGTGTTCGGGCGCGACGCCGATCAATTGGGCGGCGTGCAGCATCGGCATGGGGTGCGGCTTGGCGTGGGCGCAGGTGTCGCCGCTCACCATGCAGGCGGCGCGCCCGGCATAGCCCAACGCCTGCATCAGCGGGACGGTAAAGCGATGCGGCTTGTTGGTGACGATGCCCCAGGGCAGGCCGCGTTGCTTGATGGCATCGATCAGTTCTGCCATGCCTGCAAACAGCGCAGTGTGCTCGCAGATGTGCGCGGTGTAGTGCGCGAGAAATTCGTCGCGCAGTCCGGCGAAACGGGGATTGTCCGGCGTGATGCCGAAGGCCAGGCCGAGCAATCCGGCAGAGCCGTGCGATGCTTGCGGGCGGATGGAAGCAAGCGGTAGCGCGGGCAGGTCGTGCAGCGCGAGCACGTGGTTGAGTGCTGCGCCGAGATCGGGTGCGGTGTCGGCAAAGGTGCCGTCGAGGTCGAACAGGACGGCTTTAATCACGACGGCAAGCGAACATGTAATTCACGTCGGTATCTTTACCCAGCGAGTAGGTCTTGCTCAGCGGGCTGTAGCTCATGCCGATGATGTCGGTCACGCTGAGTCCCGCATTGCGGCAGAACTGGGCCAACTCGGACGGTTTGAGAAACTTGGCGTAATCGTGCGTGCCGCGCGGCAGCATGTTTAACAGGTACTCCGCGCCGATGATGGAAAGCAGGTAGGACTTGGGGTTGCGGTTCAGTGTGGAAAAGAACACATATCCGCCGGGGCGGACGAGTTGGGCGCAGGCGCGCACGATGCTTTGCGGGTCGGGTACGTGTTCGAGCATTTCCATACAGGTGACCGCATCGAAGGCGGCGGGGCGTTCGACGGCGAAATCTTCCACGGCTATTTTGCGGTATTCGACCTGTTTGCCGCTTTCCAGCAGGTGCAGTTTGGCCACTTGCAGCGGCTTCTCGCCCAGATCGATGCCGGTGACCTGCGCCCCCATTCCCGCCATGCTCTCGGACAGGATGCCGCCGCCGCAGCCCACGTCCAGCACGGTCTTGCCGGCCAGCGGCGCGAAGCGGTCGATGTACTCCAGACGCAGCGGATTGATCTCGTGCAGCGGTTTGAATTCGCTGTTGGCATCCCACCAGCGATGGGCGAGCTGGTTGAATTTTTCGATTTCGATCGGGTCGGCGTTGGTCATGGTGTATGTCACGGAAACGTAAAGTGGGCGGAATGTAGCAAAACTGGCCTTGGACGGCTAGCCAATTTTGCTTTGGCTCGAAGTGGGGTGGCGTGATAAACTCGCCCGCTGTTTTTGAAGCCTTTTAGGAAGCCGCCACAGATGGAACAATTCGCTAAAGAAACGCTGACCGTTAGTCTCGAAGAGGAGATGCGCAAGTCTTACCTCGAATATGCAATGAGTGTGATTGTCGGGCGTGCCTTGCCCGATGCGCGCGACGGTTTGAAGCCGGTGCACAGACGAGTGCTGTTTGCCATGCACGAGCTTTCCAACGACTGGAACCGTGCGTACAAGAAATCGGCGCGTATCGTCGGCGATGTGATCGGTAAGTACCATCCGCACGGCGATACGGCGGTGTACGACACCATCGTGCGTATGGCACAGGACTTTTCCCTGCGCTACCCGCTGGTGGACGGGCAGGGTAACTTCGGTTCGGTGGACGGCGATAATGCGGCGGCGATGCGTTATACCGAAATCCGCATGGCGCGTATCGCGCACGAGTTGCTGGCCGACTTGGACAAAGAAACGGTGGACTTCGGGCCGAACTACGACGGTTCCGAGCAGGAGCCGCTGGTGTTCCCGGCGCGCTTCCCCAATCTGCTGGTGAACGGTTCATCCGGTATCGCCGTGGGTATGGCGACCAATATTCCGCCGCACAATCTTTCCGAAGTGCTTGATGCCTGTTTCGCGCTGCTCAAAAATCCCGAAATCGACATTGAAGATTTGATCGACATCGTTCCCGCCCCCGACTTTCCGACGGCGGGATTCATCTACGGTTTGGCGGGCGTCAAGGAAGGCTACCGTACCGGTCGCGGTCGCGTGGTGATGCGCGGACGCACGCACTTCGAAGACTTGGACAAGGCCGGTACGCGCCAGGCCATCATCATCGACGAGCTGCCGTATCAGGTGAACAAGGCCAATCTGCTCATCAAGGTGGGCGAGCTGGTGCGCGAGAAGAAGATCGAGGGCATTACCGAAATTCGCGACGAGTCGGACAAGTCCGGTATGCGCGCGGTGATCGAGCTGCGTCGCGGCGAAATGCCGGAAGTCGTGCTCAACCATCTGTACAAGCACACGCAGTTGCAGGACAGCTTCGGCATGAACATGGTGGCCTTGCTCGACGGTCAGCCGAAACTGCTCAACCTCAAAGAGTTTCTCGACGCGTTCCTGCGTCACCGCCGCGAAGTTGTTACGCGCCGCACGATTTTTGAACTGCGCAAAGCACGCGAACGCGGCCACATTTTGGAAGGTCTGGCGGTTGCGCTGTCCAACGTGGACGAGATCATTGCGCTGATCAAGGCGGCGGCGACCCCGGCTATCGCGAAGCAGGAGTTGATGGCGAAGTCATGGCGCTCTTCGCTGGTGGAAGAGATGTTGAGCCGCGTGAGCGATGCGTCGCGTCCCGAAACTTTATCGCCCGAGTTCGGCATGTTGGGCAGCGGCAATCAGCGCGCATACAAACTTTCCGATGTGCAAGCGCAGGCTATTCTGGAATTGCGTTTGCAACGTTTGACCGGTTTGGAGCAGGATAAGATTGTCGGCGAATACCGCGAAGTGATGGAAAAGATCACCGATCTGCTCGATATTCTGGCGCGCCCCGAGCGCGTGACGCTGATCATCAACGACGAGCTGGTGGCGATCAAATCGCAATACGGCGACAAGCGCCGCAGCGAGATCATCACGCACACGCAAGACATGAGCATGGAAGATTTCGTGACGCCGGAAGATGTCGTGGTGACCTTGTCGCACGGCGGTTACATGAAGGCGCAGAAGCTGGACGAATACCGTGCGCAGAAGCGCGGTGGACGCGGCAAGCAAGCGGCCTCGACCAAGGAAGACGATTTCGTCGACAACCTGTTTATCGCCAACACGCACGATTACATCCTGTGCTTCTCCAGTCGCGGTCGGGTGTATTGGCTAAAAGTGTATGACGTGCCGCTGGGCACGCGCATCAGTCGCGGCAAACCGATTGTGAATCTGTTGCCGCTGGAAGAGGGCGAGAAGATCAACGCCATTCTGCCGGTGAAAGAATTTCCCGAGGACAAGTTCGTGTTCTTTGCCACCACCGACGGAACGGTGAAAAAGACGGCGTTGTCCGATTTCGCCAACCCGCGCAAGGCAGGCATCATCGCGATCAATCTGGACGAGGGCGACTTCCTCATCGGCGTGGCGATTACCGACGGCAAGCATGACGTGATGCTGTTCTCCGACGGCGGCAAGGCCGTGCGCTTCGACGAAAACGATGTGCGCTCCATGGGGCGCGTATCGCGCGGTGTGCGCGGTATGAAGCTCACCAAGGGCGGCAAAGTGATCGCGCTGCTGGTGGCCGAAAACGAAGAGCAGACCGTGCTGACCGCGACCGAAAACGGTTACGGCAAGCGCACGCCTATCGCCGAATACACGCGTCACGGACGCGGCACGCAGGGCATGATGGCGATCCAGACTTCCGAGCGCAACGGCAAGGTGGTGGCGGCAACGCTGGTGAGCACCGAAGACGAGATCATGCTGATTGGCACCAACGGCGTGCTGATCCGCACGCGCGTCAAGGAGATTCGCGAGATGAGCCGCGCCACACAGGGCGTGACGCTGATCAATCTGGAGAAGGGCGAGAAGCTGGCCGGACTGAGCCGCATAGCCGAGACGGAAGATGACGGTGCGGAAGATGTTTCAGACGATATTGCAGAAGACGACGCAGAAGATTAAACCCAATCTCAGGAGGAAGTGCTCATGACCATTTACAACTTTAGCGCAGGCCCAGCCGTATTGCCCAAGGAAGTGTTGCAGCAGGCACAGGCGGAACTCATCGACTGGCACGGCAGCGGTATGTCGGTGATGGAGATGTCGCATCGCGGTAAGGAATACATGGGTATTCACGCCCAAGCCGAAGCCGATCTGCGCGAGTTGATGGGCATTCCCGCCAACTACAAGGTGCTGTTCCTGCAAGGGGGTGCGCATCAGCAATTTTCGATGATCCCGTTCAATTTGTTGCGCGGTAAAGCCTCCGCTGACTATGTGAACACGGGCGAATGGTCGAAGAAGGCTATCGGCGAAGCGAAGAAGTTTTGCAATGTGAATGTGGTGGCGAACAACGCCGACAAGAACTGCACTTACGTTCCTGCTTTTAATACCTGGAAGCTGGATAAGAATGCGGCTTATGTGCATTACACGCCGAACGAAACCATCGGTGGCGTCGAATTCAACTGGATCCCCAATACGGGCGAGGTGCCGCTGGTGGCGGACATGTCTTCCAATATGCTGTCGCGTCCTGTCGATGTGTGGAAATACGGCATGATTTACGCGGGTGCGCAGAAGAACATTGGTCCGGCAGGTCTGACGCTGGTGATCGTGCGCGAAGACTTGATCGGTCACGCCGATCCGCGTCTGCCGACCATGCTGGACTACAAGACGCATTCCGAAAACGATTCGATGTACAACACGCCGCCCACCTTCGCCATCTACATGGCCGGCTTGGTGTTCCAGTGGCTAAAGAAAAACGGTGGCATCGGCGCGATGGAGCAAAAAAACATCGCCAAGGCGAATCTGTTGTATGCGGCAATCGATGCCAGCAACGGTTTCTACAACTGCCCGGTGAACAAGACCGACCGCTCACGCATGAACGTGCCGTTCACGCTGAAGGATGCCAATCTGGACGGCGAATTCCTCAAGCAGGCGGATGCGCGCGGTTTGTTGCAATTGAAGGGGCATCGTTCCGTCGGCGGTATGCGCGCTTCGATCTACAACGCGATGCCGCTGGATGGCGTGCAGGCGCTGGTCGATTTTATGAGCGAGTTTGCCAAGAAAAATGGCTGATACATTTGGAGTGCGGCGGCATGACGCCGCTTGTGCGCAGCCAATTTAAAACCGCGCAGTCATGCCTGCGCACTCCAATGCTGCTCTAACCAATAGGCAAATATATGGCTCTCACTTTTAAAGTTCTCACGCTGAACAAAATTTCGCCGATAGGCCTGAAACGTCTGCCTGCCGGACGTTATCAGGTCGGCGATAAGGTGGCGCAGCCCGATGCAATCCTAGTGCGTTCGCAGAACATGCTGGAGATGGATATCCCGTCCAGCGTGCTGGCTATCGCGCGCGCAGGTGCAGGAACCAACAATGTGCCGGTGCAGAAGATGAGCGCGCGCGGCGTGCCCGTGTTCAATGCGCCGGGTGCGAACGCCAACGCGGTGAAGGAGCTGGTCGTCACCGGCATGCTGCTGGCTTCGCGCAACATCGTGCCCGCTCTGCACTTCACGGCGGGTCTGCAGGGTGACGACACGACCATGCACAAGCTGGTCGAGGACGGAAAAAAAGATTTTGCCGGAACCGAGTTGTGTGGACGTACGCTGGGTATCGTCGGTTTGGGTGCGATCGGCCGTTTGGTGGCCGATACCGCGCTCGGTCTCGGTATGAAGGTGATCGGCTTTGACCCGGAGATCACGGTGGATGCGGCGTGGAGTCTGTCGTCGCAGGTGAAGAAGGCCGCCAGCATCGAAGACCTGCTCAAACACAGCGATTTTGTTTCCTTGCATGTGCCGCTGCTGGATGCGACGCGCAATCTCATTGACGACAAGCGCGTGGCAGCCATGAAGTCCAGCGCGGTGTTGCTGAATTTCTCGCGCGATGCCATCGTGAATGAAGATGCCGTCATCGCCGGTCTGGCGAGCAAACATCTG
>WSYA01000045.1:8184-28116 GCA_009773615.1 Gallionellaceae bacterium
CGCTGTTACGTGTGCGACTTTCCAAGCAACAAGGCACTCGGTAATGACAAAATCATTGCGTTGCCGCATCTGGGCGCTTCCACCGAAGAGGCGGAAGAAAACTGCGCGGTGATGGTGGCGGAGCAACTGCGCGAATATCTGGAGCACGGTAACATCACCAATACGGTGAACTTCCCCAATGTGGTGATGCCGCGCGAATCTACATTCCGCTTGGCGATTGCCAATGCCAACGTGCCGAATATGCTGGGTCAGATATCCACCACACTGGCGGGGGCGGGCATCAATATTCACAACATGATGAACAAGTCACGCGGCGAAATGGCCTATACGCTGGTGGATACCGACACGGTGCTGCCGGATACTTTGATCGCGCAGATCGCCGCCATTTCCGGCGTGTTGATGGTGCGCGCGTTGCCGCTGGAGGCGGATGAATGAGTAGCGAGTTAAAAAAATTCAGAGAGCAGATCGATCTCATCGATGATGAATTGCTTAAGCTGTTCAATAAGCGCGCCGCACTCGCGCAGCAGATCGGCCACGCCAAAGGCGGCGGCGCGGTGTTACGCCCGGAGCGTGAAGCGCAGGTGTTGCAGCGCATGGCACAAACGAACAGCGGGCCGTTGCCGAACCAAGGCGTGACCCAGTTGTTTACCGAGATCATGTCGCAGTGCCGCGCGCTGGAAGCGCCGCTGCGTGTGGCTTATCTGGGGCCGCATGGCACGTTCAGCGAGGCGGCGATGTTCCAGCGCTTCGGGCAAGCGAGCGCAGGATTGCCCGCCGATTCCATCGATGGTGTGTTCGTGGCGGTGGAAAACGGTGCCGCGAATTACGGGCTGGTGCCGGTGGAAAACTCCACCGAAGGAGCGGTGGGGCGCACACTCGATTTACTGCTCAACAGCAATCTGAAAATTTGCGGCGAAGTGCTGCTGCAAGTTCATCAGTGTTTATTGTCGAAAGAAAACGATTTGTCGGTGATACGCAAAGTGTATTCGCATCCGCAATCGTTCGGGCAATGTCAGGGTTGGTTGAATGCACATCTGCCGCATGTTGAGCGCATCACCGCATCGAGCAATGCCGATGCGGCGCGTCTGGCAGCGGAAGAGTCATTCGCCGCTGCAATCGCCGGTGTGCAGGCGGCGGAGCATTTTCAACTGAAGGTGCTGGCGAAGAACATCGAGGATGATGCGCGCAATACCACGCGTTTTCTCGTTGTCGGCAAGCAGGATGTAGCGCCGTCCGGCAAGGATAAAACCTCGCTGGCGATGTCTGCGGCGAATCGTCCGGGCGCGGTGCACGACCTGTTGCTTCCGCTGGCCCAGAACGGTGTTTCCATGACCAAGCTGGAGTCGCGCCCAAGTCGTGCCGGGCTGTGGGAATACGTTTTTTATGTGGATATTGAAGGCCATCAATCCGATGCCAAAGTTGCCGCCGCGTTGGCGCAACTCAAGCAGATCGCCGCGTTCGTCAAGGTGCTGGGCTCTTATCCGGTAGCTGTTTGATGTAAATACCAAATCGAAAATTCCCCTTAATCCCCCTTTGAAAAAGGGGAGGAGCGAAGCGGAGGGGGATTTGTTTTACTGTTTTATTTAACAAGGCAACAAATGAATTACTGTGATCTAGCACCATCCTATATACGCGCTATCGCGCCGTATCAGCCGGGCAAGCCAATCTCCGAGCTGGAGCGCGAGCTGGGCATCACCGGCATCGTCAAGCTGGCCTCCAACGAAAATCCGCTGGGCGCAAGTTCTGCTGCTGTCGCCGCAATGCAGGAGGCGATCAAGACTATCGCGCTGTATCCAGACGGCAACGGTTTCGAGTTGAAAGATGCGCTGGTGAAGCGCTATGGCGTGAAGCATGCCAATGTGACCTTGGGCAATGGCAGTAACGATCTGCTGGAACTGGCGGCACGCGCCTTTCTCACGCCCGGCGACAAGGTGGTGTACTCGGCACATGCCTTTGCCGTGTACGCATTGGCGACACAGGCGGTGGGCGCGACAGGTATCAGCGTGCCGGCAGTCAAAGGCTACGGCCACGATTTGAAGGCGATGCAGAAAGCCGCCAAGGATAATAAAGCGAAGATTGTTTTTATTGCCAATCCGAATAATCCGACCGGAACTTTTTTGAGTGCGGACGATTTGCAGGCGTTTTTGCGCGGTTTGCCGCCGGAGATATTGGTGTTGTTGGACGAAGCGTACAACGAGTATCTGCCGGAAAATAAACGCTACGATTCTGTGGCGTGGATGAAGCAATATCCCAATCTCATCATCTCACGCACCTTCTCCAAGGCATACGGCTTGGCCGGTCTGCGCGTGGGTTATGCGTTGGCGCACGAACAAGTGTCGGACATGATCAACCGCGTGCGTCAGCCGTTCAACGTGAACAGCGTGGCGCAGGCGGCGGCGGTGGCGGCATTGCGCGATGTGTCTTTCGTCAAGAAGACTTTCGAATTGAACCAGCGCGGCATGGCACAGATCACCGAGGGCCTGACCAAGCTGGGACTGGAATATATTCCGTCGTTCGGTAACTTCGTGGCGTTTCGCATCGGGGGCGCGACGGCGATGTACCGGCGCTTGCTCGAACTGGGCGTGATCATACGCCCGATAGCCAACTATGATATGGCGGACTGGTTGCGCGTGAGCATCGGTCTGGAAAGCGAAAATGCAAAATTTTTGAGTGCGCTAGAAAAGGCAATCAGTCAGACGGTTAATGGAGAGAGCAAATGATTATCGTAATGGGTAGAGAAGTATCCGATGAGCAAATCGGATTGGTGATTAAGAAGCTGGAAGCGGCTGGATTGAAAGCCAACATTTCGCGTGGAATAGAGCGCACTGTGATCGGTGCTATCGGCGACGAACGCAAGCTGGAAGCGGATATGTTCACGTCGCTGCCGGGCGTGGAATCGGCGATGCACATCGCCAAGCAATACAAGATCGTGTCGCGCGAATCGCACAAACAAAACACCGTCATCGACATCGGCGGCATCCAGTTGGGCGGCAATCAGATACAGATCATTGCCGGGCCGTGTTCGGTGGAGACGCAATCGCAGATGGATTTGTCGGCGCAGTTCACGCACGAGGCCGGATGCCGTTTGATGCGCGGCGGTGCATTCAAGCCGCGCACCAGTCCTTACGCTTTTCAGGGCAAGGGTGTGGAAGGTCTGGATATGTTCCGCAAGGCGGCGAGCCGCTACAAGTTGCCAATCGTCACCGAGTTGATGGACGTGCGCCAGATCGATGCCTTTCTCGAATACGACGTGGACGTGATCCAGATCGGTACGCGTAATATGCAGAATTTCGATTTGTTGAAAGAAGTCGGTCGTCTCAACAAGCCGGTCATCCTCAAGCGCGGTATGTCGGCCACCATTTCAGAATGGCTGATGTCGGCGGAATACATCGCGGCGGGCGGCAACCACAACATCATCTTCTGTGAGCGCGGCATTCGTACTTTCGAAACCGCCTACCGCAACGTGCTGGACGTGACAGCGATTCCCGTGTTGAAGAAAGAAACACACCTGCCGGTGATCGTCGATCCTTCGCATGCGGGTGGTAAGGCATGGATGGTTCCGGCATTATCGCAAGCCGCCATCGCCGCAGGCGCGGACGGCTTGCTGGTCGAGATGCATCCTAGCCCGTGCGACGCGTGGTGCGATGCCGATCAGGCGCTGACACCGGAAGAGTTGAAGAAGCTCATGGGTACGCTGGGCGCGATCGCCGGTGCGATCGGACGCACGCTGTAAGCGTATACTTCATTCGACGGGAGCCGCGAACATTCTAACGGGAGGCATTCATGGGAATTACCTACGCAGATTTACGGTTAGCGAACGATTCGCGTGATGACTTGGAAGAGATCAACGCTAATGCGGTGGTAGATACTGGTGCGCTGCATTTGTGCATTCCAGAACACATTGCGGCACAACTACAACTCAAAGTTCGTTCGCAACGCGAAGTGCAAACCGCCGACGGAAAGTCACATTTGGTGGACTACGTTTCACCTGTCAGAATTTCGATGCTTGGGCGTGAATGCACTACCGGTGCGTTAGTCTTCGGTAATCAAGTTTTGCTGGGAGCGATTCCGATGGAAGATATGGATCTGATTATCGAGCCGGCAAGGCTGCGCGTGACCGTGAATCCGTTTAGTCCGAATATTCCGCTCTCGATGGCCAAGGGATTGAAATAGAAGGCAATGAAACTGAATAAAATCGTCATCTTTGGTGTCGGTCTGATCGGCGGCTCGTTCGCATTGGCCTTGCGCAAGGCCGGGGCTGTATCGGAAGTCGTGGGATTCGGGCGCAGTTCATCGACGCTTGATCAGGCTAAAGAACTAGGCATCCTCGACCGCATCGGCAGCGATGCGGCGCGCGAAGTGGGTGATGCCGATCTGGTGTTGCTCGCTACGCCAGTTGGACAGATGCCTTTCATTATGGAGCATATTGCACCCAGTCTGGGCAAGCACACTCTGGTTACGGACGGCGGCAGTACTAAGGGCGATGTGGTGGGCTACGCCCGAGCGCATCTGGGTGATAAGGTGGTTCGGTTCATTCCCGCGCATCCCATCGCCGGTGCGGAGAAAAGCGGCGCTTCCGCCGCACTGGCAGATCTGTATCAGGGCAAAAAAGTTGTGCTGACTCCGTTGCCGGAAAATTCCAAAGAGGCCGTGGCGCGTGTGCGCAAGGCGTGGGAGCTTTGCGGTGCGACGGTGAGCGAGCTGACACCGCAACAGCACGATGAGGTGTTTGCTGCGGTGAGTCATCTGCCGCATTTATTGTCGTTCGCTCTGGTGCATGACTTGGCGCAGCGCGACAACCGCGACCAGTTGCTGTCTTTCGCCGCCAGCGGATTCCGCGACTTCACACGCATCGCCGCCAGCAGCCCCGAGATGTGGCGCGATATCTGCCTCGCCAACCGCGATGCGCTGATGAGTGAGTTGCAACAATACGCCGCAGAGCTTTACATTCTGCATCAGGCTCTGGAAAACAACGACGCAGCCAAGCTGGAAGAGATATTCAGTCTGGCGCGCGAAGTACGCAGTGCCTGGACTCCGCAATAATCTAACTTTAATTCTCGTATGACTCAGCACGAATTTATCGACCTTCCTCCTTTGTTCTCCGCGCACGGCACGGTGCGACTACCCGGCTCTAAAAGTATTTCAAATCGCGTGTTGCTGCTGGCTGCGCTGGCGCAGGGTGCGACAACGGTGCGCGATCTGCTGCACTCCGACGATACCGAACGCATGCTGGAAGGTTTGCGTGCCCTGGGTGTGAAGGTCGAAGCGCTGGGCGATAATTCCTATCGCGTCACCGGCTGCGGCGGGGATTTTTCTGTCAAGGAAGCCAAGCTGTTTCTGGGCAACGCGGGTACAGCATTCCGTCCGCTGACGGCGGCGCTGGCTTTGGCGGGCGGCAGTTATGAGTTGTCCGGCGTGGCGCGTATGCACGAGCGCCCCATCGGTGACCTGGTGGATGCGTTGCGTCAACTCGGCGCGGATATTTGCTATCTGGGCAACGAAGGTTTTCCTCCGTTGCAAATGGCACCCGCAAAACTGGCGGGCGATACGGCGCAGGTGCGCGGCGATGTGTCGAGCCAGTTTTTGACCGGCCTGCTGATGGCGCTGCCGTTATTGAAGCGCACGGTGAAGGTCGAGGTGCTGGGCGAGCTGATCTCCAAGCCTTACATCGAAATAACGTTGGCGATGATGGCGCGCTTCGGTGTTGTTGTGCAACGCGACGGTTGGCGCAGTTTTACTGTTGCGGTTGGAAGTCGCTATGTGTCGCCGCAGGAAATTTTTGTCGAGGGTGATGCGTCTTCCGCCTCGTATTTTCTCGCGGCCGGCGCGATCGGCGGCGGGCCGGTGCGCGTGGAGGGTGTGGGGAAAAGCAGCGTGCAGGGCGATATACATTTTGCTGAGTCGCTGGAAAAGATGGGTGCAACGATCACGATGGGCGATAACTGGATCGAAGCGCAAGCGCCCGCGAGCAGCAGGCTCAAGGCTATCGACCTCGATTGCAACCACATCCCCGACGCGGCGATGACGCTGGCCGTGGCGGCGCTGTTTGCCGACGGCACGACCACGCTACGCAACATCGCCAGTTGGCGTGTGAAAGAAACCGACCGTATCGCGGCGATGGCGATTGAACTACGCAAAGTGGGTGCGACGGTGGAAGAGGGTGCGGATTACATTCGAGTCACGCCGCCTGCGCAGGTCAAACACGCTGCCATCGATACTTACGACGATCACCGCATGGCGATGTGTTTTTCGCTGGTCGCGTTCGGTGGTGCGGGTGTGCGTATCAATGATCCGAAATGCGTGGCGAAAACTTTCCCGGATTATTTCGAGCGCTTGTTTTCTGTTGTCGCTGGTGGTCGTTGAAAGCGCCTAAATATTAGAAACGGTATACGAGCGCGGCAAATCCGTTGTCTTCAAATTGTTTGTTGACCAGCGGGCTGTTGGTGATAGCTGAATCTAGCCATTTTCGCTGTAGGTAGAAGTTCGCAATCCATCCGTTGCCAAGCGGGGCTTCCAGCATTATTTTGAACGAGCGCTTGGTGGATGCCCCCGGAGTATAGCTGGTATAGCCGCTCGCTACGGATTCGGCGGCGGATATGCCATAGTAGTAGCGGTTATATTCGCTCGAATAGCGTTCGATTCCGATTTGCGGATAGAGGGTCATGTCGTCCAGAGGGATGGGGACGACATAGACGGCTTCGTACATGCTGCCATGCGATTTGTTCGCGTCGTATAAGGCGTAAAGAAAGAGACCGCCCAGGGGTGTTACTTGGAAGGTGCCAAGGCCGACAGGGGCGGAGTTTTGGCGGTCGTTTAGGCCACGCAGCTCGGCATTGTTGGCAGTCTTGTAGCCGTCATATTTAATTCGGCCAACCAGTTCCAGATGCCCGTATCCGAGGGGCAGGGTTTTGATGCCGATGGTGTCAATGCGGGTAAATATAGGCCCATAGTCGAAGTAGGCATAGGGCAGAAGCGCGGTGCTGTTGGCAATACCCCTGATTGGGTTTGAGGATACGTTGGCGAAGATGCCCAAATCTCCCTGCAAGTGATCAGGGAAAGCGTCTGATGCCGTGGCGTTGGCCGACAGAAGAATGGTGAGCGGGAGAATTGCGCTGATTGGCTTCATGTATTTCTTCCTGATATTTAGTACGGCTTGGCGCATCGTGCCTTGGGCGGGAAAATTATTCAAGGTGCTATGGCGTTCTTTATCAGGCTGTGCAGTATCGTGATGGATTAGATTTTTCTTATAGGAGGTTGCAAATGGTTATTCCAAACATTCCCGTGATCGCTATCGACGGCCCATCGGCATCGGGCAAAGGTACGGTGGCGCAGCGCGTGGCGACCGCGCTGGGCATGCATTATCTCGACAGCGGAGCCCTGTATCGTTTGTTGGCGTTAGCGGCGCAGCGGCGCGGCATCGCGCTTGAGGAAGAAGAGCAACTGGCTGCATTGGCGGGGCAAGTGGATATTCGCTTCGAGGGCGCGGATATCTGGCTGGATGGAACACAGGTGGGCGACGAGTTGCGCACCGAGGAGGCGGGTTCGGCGGCATCCAAGATCGCAGCTTTGCCCCAAGTGCGCGCGGCTTTGCTGGATAAGCAGCGCGCTTTCCGCCGTGCGCCGGGGCTGGTGGCGGACGGGCGCGACATGGCGTCGGTGGTGTTTACGGACGCGGTTTTGAAGATATTTTTGACCGCCAGCGCCGAGGCGCGCGCAGAACGCCGATATAAGCAGTTGAAAGAGAAAGGAATGGATGCTAATATTGCGCCCCTTTTGCAGGACATACGGGCACGCGACGAGCGGGATACTCAACGTAGTGTGGCTCCGCTGCAACAGGCGCAAGGTGCGAGTTTGCTGGACACGACCTCTCTGAACATCGAGCAGGCGGTGCAGGAAGTGCTGGATCGCTACCACGCGTTAAGCTAGGCCCCGCTTGGCTCTCCGCCATTCGGGATGATTAACTAACCACCGCTCTGCGGGAACACCTGAAAGTAAATCGAAAATGAATGATATCGTCGACATGGAAAGTTTTGCCTCCCTATTTGAAGAGAGTTTGACGCGTAAAGAAATGCGCGCAGGCGAATTGATCACCGCGCAAGTTGTGCGCATTGAGCAAAACGTCGTTGTTGTTAATGCCGGACTGAAATCCGAAAGTTTTATCCCCGTTGAAGAATTCAAAGACGCATCTGGCGCGTTGGAAGTCAAGGCGGGCGATTTCGTTACTGTGGCGATCGAATCGCTGGAGAACGGCTACGGCGAAACGCGCTTGTCGCGCGAAAAAGCCAAGCGTCTGGCTGCCTGGATCGATCTGGAACAAGCGATGGAAGAAGGTCGCATCGTTGAAGGTTACGTGAGCGGCAAGGTTAAGGGCGGTTTGACTGCCATGGTTAACGGCATCCGTGCATTCTTGCCCGGTTCGCTGGTGGATACACGTCCGGTTAAGGACACGACTCCATACGAAAACAAGACGATGGAATTGAAGGTTATCAAGCTGGATCGCAAGCGCAACAACGTGGTGGTATCGCGTCGCGCGGTGTTGGAAGCCTCTCAAGGCGCTGACCGTGAAAGCATGTTGGCGAACCTGACAGAAGGCGCAATCGTTAAGGGTATCGTCAAGAATATCACTGACTACGGCGCATTCGTTGACCTGGGCGGTATCGACGGTCTGCTGCACATCACTGACTTGGCATGGCGTCGCGTGAAGCACCCGTCCGAAGTGCTGACTGTTGGCGATGAAGTTGAAGCCAAGATTCTGAAATTCGACCAAGAGAAGAACCGCGTTTCTCTGGGCATCAAGCAGATGGGCGATGATCCGTGGAATGGTTTGGCACGTCGTTACCCACAAGGTACACGTTTGTTCGGCAAGGTAACTAACCTGACCGACTACGGTTCGTTCGTTGAGATCGAGCAAGGTATCGAAGGTCTGGTACACGTGTCCGAAATGGATTGGACTAACAAGAATGTACATCCGTCCAAGGTTGTTTCTCTGGGCGATGAGGTAGAAGTCATGATTCTGGAGATCGACGAAGCGCGTCGCCGTATCTCCTTGGGTATGAAGCAGTGCAAGTCCAATCCTTGGGACGACTTCGCTCTGAACCACAAGAAGGGCGACAAAGTTAAGGGGCAAATCAAGTCCATCACTGACTTCGGCGTGTTTATCGGTCTGGAAGGCGGTATCGACGGTCTGGTGCATTTGTCCGATCTGTCTTGGTCTGTTGCCGGTGAAGAAGCTGTGCGTAACTACAAGAAGGGCGATGAACTGGAAGCTGTGGTTCTGGCCATCGACGTTGAGCGTGAGCGCATCTCTCTGGGCGTGAAGCAAATGGAAGGTGATCCGTTCGGTGGTTATGTTTCTGGACACGACAAGGGCGCTATCGTTACCGGCACCGTGAAGTCGCTGGATGCTAAGGGTGCTGTAGTTATGTTGGACGGCGATGTGGAAGCCTATTTGAAGGCGTCCGAAGTTTCCGCTGACCGTGTGGAAGATATCCGCACTCACCTGAAAGAAGGCGACACTGTTACGGCTCTAATCATCAATGTGGATCGCAAGAACCGCGGTATCAATCTGTCTATCAAGGCGATGGATAAGGCTGATGAAGCATCCGCGATGAGCAAGTTCGCAGCGGAAAACACCAGCTCGGCCGGTACGACCAATCTGGGCGCGTTGCTTAAAGCCAAAATGGCTTCCAGTAAGGCAGATGCATAATCAGGAGTGATAGAACATGACTCGTTCTGATCTTATTGCCAAGCTGGCTGAGCGCTACACGCAGCTGCAGGGCAAGGACGCCGAACTTGCTGTCAAGGTTATCCTCGATAGCATGTCCTCGATTTTGTCCCGAGGTGGCCGCATTGAAATTCGCGGTTTTGGCAGTTTCGCCTTGAACTATCGTCCACCTCGTCTGGGGCGCAATCCCAAGTCGGGCGACAAGGTTCAAGTGCCGGCCAAATATGTGCCGCATTTCAAAGCGGGAAAAGAGCTGCGCGAGCGGGTAGATTTTCCGGCATCCTGATGTGCTGTTGAAGTAAATAGATTGGCGGCCTGTCGCGAGATGAGCCGCCAATTTTTTGTCCTGAAAATCGCAATGTTTTAAGCTCTTATGGAATTGCGCTTTTTAGGTTTATGGGTTCATGGTATCGTTGTGCACTATCTGTTTCAGGTATTGGAAGATGCGATATTTAGTCTGGCCGTTGCGTGCGCTCTTGTTTTTACTGCTGCTGGGCTTCGCGGTGAAAAACGATCAGCCCGTTGTACTGAGATATTTTTTTGGTTATGAATGGCAGACTTCATTGGTCGTCATTCTGCTGTGTTTTTTCACCGCCGGAGTGTTGGTCGGCGTGTTGGCCATGCTGGGCAACATGTTCCGGCAACGTCGGGAACTTTCAGCTTTGCGGCGCGATTTGCACCTGAAGAACAAGTTGGCGGAAATTGAAAACGCACAACACCTCCCTATTCACCCCTCTTGATCCGGCATCGCCTTAGCTATGGAATTTGAACCCTGGATGTTGTTGGTCTTCCCCCTGTTTTTTGGTATGGGCTGGTTGGCCGCGCGTATCGATATCAAAGAGTTGCTGACCGAGTCCAGCGCTTTGCCGCGCTCCTATTTTCAGGGCTTGAACTTCCTGCTCAACGAGCAGCAGGATGAGGCTATCGAGGCGTTCATCGAGGTCGTCAAGGTCGACCCGCAGACCATCGAGCTGCACTTCGCTTTGGGCAGTCTGTTCCGTCGACGCGGAGAGGTGGATAGGGCCCTGCGCATGCATTTGAATCTGGTCGAGCGCGGTGATCTTGACGAGGATAAGCGGCAGCAAGCCTTGTTTGAGCTGGGGCAGGATTATTTAAAGGCCGGGATATTCGATAGGGCCGAATCCATCTTTGCCGGTTTGCAAGGGACAACTTACGAGAAAGAGGCGCTCGACTTCTTGTTGGAGATATTCCAGAAAGAAAAAGAATGGCTCAAGGCGATCGACATCAGCCAGCGTCTGACAGCGCTGACGGGCGAGCCGCACGGTAAAGAGGCGGCATTTTTCTATTGCGAACTGGCTGCAACGGAGCTCGCCAACAAGCAGGTGGACTCGGCGATAGTACATCTAGAGCAGGCGCTCGTCGTCAATCCTCACGCGGTGCGTGCCACGATCATGCTGGGCGACATCGCGTTGGCGGCAGGCAATGTTTTGCCGGCTATCGAGATTTGGATGCGTATTGAACAGCAGGATGCGCAATATCTGCCGCTGGTGGCGGAACGCATGCTAGGCGCATACCGCCAAAGTCAGAACGAGGATGGCGGGATCGCTTTGCTGCAGGACTATCTGGTGAAATATCCTTCGATCGATTTGATGAATGTGCTGTTCAACGCGGTATTACAGCGTGACGGGGCCGAAGCCGCATACAAGCTGGTGCGCAATGAGCTAAAGCTGCATCCGACTTTACTGGGGTTGGACAAGCTGCTGGAAGCGACATTGCTCGATGTGAAAATCGAGCGGCGTGCCGATGTCGAGCTGGTGAAAAATTTGGTGTATCAGCGTACCCGTGGTCTGGCAATGTATCGCTGCAAGCGTTGCGGTTTCAAGGCGCGGCAATTCTACTGGCATTGCCCCGCCTGCTACGGCTGGGAGACTTATTCGCCGCGCCGTACCGAAGAGACCGGAGGTGCCGCATGAATGATCCAAAAATCATCGTCGCGCTGGATTATTCCGATGCGGCTTCGGCATTGGCTCTAGTTGCACGCCTAGACCCTGCGCTGTGCCGCCTCAAGGTGGGCAAAGAATTATTTACCGTGGCGGGGCCGCAGTTGGTCGAGCAATTGCAGCAGCGCGGTTTTGAAGTGTTTCTCGATTTGAAATTTCACGACATTCCCAACACTACGGCGCAGGCTTGCAAGGCCGCTGCGTCATTGGGTGTGTGGATGGTCAATGTGCATGCGCTAGGAGGTAGACGAATGATGGAAGCCGCGCGCGAAGGCTTGGCGAATTTTTCCAATCCGCCGAAACTGATCGCCGTAACAGTGCTCACCAGCATGGCGCAGGCGGATTTGATGGAGCTGGGTATCAACGTTACTCCGGCTGAGCAGGTGTTGCGTCTGGCCGTATTGGCGCAGGTCAGCGGAATGGACGGCGTGGTTTGCTCCGCGCAGGAGGCGGCGTTATTGCGTCGTGAGCGCGGCGAAAATTTTTGTCTGGTCACGCCCGGCATTCGTCCAGCGGACGCTGCGGCGGATGACCAGTCGCGCATCATGACGCCGCGTGCTGCGCTGGAGAGCGGTTCCAGTTACCTGGTCATCGGACGCCCGATCACCAAAGCGGTAGATCCTTTGCTCGCGTTACAACAGATCGCTAATGAAATAGGAGGAATGGCATGAGTAAGTTGCCATCATTTGAAGGTGCCCGCGTATTGGTCGTGGGCGATGTGATGCTGGATCGCTACTGGTTCGGCGATGTGCATCGCATCTCGCCGGAGGCGCCCGTTCCGGTGCTCAAAGTGAGCCGCGTGGAAGAGCGTCCCGGCGGTGCGGCCAACGTGGCGCGCAACATCACTTCGCTGGGTGCGCGCTGCACCTTGCTGTCTGTGGTAGGTGCGGACGAGGCGGGCGATTGCCTGCAACGCTTGCTGACCGAGCAGGGCGGCGTGGAGGCGCTGCTGCATCGCGATAACGGATTTTCTACTATAGTCAAACTGCGTGCCGTTGCGCGTCAGCAACAATTGTTGCGCATCGATTTCGAGACGCCGCCCAGCCACGAAGTGCTACAGGCCAAGCTGGCCGATTTCAAAGAAAAACTACCGCATTGCGATGTGGTGGTGCTGTCCGATTACGGTAAAGGTGGTCTGACGCACATCGCGGAGATGATCCGTCTGGCGCGCGCTGCGGGCAAGCCGGTGCTGGTCGACCCCAAGGGGGATGACTATGCGCGCTATCAAGGCGCGACTTTGCTTACGCCCAATCGCAGCGAATTTCGCGATGTGGCCGGGGGCTGGAGCAGTGAAGCCGAGCTGAATGCCAAAGCTGAGAAATTGCGCACGGAATTGCATTTGGAAGCCCTGTTGGTGACGCGCAGCGAAGAAGGCATGAGCTTGTTCCGTGCAGGAAGTATGCGGCATGAGCCGACCCGTGCGCGCGAAGTGTTCGATGTGAGCGGTGCGGGCGATACGGTGATTGCGACGCTGGCGGTGATGATGGCGAGTGGGGCCGACCTTGCCGATGCGGTGTGCATTGCCAATCGTGCCGCAGGTATCGTGGTCGGCAAGCTGGGGACGGCGGTGGTGTCGCGCGCAGAAATTCTAGAAGATATGAGAGGTTAATATGTACTACGTGGTTACCGGCGCTGCCGGATTTATCGGTTCTAATTTGGTGAAGGCGCTCAACGAGCGCGGCGAAACGAACATCATCGCGGTGGACAATTTCAAGAAGGCGGACAAGTTCAAGAATCTCGTCGATTGCGAAATTGCCGATTACATGGACAAGGAAGACTTCATCGAAAAGCTGAATGGCGGCTCGTTCGACGGCATTCTGAATGGAGTGCTGCATCAGGGCGCATGTTCGGACACGATGGAGAGCGACGGGCGTTACATGATGGAGAATAATTACCGTTATTCGCTGGATGTGATGAACCACTGCCAGAACGAGGAGATTCCATTCTTGTATGCCTCTTCTGCCTCGGTGTACGGCATGGGGCCGGTGTTTAAAGAGAGCCGCGAGCATGAGGCTCCTCTGAATGTGTATGCCTATTCCAAATTTTTGTTCGATCAGGTGATGCGCCGGCGTTGGCATAGCCGTACCGGGCAGGTCGTCGGCCTGCGCTACTTCAATGTGTATGGACAGCGCGAACAGCACAAAGGGCGCATGGCCTCGGTGGCTTATCATTTCTTCAACCAGTATCGCGCGGATGGTCACGTGAAATTGTTCGAGGGCTGCGACGGCTACGGCAACGGCGGTCAGCTGCGCGATTTCGTTTCGATCGAGGATGTAGTGAAGGTGAATATGTTCTTTCTGGAGAACCCGAATAAATCGGGTATATTTAATCTCGGCACGGGCAAGGCGCAGAGCTTCAATGATGTCGCAGTGGCGACCATCAATACTTTGCGTGCAGCGAGCGGCGAGGCGGCGTTGACCATGGGGCAAATGCACCAGCAGCAGTTGCTGCGTTACATCCCGTTCCCGGAGCAGCTGAAAGGCAAGTATCAAAGCTATACCCAGGCCGACGTGCATGCCTTGCGTGCGATTGGCTTCGATGCGCCGTTCCTGACGGTGGAGCAGGGTACCGGGCGTTATGTGAATCATTTGTTGCGCGCGTCAACTTAATCGCTGGTGAGCCGTTGTTAGCGTGCGGCAGTTGTCGTCAATTTATTTATTGAGAGGAAAGTCATGAAGAAGATTTTGTTGGCAGTTGCTTTATTTTTTGCATTTATCAGCGCCGCTTTTGCAGCCGTGAACCTAAATTCTGCCACCAAGGAAGAGCTGGATACCGTAAAGGGTATCGGCCCGGCCAAGGCCCAGGCGATCGTCGAATATCGCCAGAAGAATGGTCAGTTCAAGAGTGTGGACGATTTGAAGAACGTCAAAGGTTTTGGTGAGAAGAGCGTGGAGAAGATGCGCTCAGAGTTGACAGTAAGCGGCGCTTCTTCCGCAAAGAAGGCAGACAAGGTTGAAGCGAAGAAGGAAGACAAGCCCGCTAAGGCCGATAAGCAGGCCAAGACCGAGAAGAAGTAGTCTTGATTTTAAAGCCCGCCAGATGCAAATCTGGCGGGCTTTTTTATTTGCTTCTGAGAATGGAGAGATTTAGATACGCTATAATAATTCGGATGAATTTAGTCGTATTTATAGATAAGGTAATGCCGATGATCGCGAGATGGTGGGGTTCTCTCAGTATCCAAATCAAGTTGATGCTGTTGATTCAGGTCAGTCTGGTGATTATTTTGGCTTTCGCCCAGAGATGGGTAATGTCCAGCTTCGAGGATAAGATCATCGAATCGGCAAAAGTCCGCGCTTTCGAGGCCGCCGACGGCATCATCAACGGTATGAATATGCTAATGCTGACAGGGCAGATCGGCGATCCGAAAGTCCGCGCATTGTTCATAGAGAAAATGGGCAAATCTCAGGGCATTAAAGAGCTACGTATCTTTCGGGCGGAGCAAGTCAAGAAACAGTTTGGTGTAGGCCTTCCCGAGGAGCAACCCAAGGATGCAATCGATCAGTCTGTTTTGGATACAGGAAAGCCCTATTTTGAGCGCAGAAAGGCCGAAACGCACACCCTCAGAGTCGTGATTCCTTTTATTGCCAGCCACGATTTTAGGGGGACAGACTGTTTGGCCTGTCATAACGTCCAGGAGGGAAGCGTGAACGGAGCAGCCAATGTAGTGCTCGACCTGACCGATGAAATAGACATGATCGCGACTATCAATCAATGGTTGTGGTTGGGGCAATTGGTTTTGCAGATCATCCTGTTTTTTGTGATAGACACCCTGATTGGAGCCTTCACTCGCCCTGTGGCTAAGCTGGAAGAGGTGATGACCGCGATGCAGGCCGATGGGGATCTTTCGCGGCGGGTCGATATTCAGGGGGCGGATGAAATCGGACGGATGGCGCTTGCCTTCAATGCGCTGGCTGACAGCCTGCAGAAAAGCGTGAGTCTGGTTAAAGAAGGGCAGGATAAGCTCAAGCTGTCAGCGCAGGTGTTCGTGAATAGCGCGGAAGCCATTGTCATTACCGATATAGACAATAATATTATTCAGATCAACAAGGCCTTTACCGATATCACAGGTTATTCGTTAGACGAGGTGATTGGGAAGAATCCGCGTATCTTGAAATCAGGGCAGCAGGGCGCAGATTTTTACCGTGAGATGTGGGACTCCCTGTTGAGCAAGGGAAGCTGGCAGGGCGAGATTATGGATAGGCGAAAAAGTGGCGAAATCTATCCGAAGTGGCTCTCGATTGCTGTCGTACGCAATGAGCAAGGGGCTGTTTCAAACTATATCGCTTTGTTCTCGGATATTACCGAACGCAGAGCATCTTTTGAGCGGATACAGCATCTCGCACATTACGATGCATTGACGCATTTGCCCAATCGCGCGCTATTGAACGATCTTATCGATGTCGCTGTGGCAGGAGCCAAGCGTACCCATGCGAAGTTTGCTGTTATTTTTCTCGATCTGGATCGATTTAAAAATGTGAATGACACGATGGGGCATCATGTGGGAGATATTTTGCTACAGGCCGTCGCCGAGCGTTTGCAGAAATGCGTACGGGAGTCGGATACGGTAGCGCGCTTGGGAGGGGACGAGTTCGTGATACTGCTGAACAATGTCAACGAAGAAAACGACGTCGCGCTGGTCGCACAAAAGGTGATCGATCTGATCGGGAAGCCATTCATGATCGCAGGCTATCAGGCCGATATCGGATGCAGCATTGGCATCAGCATGTACCCGACGCATGGGTCGGATAGGTTCACCTTGCTAAGACAGGCTGATGCGGCGATGTATCTTGCGAAAGAAAAGGGTAGAAACAACTTTCAGTTTTTCCCGCAGTACTAGCTGGATGGGTTAAAGCCGGTCGTTCTCAACTCGTGCATTCAAGCGAGCACATTCACATTCGATCCGATTGCCTGACTTTCAATGTCGTTGCTGGATGACAGTGTGGCGAGGGCTTGTTGGGAGGCTTGTTGTGCCGATTGAGCAATCTTCTCAATCCGATCCAGCGCAGTCTCTTGTGCTTGAGATCCTTCGGTTTGCTGAATGCTCTGCGTTTTTTTCTGTAGCATGGCGAGATAGGTCAGGTCTTTGTCCAGCTGCGCTTCATCCTGACGCAGTTGAGATTCACTGGCGATTACGTTCGCGCGATCAGAAGCCACCCGCTGTTGCGCAACGGAAGTTCGCACATAGATGTTGCTGATCGAATTAACGGATATTGCGCCCATGGCATCGTTACCAAGTCGTACGGGTCAAGTTATTTGTGGCGATTTCCACGAAAACCGCCGACCAGTCGTTTCTTAAATACTACTCTGAAGCGCTATTGTCAATCGCCTGGAGCAGCAGTTTTTCTTGTGCCGGAAATTTACTCGGGCGAATAGCCGTGAAAATACCGCCTTATTCCCTCCTCTCAGTAAATAAAAAATCCTGATAATGAGCCTACCTTAAAAGCATTGTTGTAAGTGTTTTTCCTACGAAAAGATTTGCTTCTTTCCCTACACGATAATTAGCATTCCTCCGATTTATTCTGTGCGCTATCCCGCGCAGAATGCAACCGTCGAATGAGAAATCAAATTACTTGCCGGGAGATGAAAATGAATGCGAACCAAATCCATGAAGAGATCAAAGAAACCAACCTTTCCTTCATGTTGCTTGCACAACAGATGATTCGGGGCGACAAAGCAGGTGCCATGGAAAATTTTGGCGTAAACGAAGAAATGGCTAGTTTGGTAGCCGGACTCTCTCCCGCACAGATGCTCAAGATGTCGGCTTCCAATATGTTGCTGTGCTGCTTTCGCTTCGATGAAAGTTTGCTGCTCAATATGCTGGGCGATTATAAAAAAGACGGGGTGCTGGCAAAGCCCACTTCTATAGCGCCCAAGGCGGTACGCGTGGCTGAAGTGGTGGCTGCGTAAGTTTTTCAAAAGGTATTTCGCTACCCTTGAAAACCAGATGCAAATGCCGATAACCCATTTACAAGGGAGGCCATCATGATCAAAATATTTCTTACGATTGACCCCGCCACAGGTAGAGGTCTTTATGATGATGAATCCCGGTTGCTGGGAAGATTCAGTTCCATCGGCGACGCGGAAACGGAATTGGGTGACTTGCTCAGGTTTTGTAGCATCCGTTCCGAAATTGACCATTCTCTAGGCTCCGATTTCTGAAGCTAGGATCGAATCCAGCCGCCTCTTTTTAATGCCTCAGCTATAATCCACAAGGTGCCGCCTGCCTATGCAGCGGCATCTTTGTATTTGTGATTTTCCGGGGAAGAAATGAATAATTTTTCTATGCTTCAAGCGCTGTCAGGCGGCGTTTTGATCGGCATCTCTGCGGCGCTCTTGCTGTGGTTGACAGGCCATGTGGCAGGGATAAGCGGCATCATCGGGCGCTTGTTGTTTGCGGTCAAAAAATCTGATGAAGTGATTTGGCGCGTACTGTTTTTGGTCGGCCTCGTGGCGGGAGCGAAGCTGTATTACTTAGGCTTTGCGGAGGCGCCGACAGGGCGGGAATATTTCCCCGTGTGGCTCTTGGTCGTTTCCGGCTTGTTGGTGGGCTTCGGTTCTTCCTTGGGCAAGGGATGCACCAGCGGGCACGGCGTGTGCGGACTGGGGCGATTGTCGGTGCGCTCTCTTGTCGCGACGCTTATCTTTCTGAGCGTGGCGATCATCACCACTTTCCTAATACGTCACGTCTTCGGATTGGGAGCGCACTGATGGCTAAGCATATTGTTGGATTGCTGACGGGTTTGATTTTCGGTTTCGGGCTGGCGCTGTCGGGCATGACGCAACCCGAGAAAGTGCTGGGATTTCTGGACATGGCCGGACGCTGGGATCCCAGTCTACTGTTCGTCCTAGGCGGTGCGGTCGGCGTGACTGTGATCAGTTTCCGATTCATCCTGCGCCGTAAAAAGCCCGTGCTGGATAGTCGTTATTATTTTTCCGACGAAACCCACATTGACCGTTCGCTGGTAATCGGCGCGGTTCTATTCGGCGTCGGCTGGGGTATAGGGGGGTATTGTCCCGGCCCTGCCGTGACTTTGCTCGCTGCACCCAGCTGGGAGTTGTGGGCTTTTCTGCCGGCTATGCTGTTGGGGATATTTCTGCAAAAATTCTGGGCCGCCAGACGCGAAGAAAAAAACGTGGTGGACGAAGTCGCCGAACAAAACGATTGTTCGTAGTAAAAATAGTCGTTAGTTGTTAATCGCCTGATGTTAGTTAAAGTACCTCGCTGCCGTCCACTCAACTAACGACTGCTTTTAGGGAGTTGTATGTATAAAACGATTGAAAATTTTGTCGGCAATACTCCGCTGGTCAGGCTGAAGCGCATTCCCGGCAAGACCTCGAACCTCATTCTGGCAAAACTTGAAGGCAATAATCCGGCAGGTTCTGTGAAAGACCGCCCGGCGCTGTCAATGATTACCCGTGCCGAAGCGCGCGGAGAAATCAAGCCGGGGGACACGCTCATCGAAGCGACCAGCGGCAATACGGGTATAGCCTTAGCCATGGCGGCGGCCATGCGCGGCTACAAGATGATCCTAGTGATGCCGGAGAATCAAAGTGTAGAGCGCCGCCAGACCATGCGCGCGTTTGGTGCGGAGCTGCTGCTCACGCCGAAAGAAGGCAGCATGGAGCTGGCGCGCGACACGGCGGAAAAACTGCGCGATGCGGGGCGCGGCATCATTCTCGATCAGTTCGCGAATCCCGACAACCCGCTGGCGCACTACGAGGGAACTGCGCCGGAGATATGGCGCGATACACAAGGTGCAGTCACGCACTTTGTCAGCAGCATGGGCACCACGGGAACCATCATGGGCTGCTCGCGTTTTCTCAAAGAGAAAAATTCAAACATCCAGATCATCGGCGCGCAGCCGGAAGAGGGCGCGCAAATCCCCGGTATACGCAAATGGCCGCAGGCTTATCTGCCGAAGATATACGACCCGAAGAATGTGGACAGGCTGGAAAATGTGAGCCAGCAAGAGGCCGAGGAGATGACACGACGCCTGGCTAGCGAGGAGGGCATTTTTTGCGGCATTTCTTCTGGCGGGGCATTGAGCGTGGCGCTGCGCATCTCGCGGCAAGTCGAGAACGCGACCATCGTCTTCATCGTCTGCGACCGGGGCGACCGCTATCTTTCAACGGGCGTTTTCCCCTCCTGAGTTTTTTGGTTCATCTGACAATTGCGTGGGTAAAAGATAATCTATCGCCTCTAACTTGGTTAGGAGGCGAGCAATGGAAAGCAAAGAGTTGTACCGG
>WSYA01000046.1 GCA_009773615.1 Gallionellaceae bacterium
TGGCAGCTATCCAAGTGCCTCCAAACGCGCTCGGCAGAGTGGTCATAAACAGCATGCTCCTGTCCGCATTCAGGGCAAGCAAAACGCACTCCCTTGGTAGAGAGTTCAATCGGCGCTATAGTGGTAAATCAGTGAGTATTCATGCAGCCAGAAAATGGCTGCCAGGTGAGTCCATTCCCACGCAAGACAAGCTGCGACTGCTCGCTACGTGGCTTGGGGTTTCAACAGAATGGTTGCGATTTGGCGAAAAATCGGTTGCAACCAATCATCACGCTCGACTGGATCATGCCGCATATAACTCGCCGGACTTTGAGTTGCTTCACCAGTTCAATATGCTCAGCAGTGAACACAAGCTGGTTGCGAGGGAAGTGATTCTTACGTTGATGCGGGTTGAGGGAAAAAGCTGAAAACAGGCATCGTTGTTAAACGCAAAGACATTATTTCAAGAAATAAGCTTGTCGTATTCCGCGTGCGAGCCAATCCAGAACCAAGCAATGCCATCTTCTGTTGCAACGCCCAATGCACGGTAATACAGCCCCACGCGGACTGACCAATAACGTCCAACTTTTTTGAAATGCAGAGAAGGGTGACGCGGATTCTGTTTCAACAATTCAAAACACTGATCCGCCAAATGACGAAACTCGTTTGGTAGCCGGTCATAGGCTGACCAGAACCGGGACGTAGCTTGATGTTTCAAAGATCTCGACCGTTGCCTGTGCGCAAATCAGACAGTGCTTCATTGGCAAGCTGATCGAGCCTTCCCGCTGCCACGTCGCGTTCAATTCGATGATCCCATTGAGACGCATCGAATTCCGCAAACCAACTGCGAAAACTGGCCAACTCTTCAGCAGAAAAGCGCTCGATTTCCCGTTCAACCGTTTCAATTTTACCCATGACCGCCTCCGACAATTTCACCGTACTCTACTTCTCGCTGACCATCTCAGTCAAATTCCGCTCCACCAGCAAGGAATGCAATCTGCGGCTATCCGCGCGCAGCACGGTGAATTGCCATTCGCCTAGCTGGATGATCTCGCCGCGTTTCGGCAGCTGGCCTGCCGCTTTGAGAATCAATCCACCCACGGTGTCGTAATTTTCGTCGCTGAACTCCGTACCGAGCGCCTCGTTGAAGTCGGCGATTTCGGTATCGGCTTTAACGCGCCAATGCGCATCGTCCTGACGGATGATGTTGTCTTCATCTTCGTCGAAATCGTATTCATCGGCGATGTCGCCGACGATCTGTTCCAGCACGTCTTCGATGGTGACCATGCCGCTCACGCCGCCGTATTCGTCCACCACCAGCGCGATGTGGTTGCGGTTGCTGCGAAAGTCGCGCAACAGCACATTCAAGCGTTTCGATTCGGGCACGAACACGGCAGGGCGCAGCATGTCGCGCACATTAAATTCTTCGCCCGCGTAATAGCGCAGCAAATCTTTCGCCAGCAGTATGCCGATGATGTTGTCTTTGTCGCCGTCGGTGACGGGAAAGCGCGAGTGCGCGGTTTCAATGACGTAGGGAATAAATTGTTCCGGCGGCTGGCTGATGTCGATGACATCCATCTGTGCGCGGGGGATCATGATCTCGCGTACCTGCTGTTCGGAGACCTGGATGACGCCTTCCATCATGGAGAGGGCATCGGCATCCAGCAGGTTGCGCTCGTAAGCGCTGTGCAACAGAGTGATCAACTGCTCACGGTCTTCTGGCTCACGCAGTAGCAGCGTGGAAAGCCGTTCCAACAAGGTGGGTTTGTTACTACTGCCTGAACCGTCCATACACCGAATTTCAACTAATGAGATAGGGCGCAGGATACCTTAATTTGAGCAGTAACGCTGTCTCGCGCGCTTCCATTTTTTCCGCATCGCGCTTCTTTTCATGGTCATAGCCCTGCAAATGCAGCGCGGCATGAATGGTGAGATGCGCATAGTGCGCGAGCAAATCTTTGCCCTGTTCCTTCGCCTCGCGCGCCACGACGGGTGCGCAAATAACGACATCGCCATACAACGGCTCGCTATCGTCATAGACGAAGGTCAGCACGTTGGTAGCGTAATCTTTGTTGCGATAGCTCAGGTTCAGCGCCCGTCCTTCAATCTCATCCACAATGCGCAAAGCCATCTGCACATCCTGCTCCAGTGCGACCTTTACCCAGCGGCGGAATTGCTGGCGCGTAGGCAAATTTTTCGCGTTGCTGGCGTACTGCACCGACAGCGAAAGTTTATGTTCTGCGCTCATACCGTCCTCACTAGTTCGCCGCGCAAGGTGTGCATGGATACCGCAGTGATGGTGACCTCGACAAAACGCCCGAGCAAATCGGCTGAACCCACAAAATTCACCACGCGATTGTTGTCGGTGCGACCGGCCATATCGGTCTGTTCTTTTTTCGAGATGCCTTCAACCACCACGCGTTGCACCGTGCCCACCATCGCTTGCGCAACGGCATTTTCCAATTCATCTATTCTTGTTTTCAAACGCTTCAAGCGCGCCATCTTGGCTTCATAGGGCACTTCATCCAGCATTTCCGCAGCGGGCGTGCCGGGTCTTGGGCTATACAAAAAACTAAAACTCGCATCGAAACCCACATCCTCGATCAGCTTCATGGTCGCCTCAAAATCGCTTTCTGTCTCGCCGGGGAAACCGACGATAAAATCCGAAGTGATGGAAATATCGGGGCGCAAGGCGCGAATCTTGCGAATGATGGACTTGTATTCAAGCGCGGTGTAACCGCGCTGCATGGCAGCCAGCACGCGATCCGAACCGGATTGCACCGGCAGGTGCAGATGATTCGCCAGTTTTGGTGTGTCGCCGTACAACTCGATCAGACGCGGCGTCATCTCTCTGGGATGAGAGGTCACGTAACGCACACGCTGCACGCCATCCAGTGCGGAAATCGTGCGGATCAGGTAGGCCAGGTCCACCGTCTCGCCATCGTCATGCTCGCCCGCATAGGCATTCACGTTCTGCCCCAGCAGCGTGATCTCGCCCACGCCCTGCGCCACCAAGCCGCGAATATCGCGCATCACATCCGCCAGCGGCCGCGACAACTCGTCGCCACGCGTGTAAGGCACCACGCAGAATGTGCAGAACTTGCTGCACCCCTCCATAATGGACACATACGCAGAACCAGTCGTTATCTGCGGAGTCGGCAAACTGTCGAATTTCTCAATTTCTGGAAAACTGATGTCCATCTGCGTCTTGCCGCTGGCGCGGCGCGCCGAGATCAGTTCCGGCAAACGATGCAGGGTTTGCGGCCCGAAGATGACATCCACATACGGTGCGCGCCGGAAAATTGTCGCCCCCTCCTGGCTGGCGACGCAACCTCCCACGCCGATGATTAGGTCCGGCTTCGCCAGCTTCAGTGGACGCACCCGCCCCAAATCCGAAAACACTTTCTCTTCGGCCTTCTCGCGTATCGAGCAGGTGTTGAACAGAATGATATCTGCGTCTTCCGCCTTGTCGGTCAGTACAACCCCCTCGCTGGCGCGCAACACGTCGGCGATTTTATCGGAGTCGTACTCGTTCATCTGGCAACCGAACGTTTTGATAAATAGTTTTTTTGTCACGCGATGTCTCAACCAATTGCCGACAAAGTCGGCTGAAATCTTTTCCTGTGGGAACGCCCGAGAGCAGCGGTAAGGGATTAGAACGACTGCAATAACCTACTAAACAACTGCGGCTAATTCTATAGAAAAAACCTTGCGCCCGCAAAGAATTATGCTAGGATTGCGTCCGAAGTTTAGGGGTCGTTTTTATATATTTCTGTGGAGGAGATACAATGAGCATCATCGCAACTTTCTGTGCTGTAACCACTTTCATTATGGCGGTCGCCTTTGCACTATTCATGGTTAAAGAACTGTTCAAAAGCAACTAAGCAACTGCATCACAAAAAACTCCAACCTTCGCGGGTTGGAGTTTTTTATTTGTGTAAATAACGAGCAGAAGTAAGCTTTTTATCCAGGTAGCGGCAATCCGGCAGCCCTATAAAAACGCGGCAAATCGCCTAAATCATCAAACACCGCTGCCGCTCCCGTGAAATCCTGCTTGCTGGTATACGGGTTGATGGTGACAAAAGTTTTGATTCCCGCAGCCAGCGCCGAATGCAGGCCATTATAGGAATCTTCCAGCGCGATGCAGTCAGCCGGACTCAGCTTTAATTCGCGCAGCACCCAATCGTAAATATCCGGCGCGGGTTTTTTATTCGGCACGATGTCGCCGCAGCCGTTCGCGGAGAAATACTTTTCCCAATCCTTGCCCAGTCCGACTTCCAGCAAAGCCGAGACATTCTCCGGCGTAGTGGTGGTTGCGATGGCGAGCGTGATACCGGCGCGATGCGCCTCGGTGATGAGTTGTTTGATGCCGGGGCGCAGCGGGATCAATCCATCGCGCAGCATGGCGGTGTAGTGGCCGGTCTTCACCGCATGCAGATTTTTGACGAAGCCATCATAGTCGGCCGGCTTGGTAAAGCCCTGCCGAAAGCTCTCGACAAAATACTTGATACGCTCCTTGCCGCCGGTGACTTTGAGCAGCTTGTCGTACAGCGCGACATCCCAATTCCAGTCCAGACCGTTTTCGACAAAGGCTTTGTTGAACGATTTACGATGCGCGTCTTCCGTATCGGCAAGCGTGCCGTCCACATCGAATATGATTGCTTTGATCATCACTTTTTATCTCCCCATTCCCGGCATCATGCCCTTCATGCCGCGCATCATTTTGGCCATACCACCCTTGCTGCTGAACATTTTCATCATCTTCTGCGTTTGCTCGAACTGGTTGAGCAGTTGATTCACGTGCATCACTTGCACACCCGCACCCGCCGCAATACGGCGTTTGCGCGATGCCTTGATCTGCTCGGGATGGCTGCGCTCGAAAGCGGTCATCGAATTGATGATGCCCTCCGTGCGGTTGATCTGGCGGTCATCGACTTTTGCACCTGCGGCAGCTTGGGAAAGCTGCGCAGGCAGCTTGTCCATCAGCGCGGTCATGCCGCCCATTTTTTTCATCTGCACGATCTGCATTTTGAAATCGTTCAGATCGAAGCCCTTGCCGCTCTGCATTTTCTTCGCCAACTTTTCGGCTTCGACATGATCCACACCGCGCTGCGCCTCTTCGATCAGCGACAGCACGTCGCCCATGCCCAGCACGCGCTGCGCCATGCGGTCGGGATGGAACGCTTCGAGGCCGTTCATTTTTTCGCTCACGCCGACGAACTTGATCGGTTTGCCGGTGACATGGCGCACTGACAACGCCGCTCCGCCGCGCGCATCACCATCCAGCTTGGTGAGGATCACGCCGGTCAGCGGCAGCGTATCGCCGAACGCTTTGGCGGTGTTCACTGCGTCTTGTCCGGTCATCGCATCGACCACGAACAAGGTCTCAATAGGCTTCAATGCGGCGTGCAGCTGCTTGATCTCCTCCATCATCGCCGCATCCACCGCCAAGCGTCCGGCAGTGTCGACAATCAGCACCTCATGGTGATGCTTGCGCGCAAAATCGAGCGCGGCCAACGCAATATCCTGCGGCTTCTGCGTGATATCGGAAGGAAAGAAATCGACTTCGATTTGCTGCGCCAAAGTACGCAACTGTTCGATTGCGGCGGGGCGATACACGTCGCAGCTCACCAGCAGCACCTTCTTTTTGTTTTGCTCGCGCAACAATTTAGCGAGTTTGCCGCTGGTCGTGGTTTTACCGGCTCCTTGCAGACCCGCCATCAAAATCACCGCCGGAGGAACAGCGGCGAGATTGAGCGCATCGTTGTGCTCGCCCATCAGCTTGGTTAGTTCGCGATTCACCACGCCGATCAAAGCTTGTCCGGGACTCAAACTGCCGATAACTTCCTCGCCGAGTGCGGCTTGTTTGACCTGTGCGGTGAACTCTTTGACAACGGACAGTGCTACGTCCGCCTCCAGTAGCGCAAGGCGTACTTCGCGCAAGGAGTCCTGAATGTTGTCTTCGGTGAGGCGCGCTTGGCCGCGCAGATTTTTAACGATACCTGAAAGGCGCTGGGTAAGGTTGTCCAACATGGTTATTGTTCCCGCTCTGATACAGAATTAGTTAGTGTAGAATTAATGAATTCTAAAACATCTGCTGGCATCATGTCGAACTTCGTTCTCACTCTCGTTACTTTTATTGCCTACGGCGCGCTGGCTTTTTCCTTTTGGCGGGCGCAAGTCGCGGGCAATGCGGAAGCCTTGAACCGTGGCGGACTGGGCCATACAGTCGGCATTCCTTTGGCGCTCCACGCCTGGCTACTGTATGAAAACCTGTTCATAGCCGGCACGCTCAACTTGGGCTTGGTGTATGCGGTATCTTTGATTTTGTGGCTGACGATGCTGGTGTATTGGGTCGCCCGCTTCTTCTACCCGCTGGCGAGCTTGTTGACTCTGGTGTTGCCCTTGGCCGCAATAGGCGTGGCCTTGCCCGCTTTATTCCCCGAGGTATACAAACTCTCCGAACCGACCTCGTGGATGTTCGATGCCCACGTATTGGCCGCCATGCTGGCCTATAGCCTGTTCACCATTGCGGCACTGCATGCGGGACTGATGTCGCTCGTGGAAAAACGCCTGCACCACGCGACCTTGCCGAAAGTACTAAAAAATCTGCCGCCGCTGCTGACCATGGAAAAACTCCTGTTCCGCATCGTCGGCGCGGGATTGGTGTTGCTGACGCTGACGCTGGCTTCGGGCATCGTGTTCTCCGAACAGATATTCGGCAAACCCTGGCAATTCAACCACAAGGTGTTGTTCGGCTTTATCTCGTGGGGTGTGTTCGCCGTGCTGCTGCTCGGCCACACCTTTCAGGGCTGGCGCGGACGCACCGCAGTACGCTGGACATTGAGCGGCTTCGGCTTTTTGATTTTGGCGTATCTGGGCAGCAAGTTTGTACTGGAAGTGATTCTTCACCGCTAAAACCGAGTAGGAGCGAGCCTTGCTCGCGAATTTTGATTGTTCGCGAGCAAGGCTCGCTCCAAAACCATCATTTTTCCTACAGCATCCCCTTCTCCGCAAACGACAGACACCCCGTTCCCGCTACAATAAAGTGATCGAGCACGCGCACATCCACCAGCGCGAGCGCCTGCTTTAACGCATCGGTGAGCATCTGATCGGACTGGCTAGGCTCCGCCACACCGGAAGGGTGGTTGTGCGCAAAGATGACCGCTGCGGCATTCAATGCCAATGAGCGTTTGACCACCTCGCGCGGATATACGCTGGTCTGCGTGAGCGTGCCATGAAACATCTCTTCGGCAGCGATGACTCGATGTTGCGCATCGAGAAAAACCCCCATAAACACCTCCTGCTCGCGCCCGCGCAACAGCAGCTGCAAATAGTCCCGCACTGCCGCAGGCGAATTCAACGCATCACCGCTACGCATCTCCTCCTGCAACGCGCGCCGCGACATCTCCAGCACCGCCTGCAATTGCACAAACGTTGCCTGCCCTATGCCGTGCGTCTCGCAAAACAACTTCTCGCTTGCCGCGAACATCTGCGTCAAATTGCCGAAGCGCGTGAGCAACTCGCGCGCCAGATCCACCGCGCTCTTTCCGACCACACCCGTGCGCAAAAAAATCGCCAGCAACTCCGCATCAGAAAGCGAGGATGCCCCGCGCTGTAACAGCTTCTCGCGTGGACGCTCTCCAGCGGGCCAATCCGTAATCGCCATCGCATCCACTTTCTTGTTAAGATGCGCGGCATTATGGATCAAGCCCACACAAAACACATTGTTCTCGGCATCACCGGCGGCATCGCGGCTTATAAGGCGGCGGAGCTGGCGCGTCTGCTGATAAAGCAAGGCTTTACCGTGCAGGTGGCGATGACGGAAGCAGCGACGCATTTCATCACGCCTGCCACGATGCAGGCGCTCACCGGGCATCCGGTGCTAACCAACCAGTGGCAGGACGACAAGGGCATGGCACACATCCAGTCCAGCCGCGTGGCGAATGCCATCGTGATCGCGCCTGCAACGGCGGATTTCATCGCCAAACTCGCCAATGGCCTAGCCGACGATTTGCTCTCCACTTTATGCCTGGCACGCAATTGTCCGTTGCTGGTTGCCCCCGCGATGAACCAACAGATGTGGGCCAATGCGGCGACACAACGCAATGTGCAACAGCTTATTGCCGACGGGGTAACGCTGCTCGGCCCGGTGAGCGGCGTGCAAGCTTGCGGCGAAGAAGGCATGGGGCGCATGCTGGAGGCCGGACAATTGGCGCAAGATATTGCCGCCGCCTTCCAGCCAAAGATTTTGACAGGTCGCAAGGTGCTCATCACTGCGGGACCCACCTACGAAGCCATCGACGCGGTGCGCGGCATCACCAACCGCAGCAGCGGCAAGATGGGTTATGCCATCGCGCAGGCAGCGCGGGAGCTGGGCGCGAAAGTCACGCTGGTCTCCGGCCCAACCGCGCTTGCCCATCCGCACGGCGCACAAGTGGTGGACGTCACCAGCGCCGCCGAGATGTTTGAAGCGGTGAAACAGCGCGTAAGTGATGCCGATATATTTATCGCTGTCGCCGCCGTGGCGGATTACCGCGTGGCACAAGCCAGCGAACAAAAAATCAAGAAGTGCGACGCCAAACTAACGCTGGAACTCATACCGAATCCGGATATTTTGGCGTACGTCGCGGCACTGCCGGACGCGCCATTCTGCGTGGGCTTCGCGGCGGAAAGCGAAAATCTGCGCGAATATGCCGAACAAAAACGTCGTACCAAAAAATTGCCGTTGCTCGCGGCGAATCTGGCACAGCATGCCATCGGCGCAGATGACAACGAGCTGATTTTGTTCGACGATACTGGCGAGCATCGCCTGCCACGCACGGACAAACTTACTTTGGCACGGGCGCTGTTGCTGCACGCCGCGATGCTTTACAGGAAAGGGAAATCAAAATGAAAAAAGTGGATGTGAAGATTCTCGACAAACGCCTGCACGAACAGCCGCCCAGCTACGGCACGCCCGGCTCGGCGGGAATTGATCTGCGCGCCTGCATCGACCACAACATGCTGATACAACCCGGACAATGCGAACTTATCCCGAGTGGTATCGCCATCCATATAGCAGACCCGCATTATGCGGCGATGATATTGCCGCGTTCCGGCTTGGGCCACAAACACGGCATTGTGTTGGGCAATCTAGTCGGACTGATCGACTCAGACTATCAGGGACAGATATTTGTCTCGCTGTGGAATCGCGGGCACCACCCCTTCACCCTGATGCCGCTGGAACGCATGGCACAACTCGTCGTTGTCCCGGTCGCACAAGTGCAGTTCAATATCGTCGAAGAATTTCCTTTGAGCCAGCGCGGTGCAGGCGGCTTCGGCAGCACGGGTAAACATTGATTTTTTTACCCCGTAAAAAAGCCCGCATCATGCGGGCTTTTTTATTCGCTCCGTTTCGGATTTAGCGTTCGAGTACCAATTCCAGCTCGGTGGTATCTCCTTTGCGCACGGACACTTTCTCCGCTGCCGTTTTATAGCCATCCGCTTTTACACTCACTTCGCGAATTCCGGGTTCCATCTCTGCACGCAACGGCGACATGCCGTAGTACACACCGTCCAGATAAACTTTGGCGCGCACTGGCTTGGTGTTCAATACCAGCGTCCCATTTACCGACACCGGCTTGGTCAATGCAACAGCAGATGCTGACGCGCCCCCTCCGGCCGCTTGCAGCACCGTCACACCGGGAATCACTTTTGTCCCCGGCGTCAAATTAAACAGGTCGGGACGCGATGCCATCAAGCTGGCACTAATGGCATCAACAGTCTTTTGCGTCACGATGCCCAACTCATAGCGCAGATTATTGGCAATGTCATTTTTTCCGTTCCCGGAAATTCCTGCAAAACGTTCCTTTTTTTCCACAACCACACCGGACCAAACCACCTTGCCTGTTGCAGATTCCTTCAAGGTCGTTTCAATCGCGAGAGCAACTTCATCCCTCGCATTGACGTTATAAGTCAGCTCCTTGACTATCCCGCTTAGCTCAAACAATGCACTTGCGCCATCAACAACTTGGAACCCTGCATCATCAAAACGTGTTTTGACCGCGCCAGATACAAAATCGGTCACATCGCGATCCAGCACCAGTTCCTTCCCTGTAATACCGGACACACGCTGGGTCGAAATACCGATCTTTTTGGGAGCCATATCACTCCGCGCATCGACATATCCCGCAACACGAATCGTGGCGGCATATTTAACCGATGGAGTATTGGGATTGGGTTTCTTGTTCTCGGGAACGCTGATCGAATCATCCACATCAAACCAGCCCGCATACAGGTTTGCACTGAAACAACCCAAAAACAAAAATGCAAGAGAAGTGCGTAATAAAAAAAGCTTCATTGAGTTTAACCTTTTATTGATTTGTCTGGGCAAACCCCTGACTATTACCTTCCGAGCGACTGCACGCTTGCGATTGCCTGCCGAAACTTATCCATTCGCCCTGAAGGACTTTTTACCGCAGGCAGGAAACGCACTAGCTCATTCAATGCCAACCCGTAAACCTCACGCTTAAAATCGATCACGCTGTCCATCTCAATCCAATAATCGTTCCAGCGCCAGGCATCGAACTCGGGATGCCCCGATGCGCGTAACGACACATCGCAATCACGCCCGGTCAAGCGCAGCAAAAACCATATCTGTTTCTGCCCCCTGTAACTGCCGCGCGACTCGCGCTTCACCCAACTTTGCGGCACCTCGTAACGCATCCAATCGCGGGTCCGCCCCAGAATTTCAACATGGCAGGCGAGCAAACCCACCTCCTCATGCAGTTCCCGATACATAGCCTGTTCGGGAGTTTCGCCATGCTGAATGCCGCCTTGCGGAAATTGCCACGCATCCTGGCGGATACGCTTGCCCCAAAATACCTGATTTTTTGCGTTAGTCAGAATGATGCCGACATTCGGGCGATAACCATCACGGTCTATCATAATTCGCCCCACTAAACTGTTTATCAATGGGCGGATTGTTCCATATTTCGTGCATGCAGGAAAGAACAAAGTCACTTACGGTAGAATGCGCGCTCGTTAATACCCAACATACGGAACCAGCCATGCGCGTCTCACAATTTTTCATTTCCACTCTAAAAGAAGCCCCTTCCGAAGCCGAGTTGGCCAGCCATCGTTTAATGTTGCGCGCAGGCTACATCCGCAAACTTTCCAGCGGCCTATACACCTGGATGCCATTGGGTCTGCGCGTGCTGCGCAAAGTTGAAGCCGTGGTGCGCGAAGAGATGAATAAGAGCGGCGGCATCGAGCTGCTGATGCCCGCCGTGCAGCCCGCCGAGCTATGGCAGGAAACCGGACGCTGGGAAGTGTTCGGCCCGCAGATGCTGAAGATCAAAGACCGCCACGACAACCTGTTCTGCTTCGGCCCCACGCACGAGGAAGTCATCACCGACATCGCGCGCCGAGAAATCAAGAGCTACCGCCAGTTGCCGCTGAATTTTTACCAGATTCAAACCAAATTCCGCGACGAGGTACGCCCACGTTTCGGCGTGATGCGCGCGCGCGAATTCCTGATGAAAGACGCCTACTCATTCCACGCAAATTTCGATAGCTTGGAACAAACCTACCGCGTGATGTACGAGACTTACACGCGCATCTTCACGCGCCTCGGCTTGCAGTTCCGCGCTGTCGCGGCGGACACCGGAGCCATCGGCGGCAGCGGCTCGCATGAGTTCCATGTACTGGCCGATTCCGGCGAGGACGCGCTGGCGTTCTGCCCCGATTCCGATTACGCGGCCAACGTTGAACTGGCCGAAGCCGTCGCGCCCGCCGCGCCGCGCAAAGCTGCCACGCAAGAGATGCAAAAAGTCATCACGCCCGGGCAGAAGACCATCGAAGAGGTCGCCGCATTCTTCGGCACTTCGGCACAAAGCGTGCTGAAAACCATCGCCGTGATGACCCATGAAAACGAATTTGTATTGCTGCTGATACGCGGCGATCACCAGCTCAACGAGATCAAGGCCAGCAAGGTGCTGGGCGAATTCCGTTTCGCCAGCGAAGATGAGGTGCAGCGCAACATGAACTGCCGCATCGGCTACATCGGCCCGGTGAACACAAAAGTACGCGTACTGGCCGACCGCTCCGCCGCCGCGATGAACGATTTCATCTGCGGTGCGAACGACGACGGCTTCCATTACAGCGGCGTGAATTTCGGACGCGATATACATTTGGACGAAGCCTGCGTACATGACCTGCGCAACGTCGCGAGCGGCGACGCTTCGCCAGACGGCAAAGGCACGCTGGAACTGTGTCGCGGCATCGAAGTCGGACATATCTTTCAGTTGCGCACCAAATATTCCGAAGCGCTGCAAGCCACCTATCTGGACGAGAACGGCAAGATACAGGTCATGGAGATGGGCTGTTATGGCATCGGCGTATCGCGCATCGTGGCTGCCGCCATCGAGCAGAATTTCGACGAACGAGGCATCACGTTACCCGCACGCATGGCGCCGTTCCAAATTGCCATCGCGCCCATCGGCTTCAAGAAAAGCGAGGCGGTGCGCAACGCGGCAGAACAACTTTATGCCGAATTCACCGCAGCAGGCATAGAGGTGTTGCTGGATGACCGCGACGAGCGCCCCGGCGTGATGTTCGCCGATCTCGAATTGATCGGCATCCCGCACCGCATCGTCATCGGCGACCGTGGTCTGAAAGAAGGCAACGTCGAATATCAGGGACGCCGCGACCCGGCAGCACAAGCCATCCCGTTGCAAGAAGTTGCCAAGCTCGTACAATCAAAACTATGAAATGGAACATTCCACTCCTCAAGCCTTTGCTGGCGTTGTCGTTCGCGACAGCGGGAGTGTTTTTGTGCGCCACTTCATTCGCCGGCGCGCAAACGGAAGAGGCTTTGTCGGCCAGCGTAAAGGCCGTGTTGCAACGCGCAGTGTCCGATCAGGCGGCGCCCAAGCTAGCTTTCGCCACCCGGCAGGAAGCCGATGCATGGCTGCATGAAATGTCGCAACGCCTGGCGAAGCGCATACCCGATAAAGAATATCGCGAAGACTTCCTCAATACGGTGCACTACGAAGCAACACGCGCGGGTTTGGATCCGCATCTGGTACTGGGACTGATCGAAGTGGAGAGCGGATTCAGGAAATATGCCGTGTCGAATGCCGGCGCTCGCGGCTATATGCAGGTGATGCCGTTCTGGACCAAAGCCCTGCACGCACCGGATGACAATCTGTTTCACCTGCGCACCAACCTGCGCTACGGCTGCACCATCTTGCGCTACTATCTGGATATTGAAAAAGGCAGTTTGTATCGCGCCTTGGGGCGCTACAACGGCAGTCTGGGCAAAGCGGCATATCCCAATCTGGTGAAAGCCGCGTGGCACAAACACTGGGCGAATCCGCAGCACACCGTAAGCTCGCCAGTCAAACCGGCAAGTTAAGCCTTACTTCACTTCTGCTTTGTTTTTATTTTTAAGAAAGATGTACGTCTCAATATCGCTGCGCGACACCATACCTTCCTGATAACTCACCAGCTTTCCCGTCGGGTCGTACAGATACGAAGTCGGCAACGCAGAAACGGGGCCGACCTGTGCTTCGGCCAAAGTGTAGCTCCCGATCACCAACGGATAGCTAATCTTGTGCTTGGCAGCAAAATCAACCACCGAGGCACGCGTTGAGTCCAGCGCCACACCGACCACCACAAGATCCGAACTCTTACGCTCGTTGTGCAGCGCGACCAGATCGGGTGTCTCTTGCTCGCAGGGCGGACACCAAGTCGCCCAGAAATTCACCACCACCCATTTGCCGCGATAATCGGCCAGACGCAACGTATTTCCCTGTAAATCCTTGAATGTGAAGTCCTTCCCCAACGCCGTGACGGCGAACAGAGACAGGCACACGAGCAGCAACCAACGACATGTTTTCATCAGTGCCCCGCCTTTTCTTTTTTGTTTTCTTCTGCTGCGCTCTCTTTCTCTTGGCCGCCATGCCCGACAGCCTCGGCGGCATGGGACAAATACAGCGACAGAGCGACGAGCGCGATACTCGCACCCAAGTACAACAGATCCAGCGGGTTCTCAATTTTGATATTCAGCGCTTCTTCAAACAGCGTCACAATCAGAATCATCAGAATCACTTTTGCCAAACGCGACTTTAAATCGTCCAGATTCTCAATCACCAGAATTTTGCTCGACGCTCTGCTTCCGTGCGCCTGGTCGATGTCGCTGATGAACAACTCATACAGACCCAGCGAAAAAATCAGCATCACGGTTGCCAGCAGATACCCGTCCACCACCTCGACGATGTGCGTCACCGTGGCATCATGCAAGGCTTTCCGCGCCTCATTCGTCAAGTCGGCATCGCCGTAATGCACGACGTGCAGCACCAGATTCCACACATCGACAGTCGCCATGTAGAAAATCGCAAACCCGGCCAATAGACTTCCCAGCACAGCCGACAAAATAACAAAACGACTGTTCCACAAACCGCCTTCAAACAGCTTTTCAATCAACTTCATAAACTTAATCTCCAAAATTCACAGTCGCATTAGAGTGCAATAACTCCAAGCGCTTAAGGCGCTTGCGGATAGTGCCTGAAAGCACATTTCTTATCTACCCCACTGCCTGCGGGGAAATGCCGCACAGCAACCACTTCTGCGCACGCGGCAGGCGTTTGATCTGTATTTCGCGTTTAAGGGCGGCAGATTTATCCACGCAGTTTTCCCGGTAGAGCAGCATCACAGGCGTACGCCCGCGCGTGTATTTCGCGCCCTCTCCGGCATTGTGGGCAACAAGACGTTTTTCGAGATCGTTGGTGATGCCGCAATACAGCGTGTCGTCGGCACAACGCAACAGGTAGCAAAACCAATCACTCATTGGAGCCCTCTCCGGTCGAAGCACGGATGCGCCTCGACCATGCTAGCACCAACATCGCCAGCACCAAGCCCATCACGGCCGCATTGCCCCAGCGCACATAAGGCGTGGCACCCGCATAGCCCTGCACCTGAGCGGTGAGCACGCCCTCCTCGTGCTGCGGCAGCATCTGCAAAACACGCCCGTCGCTGCCGATTACCGAAGTCACGCCGGTATTGGTGGCGCGCAACATCATGCGCCCCGTCTCCAGCGCGCGCATCTGCGCTATCTGGTTATGCTGCATCGCCGCAGACGAATCGCCATACCACGCATCGTTGCTGACATTCAGCAACAGGGTCGCCTGCGGCAAAGCGCGGATGATCTCTTCGCCGAACACGTCCTCGTAACAGATGTTCATTGCGATACGCTGCCCCGCCAAGTTCAATAACGGTTGTTGCGCCCCGCCGCTGGCCAGATCGCCCATCGGAATGTTCAGCACTTCATTGATGAGCCAGCCGAACAGCGGGCGCAGCGGGATGAATTCGCCGAACGGCACCATGTGATTTTTGCGGTAGGCCTGAGCTGGAGACACCCCCAGCGAGAACATGCTGTTGTAGTACAAATTCCGCTCTTGCTCGAAAGCGCCGATGAGAATATCGCCGTCGTTGCGCCGCGCATGCTCGCGCAAAATGTCCGCATAATTCTCCGGCATTTCGCCGCGCAGCAATGGCACGGCGGTCTCGGGAAACACGATCAGGCGCGCATCGCTGCCCAGCGCCAGGCGCCGGTAAGTCTCCAGCGTCCCCACGAGCCGCCCTTCCTCGAACTTCTCGTCTTGCGCAATATTGCCCTGCAACAAACTGACTTTGACCGGAGCGCCCTCGGGTACGGTCCACTCGACCATGCGCAGCGCCGCACCGCCCAGCCACAGCACGAGCAACATCGTCGCGGCCAACTTGCCCCGCGCACTCCAGCGCTGCTGCACGAACATCACCAGCAGCCCCGCACTGATTGCCGCCACAAGCGATACTCCATACACGCCCAATATCGGCGCATAACCGGCAAGAGGGCTTCCCGGCACTTGCGCATACCCCATCGCCAACCACGGAAATCCTGTAAACAAATAGCCGCGCAACAGCTCCACTGCCACCCACAACGCGGGCAGCAACAGCGTCTGCCTCATCCATCCCGGCAACGATATCTTTGCCTGCAAATATCCCACCAATGCGGGGAACAGCGCCAAGAAAGCCGCAAACAACAGGGTAGTAAACAGCGCCAACACCATGGGCATGTTGCCGTAATCATGCAATGCGACATATATCCAGCCGACCCCCGCACCGAACATCCCGAGCCCGAAAGCGAAGCCGAGCCAAGCCGAAGCTCGCGGACTGGCAGTTTGCCCCCATAGCCAGAAGAGCAACGCGAGCGACAATACCGGCATCGGATAAATATTCCACGGCGCAAAGCCCGCCACCGCGAAAGCGCCACCGAGAGCGGCCAGAACAAAATAGTTTATGCGTAGAACGTTCACAAAATCTGCTTGAGGGTTGATTGCGCGGATTATACGGTGTAACTTCCGCGCCACTCATTCGTCAGCACATTGTTTTCATGTCACAGACCTCCGCCTTACTCGACGAGATCAGCTCCATGCTGGTCGAGTGCGACATATTCAATCATCTGCCTGCGGCAGAAATTCAAGCTGTTGCGCGCCATTTCAGCATCAACAATATCGCTCAGGGCGAAACAATCTTTCGCGAGGGCGATGACGGCACCTTCATGTGTGTCGTACATGAAGGGCGCATTTCGGTGCTCAAAACCAACCAGGACAACCGTGACGTGATAATGGCGACCTTGGGCAAAGGCCGCACTTTCGGTGAAATGGCGGTATTGGACGGCGAACGGCGCTCGGCAACCTGCGTGGCTGCGAGCGACTGCGTGTTGCTGACCCTCTCCAAAGAAGCGATGGACACCATGCTGGAACACGAGCCGCGCATCGGCGCAAAAATATTGCGCGCGGTCGCCGTCAGCCTGTCGCGCCGCCTGCGCATGGCGGTGGGCAAGCTGGTCGACCACGAGGTATAAGCCCATGCTCGACTTCACCGAATACTCCAAAATATTTCTCAGCCTGTTCGCCATTCTCGACCCGATCGGCATTATCCCCATCATCATCGCGTTCACCATCGGCCTCACGCCCGCCAAGCGCGCGCGCGTCGGCCGCATGGCTTCGCTTTCGGTAGTCGGCATCCTGCTCGTCGCGTTGCTCGTCGGCGAACTGATGCTGGAGTTTTTCGGCATCAGCATCCACTCGTTCCGCGTCGCGGGCGGCATTCTGCTGTTATTGATGTCCATCACCATGCTGTTCGGCAACAAAGACGCGCCCACTCCCGACGAATCGACCGATGGCGACACCACCTCTTCGATCGCCATCGTGCCGCTCTCCACCCCGCTGCTGGCCGGCCCCGGCGCAATCAGCACGGTGATACTGGATGCGCACAAAGGCCACGGCGCCGGACACTACGCCGTGCTGGGGCTGATAATCGTCCTGCTGGGCTTCATCGTGTGGCTCACCTTTCTCATCGCTCCGTGGATATCGCAAAGGCTCGGGCGCGTCGGCAGCAGCGTCTTTTCGCGTTTGATGGGACTTTTGCTCGCGGCCATCGCCGTGGAATTTATCGCGGGCGGACTGCGTGGTTTATTTCCAGCGCTGGGCTAAACATCAATCCATGTAGGAGCGGGCCTTGCCCGCGAATCTAAAACAAAATACAGCGAACATAATTTTCAAGGTAATCAAAAATGGAAAAAATCAGACTCTCGAAACTCATGTCCACATTGGGCATTTGCTCGCGCCGCGAAGCGGACAGCTACATCGAAAAAGGCTGGGTGTTGGTCGATGGCAAACCGGTGAGCGAACTGGGCACCAAAGTATTTCCCAATCAAAAAGTAGTGCTGAACAAATCCGCCCTTACCGAGCGACAAACCCAAGTCACCATCCTGCTGAACAAGCCCATCGGCTATGTTTCAGGACAGGCGGAAGACGGCCACCAACCCGCCGTCGTGCTCATCAAACCGGATACGCGCTGGGCGAGCGACTCAGCACCACAACGCTTCACCGCACAGCACCTGCGCGGCCTGGCTCCCGCCGGGCGGTTGGACATCGACTCGCAAGGTTTGCTGATACTCACTCAGGACGGACGCGTCGCCAAGCAACTCATCGGCGAGGACTCGCCCATCGAAAAAGAATATCTCGTGCGCGTCACCGGACAATTAGTGGGCAACGGCCTGAACATGCTCAACCACGGCCTCTCGCTCGACGGACAAAAACTCAAACCCGCCAAAGTCACCTGGCTGAACGACGACCAACTGCGTTTTATTTTGAAAGAAGGCAAGAAACGCCAGATACGCCGCATGTGCGAACTCGTCGGCCTCAAAGTCACCGGACTCAAACGCGTGCGTATCGGCAAGGTGAAACTAGGCGACCTGCCTGTCGGACAATGGCGCTATCTGCGCGAAGACGAAAGCTTTTAAGGGACGCTACACGGCATCAATTTCACCTAATTTTCTCTAGGCAACCATCGGCAAAAGTTTGGATGAGTAATCGCCCTAAAGCAAACATTGATCACGGGCAGCTCCGTGGGCGTTAAATCTGTTTAAGTCTTCTGGAGAGCTCGCCAGCACCATGAACGCCCTGTCCGAAACTGGCAAGGAACAAGCCGATTCAGCCACCGATATGGCGGCCAGTGTGGAAGAGATGACAGTGAGTATCCTCCATATTAGTGATAGTGCAGTTGAGGCGCAGCGGATGTCGGGTGATGCGGGACGCAAATCCGGTGCATCAGGGCAGGTAGTAAAACAGTCCGCCGACGAGATGCGTCACATCTCTGAGTCCGTCGCTGAGACGGCGCAGAAGATTGCCGCACTGGAATTGGCCGCGACGGAGATATCCACCATCGTCATGGTCATCCGTGGGATCGCCGACCAAACCAATCTGCTGGCACTCAATGCAGCCATCGAGGCTGCCCGCGCCGGGGAACAGGGACGCGGTTTTGCCGTGGTGGCGGACGAGGTGCGCAAGTTGGCCGAACGTACCGGAAAATCGACCCAGGAGATCAGCACGATGGTCGAACGTATCCAGGGTATCACTCAGGAAGCCGTACGCGGCATGTCTGCGAACGTTGCCCAAGTAAACCAGAGTGCTGGATTTGCGCAGGAAGCGGGGCAGTCCATTAACGATATCCAAGATGCGGGTCAGCGTGTACTTTCTGCCGTGGATGACATCGCCTCAGCGCTCTCGGAGCAGTCATCCGCCTCACATAACATTGCGCGCGGCGTGGAACACATCGCACAGATGACGGAATCATCGTCTGCCGCAATGGCTCAGACCTCAACATTGGCTGGCACGCTGGAACAATCGGCCAGCGAACTGGATAAAATGGTGGGCCGTTTCAAGCTTTGATCTGATCCGGCTTTGGGAAGAGCCGCTACTCCTGCCAGACCCCAAAGTCGGATTCGCGCAGACCGATCTCCATCTTCACTTCTTTGTTCTGGGCTGATTCGTAGGTCATCGGGTTGTACGCCTTTAAGCGCAATTCAACGGGCCGAGGAGCTGTCTTTTGATATATCGGTCGACAGGCTGCAAAGTCCACGATCCTGGCTGAGGGTCGAAGGACGGTCATATCCACATCATTGATCGTCAGCAACGCCTCCACAATACGGAAATACATTATCTAAAACTGGCCGTCACAAAGCTGCCGTTCGCCAATAATCACAGAGGCGATATCGCCTTTTAGCAACCGCAATTCCAGCATGCACACATGATTTATTAAAAACCCATACAAACGAGGTAAGTCGTGTCGTCCGCAATAGCCGTTGTGGCAGTTGCAGCGGTGGCCACCGTCGTGCCTGCCGCAACCACTTGCAGCGAACCCGTAGCCGTGTTGCCATCATCCAGCGTGACATCCAGTTGCTTGGTAAACTTTCCAGCGATCGCATTTGAGCAAACGATATAAGAACCGCGCAGATTGCTGACGGGGCTGGCTGCGGCAGAAGTAATTCCAATATCGCCGCCAACGGCATTTTTGGGAATATAGGTGGCAGGAGTTGTCGTGTCGGTTGCCCCCGGTGCTAAACCGGCAAGGCGCACATGCTGCCAAAATAAATAAGATTCGTCGGTTTGAGTCGTGGAGGCCCAGCTTCCGTTAATGACGCCGTCAGCCCGACCGATTCCTGCACCGACAGGCGTGGTCGCCAAGACGCCTGCAACATGAGCCACGGCGCCGGAGTCGTCTCCCGGCAAAGCTTTGTATTTGTCCTGATAGCCGTAGATGAACACCGGAATATTTTTGAAGTCGGTCGCCAGGTTTTTCACTTTGGCACTGTTGATGAGTTCCTGCCCTTTCAACACTCCGCCGAGCAACAGGCCGACGATCACCAGCACGATTGCGATTTCGATTAAGGTAAAACCCGCTTGTTTGCGTTTCATTTGATCCCCCGGTTGAAGCTAAACATGCCCACCTTGCAGATTGATTTTTACGGCAATCGCGCCAACTATTTGGATTGGGTGAAATAACTTGTGCATCATACCGAAAAGTGACACAAGGCAAAGATTGGGCAGAATTGACACTCCCACAGCGCGCGCTCAATCAGCCTTCTACAGATTCCGTTGCACAAACCTGATTTTGTGGGAGGAATATATTGCGGTTAAATGTGCGTCAGTTCTTTCATCGCAGCCTTCGCCAAAAAACCAGAACGAGTCAGGTGATTGGCTTGTGCATACTGGTCGATCCGGTTAACCAAATATTCGGGGAGCGATACATTAAGTCGCACCGGGGTTTTCTTGGCAGGTATATCATCCACCTCAATCAGCGCCCACACCCAACCCGCAAATTCGGGATTGCGCAAATGTTCTTCAAACGGTTTTCGATCAGGTATGGTCTCGTTAAATTCGAGGCTTAATTCAAGATGCGCCTCGATAGCCTGCCTGGCATTTGCGTAAGCTTCTTCAAACGTATCGCCCGCAGAAAAACAGCCCGGCAAATCGGGAACGACCACACCAAATGCGTGCTGGTCATCGCCCGGTTCAATCGCAATGGCATAAGTCAATTTGTTCATTTTAGCCCCGCTTGTTTAAGTATCGAGTTGAGCGTTCCTGCTTTGATGTCCTTCTTCGGGTGAGGAACAGTCACCAATCCGGATTTGTTATCATGCTTGAAGTGGTGGTGGCTACCCGTGATGCGCACCAAGCGCCATCCGTCTCGCTCCAGCCTCTTGATAATATCAGCGCTCTTCATGGTGTGTAATTATACACATCGCAGCGAAATGCAGCATAACCAATCCCCTCAAAAATCAGATATCAACCGCCAGCATCAGGCAGCACGGCAGTGCGAATGCGGTCGCCACAAAAAGGGCTGTTTTGCCTCCTCCTTGGGTATAATCCGCCCCATGACTAAACCGCTATCCGCAGCCCCTCACGCACTGGACCTTGCACGCAAAGTATTGAGCATCGAAGCCGATGCCGTACAGGCGCTGGTGCAACGCATCGACGATACTTTCTTACATGCCTTGAACATCATTCTTTCCTGCGAAGGCCGCGTGATCGTGAGCGGCATGGGCAAGTCGGGGCACATCGCGCGCAAGATCGCGGCGACTATGTCCAGCACGGGAACGCCCGCCTATTTCGTGCATCCCGGCGAGGCCAGCCACGGCGACCTCGGCATGATCACCGCCGAGGACGTGTTCATCGCGCTGTCGTATTCCGGCGAGAGCGAGGAATTGCTCACCATCGTACCGGTCATCAAACGCCAAGGCGCAAAACTCATCAGCCTGACCGGCAATGCAAAGTCCAGCTTGGCACTGGCAGCGGACGCTCACCTCAACGGGTTCGTCGCACAGGAGGCTTGCCCGATGGGCTTGGCCCCAACGGCCAGCACGACCGCCGCGCTCGCGCTGGGCGACGCACTGGCCGTGGCGCTGTTGGATGCCAAGGGGTTTGGCGAGGAAGACTTTGCGCGCTCCCACCCCGGCGGCAGCTTGGGGCGGCGCTTGCTCACGCATGTGCGCGATGTCATGCATTCCGGCGCGGGCATCCCTTCTGTGCCGCACGATGCAACGCTGGCCGACACCGTATTGGAAATATCGCGCAAAGGGCTGGGCATGACCGCCATCGTGGACGCTACGCAAAAGGTGCTGGGCATCTATACCGACGGCGACCTGCGCCGCACGCTGGAAAAACGGCTGGATTTCAGCGCGACCCCGGTGGCCGCAGTGATGTCGCGCAATCCGCGCTGTATAACAGCCGATGCGCTGGCAGTGGAAGCGGTGCAAATGATGGAACAGCATCGCATCAGCCAGATGCTGGTGGTGGATGCCGAACATCGTCTGGTCGGCGCACTGAATATGTTTGATTTGCTACGCGCCAAGGTAATCTGACCATGCTGACCCCGCGCATACAACCCATTCGTTTGATCGCCTTCGACGTGGATGGCATCCTCACTGATGGCGGGCTTTACCTTTCCGATTCGGGCGAGGAATTCAAGCGTTTCAACTCGCTGGACGGCCACGGCTTGAAGATGCTGAAGGCTTCCGGCGTGGAGCTCGCCATCATCACGGGACGCACCTCGCGCTGCGTCGAAATGCGCGCCAAAAATCTCGGCATCGCGCACCTGTATCAGGGCGTGGAAAAAAAATGGGATGCCATGCAGGACTTGCTCGGCAAGCTGGGCATCGCGCCGGAAGCCTCCGCTTTCATGGGTGACGACGTGGTCGACCTGCCCGCGATGCGCCGTGTGGGGCTGGCCCTGACCGTACCCAACGCGCCGCCCGCAGTGCATGAGCACGCCCATTACACAACCAAGCACGCAGGCGGAAACGGTGCGGTACGCGAGGTATGCGAGCTGATCATGTCCGCCCAAGGTACGCTGAGCGCGCAACTGGCGCCCTATCTCGCATGAAAGGTGGCGGCAACTTGTTCGAACGTATGCGCGCATGGCTACCTCTGCTTCCGCCATTGCTGCTGTTGGCCGGCACGTATTGGCTCAATCAGCAGGTGCAGCCTATCCCTGCAAAATCCGACAGCGGGCAACGCCACGATATCGATTACTCGGTGCACAACCTCTCCACGGTCACTATGGATGAAAACGGGCAAGCGCGCCACTTGATGACGACCGAAAAAATGTGGCATTACCCGGACGACGACACTACGCATTTGCAATCACCACGCATGGTCAGCTTGCGTAGCGACCGCGCGCCCATGGTCATCTGGGCGGACACCGGCAAGCTATCCAGCCACGGCGAAGAGGTGTTTCTCTACAACAACGTGAAAGTCATACGCTTAGACAACGGCGAACAGGCTGCCATGGAGTTCAGCACCGACTATCTGCATGTCCTCCCCGATAAAGACCAAGCCGATACCGATCAGCCCGTCACGCTGGTGACTTCGCACGACACCATACACGCGGTGGGCATGACGCTCGATAACAAAGCACGCCTAGTCAATTTATTATCCAAAGTTCGCGCCACACATGAACCTGTCCAGAAATAACATCGCACTGCTGCTTGCTCTGTTGCTAACAGGCTACACGTGTGCGACCCATGCCGAAAAAGCTGATCGCAGCAAACCAATTTACATCGAGTCGGATCGCATGAATATAGACGACACCGTCCATATCAGCACCTTTGAAGGCAGCGTCAAACTCACACAGGGAACGCTACGGCTCACCGCAGCAAAAATTGTCGTGACCGAGGATGCAGCCGGAAACAAATTCTGCGTCGCCACCGGACACCTGGCCAGCTTCCGCCAGAAACGCGAAGAAACGAACGAATACGTGGAAGGCTATGGAGAGCGTATCGAATACAATTCGCAAAGCGACACGGTTGATTTTTACGTGCGCGCCCGCGTAAAGCGCGGGCTGGATGACGTGCGCGGCGACCACATCACCTACAGCACACAGACCGAGATATTCAATGTTAGCGGGCGCCCGCTCTCGGGGCGCCCCGAGAGCGGGCGGGTACGCGCAACGATACACCCCAAGGAAAAAGATGCCCAGACAACACCTCTTAAAAACAACGCGCCCAAGGACAATCCGATTCCAAGCGACAGGGCAATTGAATAAATCATGAGCGAACTCCGCACCAGCACCCTAAAAAAACGTTATCGCTCCCGCACCGTGGTGCAGGATGTATCGCTGTCCGTCAAAAGCGGCGAGGTCGTCGGCCTGCTCGGCCCCAATGGCGCGGGCAAAACCACGAGCTTCTATATGATCGTCGGACTGGTCGCCGCAGATGGCGGGGATATTTTCATCGACAATCAAAACATCACCCATCTGCCTATCCATCGTCGCGCCCGGCTCGGCCTGGGTTATCTGCCGCAGGAAGCCTCCATCTTCCGCCGCCTGACCGTCGCCGAAAACATTCTGGCAGTACTGGAATTGCAAAACTATTCCAAAGAAGAAAGAGAAGCGCGACTGGATGAGTTGCTGAACGATCTACACATCACGCATATTCGCAACAATCAGGCGCTCAGCCTCTCCGGCGGGGAGCGCAGGCGCGTCGAGATCGCGCGCGCGCTGGCGACCAACCCGCGCTTCATCCTGCTGGACGAACCTTTTGCCGGAGTCGACCCTATCGCAGTGCTGGACATCCAGAAAATCATCCACTTCCTCAAAGAACGCAATATCGGCGTGCTCATCACCGACCATAACGTGCGAGAAACACTGGGAATTTGTGATCGCGCCTATATTATCAACGCTGGCTCGGTGATGGCGGAAGGCAAACCCGAAGAAATCATCTATAATGAAGGTGTCAGAAAAGTCTATCTCGGCGAAAACTTCAAGCTCTAAAGTCCGAACGATCTCACCGTAAAATGAAAGCAGCACTACAACTCAGACAGTCGCAACAACTGACGCTTACACCGCAGTTGCAGCAGGCTATCAAACTATTGCAGCTGTCCACGCTGGAGATCAATCAGGAGACAGCTCGCCTGCTGGATGAAAATCCATTTCTCGAATGCGAGGAAGAAGACTCTGCGCTGCCCTACGCGCACGGCGATGCACCCACCTCAAGCGCGTCAACCGAAACAAAAACCAGCGCCGAAAACGAAAGCCAGCCCGCTGAATTAGACTGGAACGAGCCTACTTTTACCGCCTCCGGCATCTCGGACGACGAAGACGACGGCTATTCCGAAGTCGCCGCCGACCGCCCCAACATGCGAGAACATCTGCTCTGGCAAGTCAACATGAGCCAACTGGATGAGCACGACAAGAAACTCATCAGCTTACTGATCGACGCGCTCGACGATAACGGTTACCTCTCCCAACCTCTGGAAGAGATCGTCGAGTTACTCCCGCCCGAACTTGATGTCACGCTGGACGACTTGGATACCGCGCTGGTGCAACTGCAACATCTGGACGAACCCGGTATCGGCGCGCGCAACTTGAGCGAATGCCTGGCCTTGCAACTACAGGCGCAACCCGAAGACATAGCGGGACATGGTCTGGCATTGAGCATCGTAACGCACCATCTGGATATGCTCGCCAACCGCGATTTCAACAAGCTAAAAAAGGTATTGCATTGCGACGACGCGGAGTTGCGCGATGCGCAAGACCTCATACTCCATCTGCAACCCAAACCCGGTACGGTTTTTGAACATCGCGCGGCCGATTATGTCGTGCCGGACGTATTGGTGACGCGCCAGGGCGGCATCTGGAAAGCGCGCCTTAACCCCGAAGCGATGCCGCGTCTGCGCGTCAATCAAATGTATGCCAACATCATGCAGCGTCGCGACGAGCAAAACTCGCAACAGATGGCCGGTCAATTACAGGAAGCGCGCTGGTTCATCAAGAATTTGCAGCAGCGTTTCGACACCATCCTGCGCGTGTCGCAGGCTATCGTCGAACGCCAGCGCCAGTTCTTCGAGCACGGCGACATCGGCATGCGTCCGCTGGTGCTGCGCGAGATCGCCGACCAGCTGGCGTTGCACGAGTCCACTATTTCGCGCGTGACCACGCAGAAATTCATGCTCACCCCGCGCGGCATCTTTGAACTCAAATATTTTTTCGGCAGCGGTCTCGCCACCGAAGCGGGCGGCGCGTGTTCGTCCACCGCCATCCGCGCCATTATCAAGCAACTCGTCAGTGAAGAAGATGCCCGGCATCCTTTGACCGACAGTCGCATGGCAGAAACACTGGCACAGCAGGGCATCATAGTTGCCCGGCGTACCGTGGCAAAATACCGGGAATTGCTGAACATTCTCCCGGTGAATCTTCGTAAATCACTCTAACTAAATAGGAGCAGGCCATGAACCTCAACCTCACAGGACGTCACCTCGAAATCACCCCTGCAATCCGCGAACACGTTACGTCAAAACTCGAAAAAGTAAAACGTCACTTCGACAATGTGATCGACGTGAACGTCATCCTCTCCGTGGACAAGTTGCAGCAAAAAGCAGAAGCCAGCCTGCATCTGAGCGGCAAGACCATCATCGCCGAAACCTCGGATAGCAACCTGTATGTCGCTATCGATGCGCTGATCGAGTCGCTGGATCGCCAAGTGCTCAAACATAAAGAAAAGAACGCTGCACGCCGCCATGATGACACTGGCAAAAACGCTGTTGTAGAATAACAACCAAGGGCGACTGAACATCGCCCTTTATTTTTGTTTCGGTACCAGAAACGATGAGTCTAATTAGCAAAATTCTTCCTTTGGAAAATGTCTTGTTGGATGCGGAATCCGCCAGCAAGAAGCGGGTATTCGAACGTGTCGGACTGTTGTTCGAAAATTCGCAAAAACTTTCACGCAGCCAAGTGTTCGACAGCCTGTTCGCCCGCGAAAAATTGGGCTCGACAGGGCTCGGACAAGGCGTGGCGATCCCACACGGGCGCATCAAAGGCCTGCGCGATGCAGTCGCCGCCTTCGTCAAGACAGAGACCCCTATCCCGTTTGACGCACCGGATGGCGCGCCCGTCAATCTGATCTTTGTGTTGCTTGTTCCCGAGCGCGCAACCGATCTGCACCTGCAACTGCTCGGCGAACTCGCGCAGATGTTCAGCAACGCCTCCTTCCGCGAACGCCTGATGAGCAGCAACGATCCCGCCGCCATTCATCAGATGTTTGCCGACTGGCAGACCTAAATCATCATGGCTCAAGTCAACATCCAGAAACTCTTTCAAGACAAGCAGGAACGCCTTGCATTGACTTGGGTCGCCGGCAGTGACGGCGCGGACAGAGTGCTGGAAAGCGAGATTGTTAACGCTTCCGACAAAGGGCTGATCGGTCACCTCAACTTGATCCACCCCAACTGGGTGCAAGTGATCAGCAACACCGAATTGGATTATCTGCGCAACCTCGACCCGGCAGCATTGGGCGAGGCTTTCGCGCAGATGCAAACTTCCGGCTCGATGTGTTTGATCTTGGCGGGAGTGGAAGAAGTCCCGCCCGAACTGATCGCTTTCGCGAACCGTTCGCGCATGCCGCTGTTCCGCTCCCCGCAAAGCAGCGTGCATCTGATGTGGATGGTGCGTCACTACATCGTCAAGGAACTGGCCGAGTCCACCACGCGCCACGGCGTGTTTCTGGATGTGCTCGGCGTGGGCGTGATGATCACCGGCGACAGCGGCGTGGGCAAGAGCGAGCTGGCACTGGAACTCATTACACGGGGCAACGGCTTGGTGGCGGATGACATCACCGAGCTGTATCGCATCTCGCCGGAAACACTGGAAGGAAGATGCCCGGACTTACTGCGCGACTTCCTCGAAGTGCGCGGCTTGGGGGTACTCAACATCCGCACCATGTTCGGCGAGACCGCCGTGCGCCGTAAAAAGAGCCTCAAACTCATCGTGCATCTGCATCGCCCGACCAGCGACGATCTTTCCAAGATGGAGCGCCTGCCGTTCAATGCCAGCTTTCAGGACATCCTCGGCGTGAAGATCAGCACTGTGCAGATCCCCGTGATGGCGGGGCGCAACCTGTCCGTGCTGGTGGAAGCGGCTGCGCGCAATTTTGTGATGCAGATGCGCGGCATCGACACCATGCAGGAATTCATCTCCCGGCACGAACAACAAATGTTGGAGCAATCGTCGTGAAATTATTTTTGATAAGCGGGCTTTCAGGCTCGGGCAAGAGCGTGGCACTCAAGGTGCTTGAAGATAGCGACTATTATTGCGTGGACAATCTGCCAGTGGAACTGCTTCCCTCCCTGATAGCCAACCTGCAGCAGTCGGGGCGCACACGTTGCGCGGTGAGCATTGACGCGCGCAGCGGCACCAGCAGCATGCGCGAATTACCGCACTACATGGAGCAACTCAAGCAGCGCGGCGTAGACATTCACATGCTGTTTCTCGATGCACAAACCGATACACTGGTAAAACGCTTTTCGGAAACGCGTCGCCGCCACCCCTTGAGCGATGACAAACTGACCCTGCCCGAGTGCGTACAAAAAGAGCGCGAGCTGCTGAACGACATCAGCGATATCGGACACCATATCGATACGAGCGACATCGGAGCCAATACCTTGCGTTCTTGGGTAAAAGATTTTGTGCAGATCGACCGCTCCAAACTCACGCTGCTGTTTCAGTCATTCGGCTTCAAATACGGTGTGCCGCTGGATTCCGACCTGGTGTTCGATGTGCGCTGCCTGCCCAACCCTCACTACAACGAACATCTGCGCCCGCTCACCGGACGCGATGCGCCGGTCATCGAATTTTTGGAGCAGACACCCAGCGTGCAAAAGATGTACGGCGATATCCGTAACTTTGTAGGTGAGTGGCTACCCTGCTTCATCGCAGACAACCGCAGCTACCTCACCGTGACAATCGGCTGCACCGGCGGACAGCACCGCTCGGTCTATCTGGCGGAAAAGCTGGCACAGCATTTCAAATCTGAACAACAGGTTCTCGTGCGTCACCGCGAATTCACGCAGCACACCTGACCGTGCATTTCCCCGCCCACATCAAGCTCGGCGATAGCCTGATCTTATTGCTGGGCTGCCTGTTCACCGTATGGCTTGGCACAACCATCTGGCAGGGCGGCGCTGCGGACAAAGCCATCATCCGCAGCGGCGGCAAGATATTCCGTGAAGTCCCGCTCACGCACGATATCGAGATCAACGTGCCCGGCCCGCTCGGCACCAGCATCATCTCCATCCGCAACCATCAGGCGCGCATCGCCTCCGATCCCAGCCCGAGACAATACTGCGTGCGCCAAGGCTGGCTAAAGAACGCGGGCGAAATCGCCATCTGCCTGCCCAACCAAGTGAGCGTCGAACTGGACGGAAGCCAGAAAAAATATGACAGCCTCAATTATTAAACTCGACACCAGCGCCGAAGATCACCACCTCGCGCGTCTGGCGGCAGTCGCACTCGGACTCAGTGTGCTCGAAGCCGCCATCCCCTCGCCGCTGCCCGGCGTCAAGCCGGGGCTGGCGAACATCATCGTGCTCATCGTGCTGGCGCGTTACGGCTGGCGTACGGCGGCATGGGTCTCGCTGTTGCGCGTGGTCGCAGGCAGCCTGCTGATGGGCAGCTTTCTGGCACCAGGATTTTTCTTGAGCCTGGTCGGCGCGCTATGCAGCCTCGCCGCTCTCGCTGCCAGCATGCACTTACCCCGACGCTGGTTCGGCGCCGTCACCCACAGCGTCCTCGCCGCCTTCGCCCACATCGCAGGACAAATGCTGATTGTGTACCTGTGGCTCATTCCGCACAGCGGCATCGCCTACCTGCTGCCGATCTTCGCCGCTGCGGCCTTGGTATTCGGCACAGTGAACGGGTTAATCGCGGCGCGTTTCATGGATAATACGAACGAACAGCCATCGGAAAGAACAGCATGAAAACCATCACCCTAGCCTTCACCGGCGCCTCCGGCCTACCCTACGGCATGCGCCTGCTCGAATGCCTGCTGCAAAGCGGACAGCGCGTGCATCTGGTGTATTCGCAAGCCGCGCAGATCGTCGCCAAACAGGAACTGGATCTCGTGCTACCTAGCCGTCCACAGGATGCGGAACAGATGTTCGCCGAACGCTTCGGCAAATTCAGCGGCGAACTAAAAGTATTCGGCATTCAGGACTGGTACGCGCCGATGGCCTCCGGCTCCAACCCCGGCGACGCGATGGTGGTGTGCCCCTGCACCATGGGCACATTAGGCAAGATCGCAGGCGGCATCAGCGACGACCTCATCGCCCGCGCCGCCGACGTCATGCTCAAAGAAAAACGCACGCTGATTTTAGCGCCGCGCGAGATGCCCTTCTCCGCCATCCATCTGGAGAACATGCTCAAACTCGCCCACGCCGGAGCCGTCATCATGCCGCCCAATCCCGGCTTCTATCACCATCCGCAGAGCGTGCAGGAGATTGTGGATTTTGTGGTGGCGAGGATCATGGATCATTTGGGGGTGGAGCAGACGTTGATGAAGAAGTGGGGCGAAAAATGATGGGTATCGCTTCGCTCAACCCATCCTACATTTCCTTACTCCATGTGTTGATGAAGCGAATGGCGAAGCCCGGATTAATCTTGATGATGGGAGTGAGCATAAGCGCCTGCTCGACAAGCTGGAAAGAAGAAGTGCAGTTGCACGACGGCAACAAGATCATTGTTAAGCGTTCGCAAAGTCGAGGCGGCGGTCATGAAATCGGACAGGAAGTGCCTGTCAACGAGCACAAGATTTTTTTTACGTTGCCCGGCACACACAGAGCCATCACTTGGGAAACCACCTTCGGCCAAGACATCAATGATTCTAATTTGATACCGCTGGCACTCGACGTTATCAACGGCACCCCCTACATAGCCACCACCAATGCGGGCTGCATTGCCTACAACAAATGGGGCAGACCCAATCCGCCTTATGTGTTCTTCAAATACGACAGCGAAGCATGGCAACGCATTTCACTGGAAGAATTTCCGACGGAGATAAAAGAAGCCAATCTGGTTATCGGTCTCCAACTGCATGAGCGGCGGCTTAGTTCCCATTCGGGCGCTTTGTCTGCTGAAGAGGTGAAGAGTATCAACGCTGAATCGCGCAGCTCGGAAGTTAGTTATTTGCGTTTGTTTGTGCGGGAGCCTATGGCAAGTGAATGGTGTGCGACTTGGAAGTTAAACAGTTTTAAGGCACCTATTCCTATTCCATCGGGTGATAGCACAAAAGAATAGGTGAGATGCTTGTTTGTTACGACGTTATCATTAATTTTGAATAGCCCGCGTAGGATGGGTTGAGCGGAGGGTGTCTTTTATTTTGTGTAAACGGAATTGCTTAATGCTGCGGCATCCGTTCCTCAAACTGGATAGTAAACCGATTTAGCGCCGCCTTCCAATCG
>WSYA01000047.1 GCA_009773615.1 Gallionellaceae bacterium
GAGGATGGCTAATTCTTCTGTAGGAAGTTGCTGGGCGGGCTTTGTAGGAAAAAGTCTTACGACTTCGAGGGGAGCATGGGGACATTATCCCGATTCGGGAAATTTTCAATGCGGGGAATAGCGGGGGGTTTGCGCGGCTGTTCGAGAAAGAAAACCGCGTTCAGTTATTTATTTGATACGCTGATGCCTGCCTATCGTCATCAAGGGCGGGCAATCTGCACCGGCCTGCGATTGAAACACGATGATATCGTTTGCGATCATCAGCCTTTCAGCCAACTCTTTAGCTATATTTCTGTATAGCGTAGCGGCAGCCAAAGGGGCTTGATGCAACCTTTCAAAATGGATGCGCAACGCGACCGTCTCTTCCAATGCGGTAGCTCCCGCGCTACGCGCTCCACCGCGAATCAGCCCCATTTCGCCGAAGCTCTCACCTTCCGCAAGATTGGACAGACTTACCTTTCTCCCGCCATTTTTGCGCCAGATGCTCACCTTGCCCGAGCAGATGATGAACATATCCCGCCCCTGATCTCCTTCAACAAAAACAGACTCGCCCGTGCGCCAAATCGCTTTCGACGAGATGTTCAACAATTCGCGCAGCTCATCCACCCCCATGCCCTTGAGGCATTTAGCCAAAGACAGCAGCTTGACGAATATTTCCATCTCGGTAGTCATAGACCCTCCTGTTTTATTTGCGCCTCAAGTTTATCAACAAACTTCCGATAAAGAATTCATACGGAGGCTATCATGTTAAAAATATTTCTCACCATAGACCCACAGACACGGCGCGGACTTTACGACAACGAGTCGAGGCTGCTTGGCATTTTCCAGTCGATGTATGAAGCTGAAGCAGCGCTTGGAGACATGCTCAATTTTTGCAGCATCCGTTCCGCCGTATAGGCTCAGGCGGGCAGGCTGTCGATGAATTTTCTCATGGCGATCTTCAGGGTCGCGAAACTCGGGTTATGCATCAGCCGGCGCAGCGTTCCCGCTTTAAGATTCTCTTCGGTGATCTCGCCCTGAAGCGCCTGCTCCGGCTGGCGCTTGCAGGCAGAAAACTTCCCCATCTCGTCGGGATAATAATGGATGCAGTTGCAATACTCGCCGTGCTCTCCGTAATACGCGTCTTCGCTTGGCAATACGATAGCCGTATGCGCCGAGCTGATGATCTTGAGCTGTGGGAAAGCACTGTTCACGCAATCGATTTTTCCTGCGGGTAAGCCTGTCGGAATCTTGTCGGCCTTGGAGAAGTAGTACACCAGCTTGTTGGCCGGATGCGGCGTTTGCGCCATGAACCTCACTGTGGCAGCCGTATCGACCGTAGCATCGTCCTGACTCACCGCCGCAAACACGGGAATCTGCACCTTGCTCTTCGCCATTAGCCCTCGCACCGCCTGCGTCAACTCATGCATCTGCGCCGCTGCATTCTTGGGAAATGATTCGTATTTATAAATATCCGTATCGGGCTTGATGCTCAGCCATTTCGCCGACGGTGTCAGCCAGCTATATGTTTTGTGGGCGTTTGCCCAAGCAGCCTTGGAAGAGATTTTTAACGCGGGAGCGAATAAAAAAAGCCCGCGCACACGCTGATCGCAATAACTCTGATAGATGCTCAGCGCACCACCTGCGGAAAATCCAGCCAGATAGATTTCATCCGCCTCCAGAGCCAGCTTGTCGACACCATAGGCAACAGCCTTTGCCCACTCTTGCCAACGCACATCTAGCAAATCGCCGGGACGCGTGCCATGTCCCGGTAGCAGCACGGCCATTACGCGGAAGCCGTTCTCCTGAAAAAATGCCGCTAAGTGGCGCATGAAATAAGGGGAATCGCTCAATCCATGCACCAGCAGAATTCCGCGCCGATAAGCGTTATCTTTGCCTGACAGATAACCGTTTGCCGGAACAAGTGCAAAAGGGGCATTGCCTTCGACGATTCTGCTCAACTCGTCAGCGCTGCGCCCCATATGCGTTTGAACAATCATGGCACGACAATGTTTGATGTATTCGGTGAACGTTGATTGCGAGTCGGCAAAGAAAGAATTCAGGCCGGAAGGACGACGACGCGTCTCCAATAGTTTAGAACTAGCCGATGCGACACCGCCTCTCAGACGCGGCATCTTTATCCCACTAAACTTGCAAGGCTTAGCAGCAACAGCAAAACCAGCCAGAACACCAAGGCACGCCACACGAGGCCGATCGCACTCTGCATAGAATCCACATCGGCTTCCTCATCCATGCCGATTTCGGGACGGAATACCGGGGAAGCATCCAGCACGACCGTCATACCGAGACGGACGCCCAAGGCACCCGCTCCGCTCGCCAGCACGATGCCCGCCTCGGGATCTGGCCAGCTCTGCGCCTGAGTGCGCCAGCAATAAACGGTGTCCTCAAAATCGCCCACGATAGCAAAAGTTATCGCCGTCAAACGCAGGGGCAGCCATTCAATGACACGACAAGCCAGATGCGCGAATTTTCCAAAATCGCCGAGGTCTTCGCTGCCCCGAGTAGCCCAGCGCGCATTCAGGAATAATGCCAGCCTGTACAAGATCGCCCCGACGGGGCCCAACCCGAACAGCATAAAAATCACGAACCAAATCACCACGCCGAAAACATTGCGATGAGAAGCCAACAGCGCTTGCTCGATAGTGACGCGCGCCACTTCTTCCGCACTCAACTCATGACAGGATTTTCCAGTCCACTTGGAAAGCAAGGCACGCGCCCCATCCAGATCGCGTTTGCGCAGAGCTTTCTGAATATCGGTGAAGTAATGGCTGAAGTGCCTGAATCCCATGGTGAGATACAGCACCAGCACACATCCGATCCAGGCGAATACAGGATGCATGCCCATCAATAGCCAATAGACCCAAGAGACCGACAACAAGGGCAGGGACATGGCGGCAATCCACGCGATCTTGCCGTGCTTATGCTCGCCCGCATTGAAATGGAGCTGAAAAAAATCTGCATAACTATTCATCCAGATGAACAGATATTTGCGTGTAGCCAGCGGATGGAATTGCTCCAACAAGAAGGCAGCGATCAGGGAAAGCAGGCTCATGGCGATATTGGGGGATATGGCTGAAACTGCTTCATACAATAACACAGGCTAGATTGAGCGTGAACCCGCTCAATCTAGCAGGCAACAATCTCAGGCGATCATTCCCGCCGCAACCGTATTATTTGTCGCCTCGTCAATCACGATGAAGCTGCCCGTCGCCCGGTCGATTTCGTAGCTGTCGAATACCAGCGGCTGCTGAACTTTGATTGCGACACGGGCAATGTCGTTCATATTCAGCTTGTCCACCTCGTGCGGCTCCAGCGTGTTCACGTCCACACGGTAGAAGAGACGCGAGAACAGGCACTTCGCCGTGCGCGTGGTGTGCTTGACCAGATACTTGCGATTCTTGTCCAGCGGTGTTTCCGACAGCCAGCACAGCATGGCCTCGAATTCCTTTTCCACCTTGGGCGGGTGATTGCTGGATTTCACGAACATATCGCCGCGCGAAATGTCGATCTCGTCTGCCAGCGTGATGGTCACGGACTGCGGTGCAAACGCGGTTTGCAGCTTGCCGTCGTAAGTGACGATTTCCTTGACCTTGGTGGTGCTACCGGACGGCAACACCGTGACTTCGTCGCCGACCGACACTTCGCCCGCCTCAATGCGCCCCATAAAACCACGGAAGTCGTGATGCTCCTCGGTTTGCGGGCGGCATACCCACTGCACCGGGAAACGGAAATCGCTGGTATTTACATCGTGGTCAATCTCAACCTCCTCCAGCAACTCCAGCAACGCCGGGCCTTGGTACCAATCGAGTTTGTCGCCGCGATCCACCACCATGTCGCCGTTCAACGCGGACATCGGGATGCAGGTCACATCGTGCAACTCCAGTTGTGCGGCGAATTTTTTGTACTCGGTCACGATCTCGTCGAAACGCGCTTGCGAGTAATCCACCATATCCATTTTGTTCACGGCCAGCACGATATGCGGCACACCGACCAGACTGGCGAGGTAGGTATGGCGGCGCGTCTGCACCAGCACGCCCCGGCGCGCGTCGATCAAAATGATCACCAGATTGGCGGTGGAAGCCGCCGTCACCATATTGCGCGTGTACTGCTCGTGCCCCGGCGTATCGCCGATGATGAACTTGCGCTTGGGTGTGGCGAAATAACGGTATGCCACATCGATGGTGATGCCCTGCTCGCGTTCGGCCTGCAAGCCGTCGGTGAGCAAAGACAGATCAACCGCCGCCATGCCGCGTTTTTCGCTGGTCTTGGAAATCGCCGAGAACTGGTCTTCGAAAATGGATTTCGAGTCGTGCAGTAGGCGTCCGATCAGCGTGCTCTTGCCGTCGTCCACCGAACCGGCGGTAATGAAACGTAATAGTTGTGTGGTGTTGCTCATAATTAGAAATACCCTTCTTTTTTCCGAAGTTCCATCGAGGCTTCGGATGTTTGATCGTCCATGCGTGTCGCACCGCGTTCTGTAATGCGTGTGGTCGCAGTCTCTTCGATGATCTCCTCCACCGTACGCGCAGTCGACTCCACTGGCGCGGTACAGGTCATATCGCCCACGGTGCGGAAGCGCACTGTCGCCACCTCCACCTTTTCGCTCGGCTTCGGTTGCACCAAGTGCGATACCGGAATCACATTGCCCCCACGCCGGATCACTTCGCGCTCATGCGCAAAGTAAATATTGGGAATGTGCAATTTCTCGCGCCCGATGTATTCCCAAATATCCATCTCCGTCCAGTTGCTGATCGGAAATACGCGGATGTTTTCGCCGGCATGTACGCGCGTGTTGTAGGTATCCCACAGTTCGGGACGCTGGTTCTTCGGATCCCACTGGCCAAACTCGTCGCGGAAAGAGAAGATGCGTTCCTTGGCGCGCGCCTTTTCTTCGTCGCGCCGCGCGCCGCCCATGCAGGCATCGAAGCCGAACTCGGCGATAGTCTCCAGCAGTGTCACCGACTGGAACGGGTTGCGCGGCTTGCTCTCATCCTTAATCACGATAGTGCCGCGTTTGATGGAGTCTTCCAGCGAACGCACGATGAGGCGCTCTCCCAGATCAGCCGCGAGCTTGTCGCGGCACGCTATCACTTCGGGAAAGTTGTGCTCGGTGTCGATATGTACCAACGGGAACGGAAACTTCGCCGGGCGGAACGCCTTCTCCGCCAAACGCAGCATGACGATGGAGTCCTTCCCGCCCGAGAACAGCAGCGCCGGATTTTTGCACTCCGCCGCGACCTCGCGCATGATGTGGATGGACTCGCTTTCGAGGGCGTCCAAATGGGTAAAAATGTGACTGCTCATATTTCTCTCTCTATTTTTAAACTTATTTTGCTGCGGTAAATTTTAGCGCTGAACTCTTGCCCACATGCAATCCGCACTCTTTGTTTTGCGGGTCCTCCCACCACCATCTGCCTGCCCGAATATCCTCGCCCGGCGTGATCGCCCGCGTACAGGGCGCGCAGCCGATGCTCGGGTAGAACTGGTCGTGCAGCGCGTTGTACGGAACGTCATTCGCCTTGATGTATTCCCACACCTCGGCATTCGACCAGTCCAGCAGCGGGTTGAATTTCTGCAAGCCGTGATCCGCGTCAAACGATGAAACTTCCAAACTGCCACGCGTCACCGCCTGCTCGCGGCGCATACCGGTGATCCACGCTTTTTTCCCCGCCAGCGCACGCTTTAACGGCTCGACTTTGCGCACATGGCAACAAGCCTTGCGGTTTTCCACACTGACGTAAAAGCCGTTCACGCCATGAATTGCGACATAAGCCTCAACTTGCGAGGCATCCGGGCAATACACATGCAGCGGCACGCTATATTTATCGCGCACTTTTTGCATCAGATCGTAAGTCTCCTGCGGCAGGCGACCCGTATCCAGACTGAACATATCGATGCCGGAACGATACTTCGCAATCAGATCGGTCAGCACCATATCTTCCGCCCCGAGACTGTTGGCAAAAGTCACAGGCGAAAATTCGCGCACCGCCTGTTCCAGCACCGCGACAGTTTGAGCAATTTTTTGTTGCAAGCCACTCATCGTGCAGCCCCCCTCTTTTCCCGCCGATACAGCGGCTGCGCATTGTCGGTTGAAGCCTGATAGGTGAGCGAAAAATCGCTCAGACCTTTCAGTGCATCTCGTATATCTGTGTCCGCTCTGACTGCGAACGTATCGAACCCGACGCGCTTCAAATAAAACAACTGGTCGCGCAAGATGTCGCCCATCGCGCGCAACTCGCCCCGATAACCGTATTGGTTGCGCAGCCGGTAGGCCAAGGTGTAACCGCGACCGTCGGTGTACTTGTGGAAATCCACGGCGATCACCGGAAAGCGATGCACGTCATCGGGAATATCCTCGGCACGCTCAAAACCGGCGAGCCACAACCCCAGTTCCTTGCGCCCTTGCAAAGCTTCGTGCTGGCAATTCCACACCGGAAGCGGCACGATGACATTGCCCGCAGGAACGGTGACGCTATCCGCCGCCTCCCCTTCTTTAAGGCGCAGCACGATCCATTCATCGGCAACGAGAGCATTGTTTTTGATCAGCATCAGAACCTCGGTGAATAGTAAGGCGTGTCGTAAGACATGCCATGCTTGATTAAATCGTAATCGGGCAGCAACAGCTTTTCATCTTCCGCCACCGGCGTCGCATACACATACTCCACAAACGGATCAAGACCGCTGCGGCGCAGCGTGTCGATGAAACGTTCACCCGACTGACGCTCGCGCACATACACTTGCAGCAAACGCGAAATCACCTCGGGAATCTGCGCGAAAGAAAAAGAGCGCCCGATGATCTTACCGATATTCGCGGGGCTGCCTTTTGAGCCGCCAATGGAAACTTGATACCACTCCTCGCCCGACTTATCCACACCCAAAATGCCAATGTGCCCGACGTGATGATGGCCGCAGGCATTCACGCAACCGGAAATATTCAGGTCGATCTCGCCGATGTCTTGCAGATAGTCGATATTGTCAAAACGCTCGTCCACCGCCTTGGCCAGCGTGATGGAACGCGCATTGGCCAGCGTGCAAAAATCGCCGCCGGGGCAGCAGATGATGTCGGTCAGCAGCCCGATGTTGGGCGTGGCAAAACCGTTAATCCTGGCTGCTTCCCACAATGCGATAAGGTCGGACTGTTTAACATCGGCCAGCACCAGATTCTGCATGTGCGTGATGCGCAATTCGCCAAAGCTGTATTGGTCGGCCAACTCAGCCGCCGCATCCATCTGCTCCGCCGTCGCGTCGCCCGGCGCAACCCCCGCCCGTTTGAGCGACAACTCCACCGCCGCATAACCGGGAACTTTGTGCGCCTTCACGTTGCGTTTGACCCAGCTGGCAAAGGCTTTGTTGCTTTTCTGCAAGGTTGCGACAGCAGCATCCGCTGGCGGCAATTGCTCATAGCCCGGCGTGGAGAAGCAGGCCGCAACGCGCTCCAGTTCCGCCTGCGTGATGGTGCCGGAGCCGTCCTTGCTGAGCTTCCACTCCTCTTCCACCTGACGGCGGAATTCGTCAATACCGATGGCCTTAACCAGAATCTTGATGCGCGCCTTGTACAGATTGTCGCGCCTACCGAATTCGTTATAAACCCGCACGATGGACTCGGCATAAGTGAGAAGGTGCTGCCAGGGTACGAACGCGCTGATCTCGGTGCCGATGGCCGGCGTGCGCCCCAGACCGCCGCCCACCAGCACGCGGAAACCGATCTCGCCCTGCGCGTTCTTCACCACCTGTAAACCCACATCATTGATCTCGATGGCGGCGCGATCTTGCACAGCGCCGGTGATCGAGAACTTGAACTTGCGCGGTAAATAAGCAAACTCGGGATGGAAAGTGCTCCACTGGCGCAATATCTCAGCATACGGACGCGGATCGACAACCTCGTCCTGCGCCACACCGGCGAACTCATCGCTGGTGGTATTGCGGATGCAATTGCCCGAAGTCTGGTTGGCGTGCATCTCCACCGTCGCCAGATCGGCCAGAATGTCCGGCGTATCCTGCAACTTGAGCCAGTTGAACTGGATGTTCTGGCGCGTGGTGAAGTGGCCGTAGCCACGGTCGTACTTGCGCGCGATGTGCGCGAACATGCGCATCTGCGCGGCGCTCACCATGCCGTAGGGCACGGCGAGACGCATCATGTAGGCATGTATCTGCATGTACACGCCATTTTGCAAACGCAGCACACGGAACTCGTCTTCCTTCAGCTCGCCGGATAAACGGCGAGCCACCTGGTCGCGGAACTGAGCAACACGCTCCTTGGCAATCTGATGATCGAATTGATCGTAGCGATACATTGTTATTCCTCTGAAGGATAGCTTTTGGATACGGGCAGCAGCAGCGCGGCATCGAGCGGAAACTTCGCGCCATAAGCCAGAATGTGTTCCACATCCGCATCCTCATCGTGGCGCAAGGCCGCACCGATATACGCGTGGTCGCCGGATTGCCCGACTACCACACCGATGCGTCCGCCGCAGCCGTTGAACCAGCTCACTTGTTTGGGTTGATTGGGTTTGTTCGCACTCATCATATTTCCTTATTTGTAAAACACCATCTTCAAACCGATAACCAGCAGCATCAGCGCGAGAACCGGACGCAACACCTTTTCCGGCACTTTCGCACTCAGATGACTGCCAATGTAGATGCCCGGCAGCGAACCCAACAGCAGACTTCCCAACAGCACGAAGTCCACCGTGCCCAGCGCCATGTGTCCCATACCCGCCACGGCAGTCAGCGGCACAGCATGCACGATATCCGTCCCCACCACCTTCACCGATGCCATGCGTGGATACAAGAACAGCAGCGCCACCGTACCCAATACCCCGGCTCCGATGGAAGAGATCGTCACCAGCGCACCGACCACCACACCCGTCACAATTGTCGCGGCGGGCAGATAACGGTGATGTAACTCATATACCGTGCCATCTTTGCGCCGCGCCAACTTTTTGATTTGCTCCTTCAACAACAGCGCTGTTGCCGTCGCCAACAGTGCCACGCTCAGCACGCTGGTCACCAAACCGCGCAGCGTTTTCTCATCCAGCGCCAGATATTTCAGCAGCGCGATGGCGGCCAGTGCCGCAGGAAAACTCCCCAAGCTCAACAACCCCACCACTTTCCAATCCACCGAACCGTTGCGACTATGCACCCAGCCGCCCAACGATTTGGTCAACGAGGCATACAGCAGATCAGTACCCACCGCCGTAGCGGGCGACACACCGAAGAACAGCACCAGCAACGGAGTCATCAGCGAGCCACCGCCCACGCCGGTCACCCCGACAATGAGCCCGACCGCAAAACCGGAAACCGTATACAACCAATCCATGCCTGTCTTCCACTCAATTCACGGTGCGCATTCTAGTTGAATACACATATACATATAAATACTTTATTGTTAAAATCATATAACCATTGGATATAAAAGAAACCATTATGAATTTACAGCAATTGCGCTATCTGAACGAAATCGTGCGCCGCGACCTGAACATCTCGGAAGCCGCCGGCGCGCTGTACACCTCGCAGCCCGGCATCAGCAAACAGATTAAATTACTGGAAGAAGAGCTGGGCATCGAAATCTTCGTGCGCAACGGCAAGCGCATAGCCGCCCTCACCGAACCGGGCAAAGCTATTCTCGACATCGCCCGGCGCATCCTGCTCGAATCGGACAACCTGAAACAGGTGGGGCAGGAATTTCAAGAACAGGACAGCGGCCATCTCATTCTGGCCACCACGCACACGCAGGCGCGCTACGCCCTGCCGCCCGTGGTCAAGCAGTTCATCAAACGCTATCCCAAAGTAAAACTCGGCCTGCATCAGGGCAACCCGACACAGATCGCCGAACAGGTACTGAACGGCGAGGCCGATGTCGCCATCGCAACCGAGAGCCTGCTGCTCTACGAAGGACTGGTCACGCTGCCCTGCTACGAGTGGCATCATTGCGTGGTCGTGCCGCCCAAGCACCCGCTGCTGAGCGAGAAACGGCTGACGCTGGCAAAGCTTGCCCAGCATCCGATCATCACCTATGACTACGCTTTCAGCGGGCGCGGCAAGATAGATGATGCGTTCGCGCATGCGGGTATCGAACCGAATGTCGCGCTCACCGCCATCGATGCCGACGTGATCAAAACTTATGTGGAACTGGGGCTGGGTGTCGGCATCCTCGCCGAGCTCGCCTTCATCCCCGAACGCGACCGCCATCTGCGCAAGATCGAGGCCGGGCACTTATTCAAACCCAACACCACGCGCCTCGCTATCCGCAAAAACGAATATCTGCGCGGTTATACTTACGACTTCATCGAACTTTTCGCACCGCACCTGACTCGCGACGTGGTGGAGAAGGCGATGCACTTACACAATTGAGAAATGAAATGAACGAGACTTTACGCATCCAGCAAGCCCACCGCAGCATCCGCGACTACAAGGCCGATCCGGTCAGCGACGAGATGTTGGATCAGATCATCGCCGCCGCACAGCGTGCGCCGACTTCGATGAACGCGCAGGAAATTTCGCTGGTCGTGGTACGCGATGCCGCCAAGCGTGCCAAAATCGCCGAACTTTCCGGCGGTCAACCGTGGATTATCAAAGCGCCGGTATTCATCACCATCGTGATCGACTTTCACAAAACCGATCTTGGCGTGCGTAAAGCGGGCAAGACCCAAATCATCCACGAAAGCATGGAAGGCTTCGGCGTCGCCGCCACGGACGCGGGCATCGTGCTCGGCATGCTGATTACCGCCGCCGAATCGTTGGGGCTGGGCATCGTCCCCATCGGCAGCATCCGCCGCAACCCGCAAGGCATGATAGACCTGCTCGGCCTGCCCCCGCTCACCTTCCCGCTGGTCAGCTTGTGCATCGGCCATATCGAAAAAGACGCTCCACAAAAACCGCGCATGGACATCAAGACCTTCCGCCACGACGAGCGTTACGACGCTTCCGGTTACGCTGCCGCCATCGACGCGTACGACACAACGCTTGTCCATTTCTGGAATGAAGTGGCGTGCAGCGAAGGTTTTTCGTGGTCAGAGGCTTTAGCCAGCCGCTTCCCGACCATCTATTTTTCGCAAGTCAAACCTGTGGCCGCGATGCAGGGACTACTCAACGACAAGTGAAAAATCAGGTAAGCTTATACAGTTGACAAACGTAAACGGAGCAAGGCATGCCAGATCCAAATATGAAGATTCTAGTGGTGGACGATTTTTCCACTATGCGCCGCATCGTGCGCAACCTGCTCAAGGAGCTGGGCTTCGCCAATGTAACTGAGGCGGAAGACGGTGTGGATGCACTGAACAAGCTGCGCAGCGAGGGCAATTTTGAATTCGTGGTATCGGACTGGAACATGCCCAATATGACCGGCATCGAACTGCTGCGCAACATACGCGCCGATGCCGCGCTCAAGCACCTGCCTGTCCTGATGGTGACGGCGGAAGCCAAGCGCGAGAACATCATCGAAGCTGCGCAGGCGGGCGCATCCGGCTATGTGGTCAAGCCCTTCACCGCCGCCACGCTGGACGAGAAGTTGAAAAAAGTATTTGCAACCATGCAGAAATAAGCGCTCCATGACTACCCCTGCCCCGCGCAAATTGCGCACCAAACTACCCGATGCCAGAGTCGAAAAAATTGGCCTCGCCACCGCCAGACTGCAGCGCATACTCAAAGAGCTCGGGCATACCCGCCATCTTGAAAAATCCGCGTCCACCATGCCGGATGCGCGCGAGCGGCTGTCCTTTATCGACAGATCCATGCACGAAGCATCGGAGAAAACCATTAGCGCGGTAGAAGCCTCGCTGCCGCTGACTAGCGCCAACCGGGCGATTTGCAGCGATTTGTCCATGCGCCTTGCGGATGCCGACTTCGGCAAAAAAAATGCAGCGCTCGTGATGGAAACGATCTCGAAACTGGGCGAGATCGCGATGGCGGAGGAAAGCGTACGCCACAACCTGATGCAGATCATGGAAGCGCAGGAGTTCCGCGATGTAGCGGGTCAAATGGTCAACAAGATCGTGGATGCAGCCGTCGAGATCGAAAATATCTTGCTCGACATTCTCAAAGAATATGCGCCGAACGCTAAGGATTCGCTGATCAGCACCGAAGGGCTGACTGCGGGCCCGGGACACAAAACAAAAGACAGCGTGAACGGCCAGGACGAAGTGGATGACCTACTGGCATCACTCGGCCTTTAATTACCAATCAGCCGATTCAACACAGGACAATATTTTTGAGTTTTTGTAGAGAGCCTTGCGGCGTGTGTTGCTGGGGCGCATGCCCCGTACAACCACGACGTACTCCTTGCGGGGACACGCGATAGAGTCCATTCGCGTGCAAGGCACGCTCCTTCACTCCACCGCTTTGGTGACACCTTGTTTGAATTCATCCCCGCTGCGCCAGCGCTTGCAACACCGCCTTCAGTAGCTGCCAACAGCGCCCTACCGACTCGATCTCCACCCGCTCACCCGGCGCATGTGCGCCGCGAATATCCGGGCCGAACGAGATCATGTCCAGCTGCGGATGGCTGGCGGCGAGCAGGCCGCATTCCAATCCGGCGTGGATCACCTGCAATGAGGCAGACTCGCCGAATTGCTCGGCATATACCTGCTGGCACAGCGCGAGCAAATCGGAAGAAGGGTTCGGCGTCCAGCCCGGATACGCGCCGTCCTTCCACGCATGCAGCCCGTAACTGGAAGCAAAGGACAGCAACTTGTCGGCCAGCGCATCGGCGCGTGCGTCACGCAGCGAGCGCACCTTGAAAGTCGCCTTGATCTCGCCCTGGCGCAATGAAAACACACCGAGATTGCAGGACGTATCGGTCACGCCGGGGAAGTCATCGCTCATCTGAGCAACGCCGTTGACGGCATTATCGAGAAAGGCCAGCATGCGGTCGCGCTCAGCCTGCACGAGGGCTTTACCCAAAGGCATCTCATCCAGTTCGTAGCGAAACGCCACTTTCACATCCGCGTCCGCAAAGCGCTGCCGCCATGCCGCAAGCCGATGCTCCGCCCACTCCTGTATGCCCGACACGGCTGCAACAGGCAACGCGCACACGGCAAACGCCTCGCGCGGAATCGCATTGCGCGCCGAGCCTCCCCGCATCTCGATCAGGCGCATATCGGTGTGGGCAGCGAGGTCGCGCAACGCTTCCGCCAGCAGCTTGATCGCATTGCCGCGCCCGAGATGGATGTCGATTCCGGAGTGACCGCCGCGCAGACCGGACACATCGAAGCGCAGAATCGCAAAATCCGACGGCACATCTTCCAGCGCGCAATCGTGGCGCACCTCCACGTCCACTCCGCCCGCGCAGCCCAGATAAAAATGCCCCCACTCCTCCGTATCCAGATTAATCAGCGTCTTGCCAAGCAACGTGCCGGGAGCCAAACCGCGCGCACCGTCCATGCCGGACTCCTCGTTAATGGTGAGCAGCACTTCCAGCGCGGGATGAATCAAACCCGGCTCTTCCAGCGCGGCCAGCGCTAGCGCTACGCCGATGCCGTTGTCCGCGCCCAGCGTCGTGTCCTCCGCGATGAGCCAACCATCGCGCACTACCGCGTTGATGGCATCGCGCTCAAAGTTATGCACTGTTCCGGCATTGGCCTGGCACACCATGTCGAGGTGGCCTTGCAGGATCACGCCGGGCATGGACTCGTAGCCCGGGCTGGCGGATTTTTTCAGAATCAAATTGCCGACACTATCGACGACAGCCGTTATGCCGCGCGCTTGAGCCCACTCGATGAGATGTTGCTTCAGCGCATCCTCGCGATACGAGGGGTGCGGTATCGCACACAGCGTCGCGAAATGCGACCAGACGGAGCGTGGCTGCAAATTTTTCAAGCTATCGTTTTTTGCCATAAAAATATCCAAATAATATCGCCCGTCAGGGCGAAGCATACTCACCGGTTAAATACGCAACACACCGTGCTGATCAATTTGGTCATCGCTCAATTTTGACAACATCGGTAACAGCGCAAGGCCTGTCCTCGCTTCAAACGCCAACGATTTACTCATCAACTCATCCCGCGCAATGTTGACCACTTCGCCAGTCGCCGCAACGGCAATAGTGTTGCCGCTTTTGCACTTGGGGAACATCAGCGCGCGATTTTCAAAGGCGGACTCGATATGCGCGAAGCCGCCCTTTACGCCATGACACAAACCGATGAGATTAGTCACCAGCAAGCCCTGCCCGCTTAACCGCGCACGGCATGCCTGATAAAAAGGCAGCGCATTGAGATCGCCGGGGTGGGCATGCTCGTTGAACCCGTCAATCAAGATCAGATCGAAGGTATTGCCAGTAGACCCCATGTATTCGGCACCGTCACCGATAACGATATTCAATCGCGGCGGATCATCCGGCAACTCAAAATGCTCTCTGGCTACATCCACCACGCGCGAGTCGATCTCTACCACAGTCAGATGTGCCGACGGGCAATAGCGATATAGAAATTTTGTCAGAGAGCCCGCGCCCAGACCGATCAACAGAATGTTGCGCGGAAAGCTGCGCTCATCGCGCAGCAGCAAACACGCCATCATCACCCGGGTGTACTCCAGCTCCAGAGCCCAAGGGTGCGCAATCCGCATCGCACCTTGCATCCAGCGCGCATCGAAGTGCAGCGTGCGCAGGCCGTCCTTTTCTTTGATGTCGATTGAAAAATCCATATAGCGATTGCGATGCAGCCCTTTCTAACTCAACCCCAATCCGGCCAATTCCTGTTCGCTGAACCCCGCCGCGCGGCGCGCCTCCAGATTGAACGGGCCGCGTCGCAGCACCGCATTGTATTCGACGAGCAATCCGGCATAGGTAGCCTCCGGCTCCAGCCCGCGCTGCTCGCACAGATAGTTAAACCAGCGGTTGCCGATGGTGACATGGCCGATCTCGTCGCGCAGCACGATGTCCAGAATCGGGCCGACCGCATGGTCGCCCGCCTGCACCAGCTTTGCCTTCGTTCCCGGCGTCACATCCAGCCCGCGCGCCTCCATCGTCCGGGGCAACAATGCCATGCGCACCAGCACATCATGCTGCGTGCGCACCGCCATATCCCACAGCCCGTTGTGCCCGGAAAAATCGCCGTAGGCAAAACCCTGCACCTGCAAGTGCTCGGCCAGCAGCATGAAATGCAACGCCTCCTCGTCGGCCACTTGCAACCAGTCGGCGTAATACTCTCGTGGCATGTTCGGGAAGCGCCACAGCGCATCTAGCGCCAGATTGATCGCGTTGAACTCGATATGCACCAGCGCATGAACCATCGCGGCGCGGCCTTCCGGCGTGTTCATCGCGCGGCGTTTCACCGTAAGGGGAGAAACCAACTCTGGCTTGGCCGGATGCCCGGGGATGAGCGGCGATGCAGTCAATGCCGCCCCGGCATCCAGCGCAAGCTCGCCCGCCGCCCATGCCTGCGCCAGGCGGCGCACTCCCGCCGCCTTCTGCACGGCATCGTTTTCTACCAGCCAGTGCAGCGCGGCGTGTCTTAGTTCGGCGGATTGGTGTGAGCTTGGCGGCATTATTACTCGCCCGCTGGCCACTCGCTGAAAGGGAATGGAATTTCTTCCGTCACGAACGTCAGAAAATTCACGATCTGCCGCAAGTAGATTCCCAAGCCGCGACCGAATGAAACCAAACGGATGTTGGGCGCGTCATTCAACAGCACGATCACAAACTGGATCACGGTCACGACGAATAGCAACGTTCCACACACATGCAACACGAAGCCCATCAACAGCATAAACAATGCGCGCATCCAGATATTGTGCCTGTTGTCAGAGGCATTAGAAAAATCATTCATCGTTAGCACTCCTGAATAAATGGGTCGGACAGCGTCGTTAAACCGGGTTGAACCTCATTGGCTCACTGCAGCCGCCATATTTTATTTCAGAAGATCGCGGCCTGCCCCGTTTGTTTCCACTCAATTTATGCTTTTGCTTTACCATGCTGCGCTAGTTCGCGATCCCTTCCGAGTTCAGTCAACTCCATGGTGAGCCTGCCCTTTGTGATTCATAAAAGAACATCGCCCTTGCGGGCGATGTGTAAAAAGCTGATGCGATGATGTTCCGACCTTACTTGCTCTTCTTCTCTGCCGTTGCAGGCTGGCGAGAAATAAAAGGCGTGCCGGTTTGCTCGGCCAATTGGCGGGCTTTTTCGGCAGCACGCATCAGGGCTTGCGGAACCTTTTGCAGGTCCGGGTCTTTCAAATGCGAAACAGCTACTGATTTCATTTGTTCTGCCCCTCCTCTATCAAAACAGCGGGTATGTCTGAATTATCGTATAGCTGCCAGCCGTCCACCAGCAGTTTATACCGTTCAAAATTAGCAATGCCGTGCGCATAACGGCGGCGGATGACATCGACGGGAATATTATGACCTCCCTGCCGGACCCGAATCGCCACGCGTTCGATTGCCATCTCGACATCAGGCAACGACAGAAAGATCAGATTCACGACGTAACCCGACGCACGCCACGACGGAATCATCTGTGCATAGGTCAAACCGGAAAGCGTCGTCTCAAAAGAAAAACTTTCGCCGCGCTTCGCATAGTCCGCAATCGTTTCCAGCATTATCCGCCCCGCCCTGAACGCGGCCAGATCAGGCGCGAAAGGAGACAACCCGGCAGCGATCAGATCGGCATTCACGAAGTTGGGCAACTCCGCATCCGTCGGCAAGAACTCGCGCGCAAAGGTCGTCTTCCCCGCGCCGTTCGGCCCGGCGATGATGACGATGCGTTTGGTGTGCGCCTTGGCAGTCATGATCTTCGTTCATCTCGAATTATTTCGAGCCTGGCCCTGAGGTCTCCCCTCAAAGTTGCAGCACAGGATGATCATACCGCAAGGACTCAAGCGCTTCACGAAACTCTCTTGGCGGGAATGCCGCCATCCCATG
>WSYA01000048.1 GCA_009773615.1 Gallionellaceae bacterium
CGCAGCGCGCAGCCGCATCATGGACACAGACTTCGCCGCAGAAACCGCTTCGTTGACCCGCGCGCAGATCCTGCAACAAGCCGGTACGGCGATGTTGGCCCAGGCGAACCAATCGCCCAACACTGTGCTGACACTGTTGCGGGGCTAGAATAGCTAAAGGTTGACTCGGCCGACAGGTAACCCTGTCGGTTTTTTTCAACCAATATTCACTCCCACAGTCATGACCCTGTCTCGGCAGGGGCTGGTTCCACAATTGCCAGCCCCTGCACACAACTAAGCTTTGAGCAGATTTTGCAACGTCATACTCATGGGTGGCTCCAAACGTTGCGCCACCAGATCGAACCACGCATGGATCTCTGCATCGCCTTCCTGCTCGGGTAGCTTGCTCGCATCCAGCAAGAACAAACCGGCCAGTTCACGCAACGAAATATGCTCGGCATCGCGGATCATCGTCCAGCCGTTCCAGGAAAGTTTGCGCACGATATCTGCATGCTGCAATTTTTCCAAAATCAGTTCAGTCTCTTCAAAAGCCAGATGCAAACATTGAGATAGCGAGGACACAGACTGCGCCTCTCCGTCTTTCATCCCGGCCTGTATCTTTCCCAAAATTCGCACCGCAAAATATAACTGTGCCGACGAAGCAGGATGCCGCATTCCCCGATGTCGCCAGCGCGACAGCGATGCCGCGATGAGCGCCCCCAGTAAAATGGTAAGCCACGACAGATATATCCAGAGCAGGAAAATGGGGATACTGGCGAATGCGCCATAGATCAGTTTATAGGTGGAAAAATGTGAGATAAAAAATCCGAATCCGCGGTGAATGGTCTCGAACGCGGCGGCGGCCACCACGCCGCCGATGAACGCATGGCGCATCGGCACATAGCGATTTGGCAGCACCCTAAACAACAGGCTGAACGCCAAAGTGGTAAGTATCACCGGCACGACTTTCAGCGTTATCGCGCCAAAAACGGGAGTGTGTTTGGCATAGCCGATCGAGAGCCCGACCAGCCAGGAAGTCAGCGACAAACTGGCTCCGATCAGCAAGGGAGCCAAAGTGATCACCGCCCAGTAGACAAGCACCCGTTTCACCAACGGGCGCGGCTTGGATACGCGCCAGATAGTACTGAAAGCGTTATCGATGGTGACCATTATCAACATGGCCGTGAACGCCAGAAACGCCAGCCCGAATGCCGTGAGTTTGCTGGCACTTTCGGCGAACTGTTCCACATAGCGCGAGATCATTTTGCCGCCCGTTTCCGGCAACATGTTGGCCAGCAGAAAGCGTTTGATCTCCTGAGAAAAATCGTCGAACACCGGGAATGCGGAGAACAAAGTCAGCGCGATAGTGATCAGCGGCACCAACGACAACAGCGTATCGAACGTCAGGCTTGCCGCCATCTGCGTACACTTGTCCTGTTTGAATTTGGCTGCCACGTAACGCACAAAGTGCGCTAAATCCTGAACTGCAATTTTCATCTTCAACTCAACTCCCATACAATGCGCGCATGATAACCGACAACCCGCCCCCAGACTCTTCCCGCAACAATGCGCGCGAAGCCCGACAGATATTGCGCGCACACCGCTATGGCGCTTTGTGTACCTTATCCAAGAAATTTGACGGACATCCGTTCGGCTCGATCACGCCCTATCTGGTCGATCACGACGGTAGTCTGCTCATCCTCATCAGCGCACTGGCGGAGCACACCAAGAATATCCAGAACGATGCGCGCGTCAGCCTCATCACCCACAACCAGGACGATCCGCACATCCAGACGCAGGGACGCGTCACCGTGGTGGGCTCGGCTACACTGGAATCGGACAGGGATGGCGCAGGCCTGCGTTATCTGCGCTACTTCCCGGAAGCGCAGACTTATTTCGCCATGCACGATTTCCAGTTCTACCGCATCGTGCCGCAAGCGATTCGCTACATCGGGGGCTTCGGCAACATCCATTGGGTGAAGGCTGAAAACTACGCGTTAGCAAGATATCCGCTTATCGCGCAGGAAGAAGAAGTCCTCGCGCAGATGAATGCCGAACATGAAGCGGCTATGCGCCGCCACACCGCGCAGACGGATAGCGAGGTAGAGCTGATCGGGATAGATTGCGACGGGTTCGATATTCGGGTCGGCGAACGATTGTTGCGCATCCAGTCCGAGGTTCCGATCCTCGATGCGCAACAAGCCAGACTTTCAATATTGGCATAGGGTGCGTTTCATGCACCTTGGTGCGCAAAGCACACCCTACATGTTATTTTCAAACCTGCGGGTGCGCTCTCTTCACTCCGGCATCCAGCTTGTTCAGCGCATTCAGATAAGCTTTGGCAGAAGCCACCACGATGTCGGTATCCGCTCCCTGCCCGTTGACCACGCGACCGCCCTTGGACAGACGCACCGTCACCTCGCCCTGCGCATCGGTGCCGCTGGTGATATTGTTCACCGAATACAGCAACAGCTCGGTGCCGCTTTTGACGATCTGCTCGATGGCTTTGAATGTCGCATCTACCGGCCCGCCTCCTTGCGAGTCGGCTTGCTGCTCCTTGCCACCGACACTCAATATCACCCGCGCCACCGGCATAGCCCCGGTTTCAGAATGCGCACCCATCGCCACCAGACGGTAATGTTCACTCACTTGCGTGACACCGTCATCGCTGACCAAGGCTTGCAAGTCCTCATCGTAAATATCGTGTTTCTTGTCGGCCAAATCCTTGAAACGCGCAAACGCGGCATTCAACGCCTCTTCGTTCCCCAGCACGATGCCCAATTCCTGCAAGCGCGTGCGGAACGCGTTGCGCCCGGAGAGCTTGCCCAAGGTCAGCTTGTTCGCCCCCCAGCCAACATCCTCGGCACGCATGATCTCGTAAGTCTCGCGGTGCTTGAGCACACCGTCCTGATGAATGCCGGACTCGTGCGCGAAGGCGTTCGCACCGACGATAGCTTTGTTCGGCTGCACCGGATAGCCGGTGATGCTGGACACCAGTTTGGAGGTCGGCACGATTTGCGTGGTGTCGATGCGCGTGTCGCAGGTAAAAATGTCGCGACGTGTTTTCACCGCCATCACGATCTCCTCCAGCGCGGCATTGCCCGCACGTTCGCCCAAGCCGTTGATGGTGCACTCCACCTGGCGCGCACCGTTCATCACCGCCGCCAAGGAGTTGGCCGAGGCCATACCCAGATCGTTATGACAATGCGTGGACCAGATTACCTTATCGCTGTTCGGCACGCGCGCGATCAACTGCTGGAAGCGCTCGCCCCACAGCACGGGGATGCTGTAACCCACGGTGTCCGGCACATTCAAGGTCTTCGCACCCGCCTTGATAACCTCATTGAAGATACGCACCAAAAAATTCATGTCCGAGCGTACGGCATCTTCTGCGGAAAATTCGACATCGTCGGTGTATTCCAGCGCCCATTGCACCGCCTGCACCGCGCGCTCAACCACCTGATCCTCTGTCATGCGCAACTTGTGCTGCATGTGGATGGGTGAAGTGGCGATGAACGTATGAATGCGTCCGCGCTTGGCCGGCTTGATCGCCTCGCCCGCCGCGCGCACATCCTTTTCACCGGCTCGCGCCAGCGAACACACGGTAGAACGTTCGATGACTTTGGCGATGCTGTGGATCGCCTCGGCATCGCCGGGACTGGCGGCGGCAAAGCCCGCCTCGATCACATCCACGCCGAGTTTTTCCAACTGGCGCGCGATGCGCAATTTTTCTTCTTTGGTCATGGATGCGCCGGGGCTCTGTTCGCCGTCGCGCAAGGTGGTATCGAATATGATCAATTTGTCAGACATGGTGGACTCCGTTGCAATCGTTCAAGACACGGCATCTGTGTGAGATGTCGGCAGCTTTAATTCTTTAAATTTTTGGAAGAATTATTTAGCGCGCGACCGCAGCAGCAGCGCAGCCAGAAGACTGAACGTGGAGTGCAACAGCGAGATGTGGCGGGAGAAATGCATGGATGGGAATATAGCGGCTTTCATTTCGCCGCGCAAGCAAGGCGGAAGCCCCATTCGCTTTCTTTGTAAAAGGCGCGCAAATATGGAACAATCCGCGCGTCAGTTGCGGCATTCGCACAGCACTCATTAGCGGTGGCATCATGAATACGTCAGTAAGTCAAAAATTTGAAGACTTCAAAGCTCACGGCAAGCTGCCTTCGCCGCACGGCGTGGCGCTTCAAATCATCCAGCTAGCCGATCAGGAAGACACCACCACGCAACAAATCGCCCGGCTCATCAACAACGACCCCGCTCTGGCTGCACGCATCATCAAGGCAGCCAATCTGCTCGTGCGTCGAAACGGGCGTCCGGTCGCTTCTATCATGGATGCGGTGACGGTGCTGGGCATCAAATCGGTGCGTCAATTGGCACTGGGACTTTCTCTGGTAACAGACTTCCGTTCGGGCGCTTGCGCGGGTTTCGACTATCAGAGATTCTGGATGCATTCGGCTTGCAGCGGCATCGCCGCGCAAGAGATTGTGTCAAAAATGCATGTCGGCGTTGCGGACGAGGCTTTTTTACTGGGTCTGCTGTCGCAGATCGGCCGCCTGACTCTGGCCACCGTCTTTGCACAGGACTATTCGCAGGTGCTGGCGCAATCCGCCGCCTCCAAAAATTTGCGCGAATTAGAGCGCAATGCCTTCGGCCTGAATCACAACATGATTACTGCCTTGATGCTGGCCGATTGGGGGATGCCGGATATTTTTCAGAAAATCGCGCTGCATCTGGAGCAACCCGAGCTCAGCCAATTTCACGAGGGAGAACGCAACTGGCGTTTGCTGCAACTTTTTCATTTCGCAAACCATCTGGCGACGGTTTGCACCTCGGCGCCAGCGGAGCGCAACCGACTCGTCCCGCAGTTGATACTGCTGGCCACGCGGATAGGCATCGAAACCGGCACGCTCATTGAGATCGGGGATCGCGTCCTGCAGGGCCTGGAGGAATGGAGCGACTTGCTCAACATCGCAACCCCCGGCCAGCCTCCCTTCGAACAGATGCTAAATTCCGCTTCCATCACACCGGACTTAATGGCCATTGACGATTTGCCCGGTGCGCAGTCTGCCACATTCAAATTGCGCATCCTGTTGGTGGACGACGACCGCGCCATCCAGTTGCTCTATAAGACCATGCTGGAAAAAGCCGGACACAACGTCGCCACCGCCGATAACGGACGCAAGGCACTGGAGCTCGTCAAAGCCGCCCCCCCGCAGCTCATCATCAGCGACTGGGTCATGCCCGAGATGGATGGCATCGAGTTCTGCAAAGAACTGCGCAAGAACCCTGCATGGAACAAAATATATATTTTCATCGTCACCGCCCTAGAAAGCACCGAGAAATTGATTGAGGCTTTCGAGGCAGGGGTGGATGATTTTCTGGTCAAGCCTATTAACCCGAAAGTCTTGGCCGCAAGGCTACGCGCCGCGCAACGCATCATTCAGATGCAGGAAGCTCAGGAAGAAGACCGGTTGCAGTTGCGGCAATTTGCCGACGAACTCGCTCTCTCCAATAAACGTCTGCAAGAATTGGCGCTGACGGATGCGTTGACCGGCCTGCCCAACCGTCGCTTCGGCATGGAGCGTCTGGAGCAGGAACGGGCGTTGGCGATCCGCAGCGGGCGTCCGGTTTGCTGCATGATGGTGGATATCGACCATTTCAAATCTATCAACGATACCTACGGCCACCATTTCGGCGACGATGCGCTCAAGATGGTCTCCGAAAGCTTGCGTCATGCCGCGCGCAAACAAGACATAGTGTGCCGTTTAGGCGGAGAAGAATTTCTGGTGATCTGCACAGACACCGATGAACAGGCCGGTTTTCAATACGCCGAACGCTTGCGTCTACACGTCGCCTCCCAGCCCCTGCAAGTGCAAGACAAAACGCTGCACCTCACAGTCAGTATCGGTTTGACTGCCAATGTCCAGCTGGCGAGCCTGGAAGCGATGATGCATCAGGCGGACGAACGCCTCTACGCCGCCAAGGCAGCAGGCCGCAACCGCACTATCGCCGGATAAAGATGTCTTACGACCTACTCTGCAAATCACCATCAAATCCACAAAATCGTCGCATAGACTCCAGCTGTCTTTGCCCGCATGAATGCCTAGTGCGATCTTTTGTTCACTCATGGCACATGAAATATTTTTCAGACTGCCATATCAAATTCCAGACAAAATAGCCCAAAAAATCATTGTCATAATCTCGTCATAATTACCCCCTACCATTACTCACGCTGAAATATATCTTCTGGCACTCCCTGAATTAAAGACTTTTCTGAAAGTTGGCAATCACTTAATGCTGCGTTCCACGAAATACTTATGAATGAAGAAACGCCAGAATGCCGCGCCGCATCTTCTGTGGGGATCTGGTAAACAAGTAATGGAACTAGAAAAATTGCCGTCCGAACCATTTGCCCACCATGCTCTTCAGGTTACACTCTGTGAAATTGATTATCTAGAAGGCGTTGCTATGGCTGAAATAAGCGAGGGGGCGCACAACGTATTGAATGGTGTCGAAGATATTTTGGCTGCGCTTAGCGAGCAAAGTGCCGAACTTGATCGGCCAATCGAGCACTTTAAGGTATGAGTTTTACCTCAAACAAAGCTGCTTCTCTATTGATGCAATTGAATGGGCGACTATCTACCGCTTGGAGCCGGGTCAGCGTTCAATGGCGTTTGCATTTTCTCATCCAGTCGTCTTTGGCAATATTTTTTGTGTGCTCTCAATATTGGATAGTTGAACAATTCGATACCCAGGGAATACAAGATGTTGAATCTCAGGCAAGCGAAACGGCTGACGGATTGATTAACGGCCTCAATTTGTTGATGATTACAGGACAGATTTCCGATCCAAGCAATCGAGAACTGTTAGTACGCAAGATGTCAGCCTCAAAAAACGTCAGGGAATTGCGAGTCATTAGGGCTGAGCAAGTCAACACTCAATATGGCCCCGGGGTCTCGAACGAGCGACCTAATGATGAATTGGTGCGCAAGGTACTCGCTTCTGGCACAGCTTCGTTTACCCGTGAAATTATTTCCGGTGGCTCGCATGTGCTGAGAGCCGTCATTCCTTTTGTGGCAAGCGAGAATTTTCGTGGGACCAATTGCCTGTCTTGCCACCAAGTTAAATCGGGAAGCGTTAACGGTGCGGCAGATATCATCATGGACTTGTCCGCGCATGAACAGAGTGTCTCCATTTTAAAAAAATGGCTGTGGAGCGGAATGCTGCTATTTCAAATCGGGGTCTCGGTGCTGATTTCATTGTTTGTAAATGTGTTACTCAAGCGACATATTTCGCAACCCGTTAAACAACTTCAATCCACGATAGAAGAGATACATCAGAGCGGCGATTTTTCATTACGGGTTGCGCTGGCGGATGAGCATCCCGATATTGACAATATCGCCAACGCTTTCAACTCTTTCTTAAACAATTTAGAAATTGCAACGGAAGGCATGGGCCTGCTGGCAAAAGTTATTGAAAGCAGTGAAGAGGCCATATTGATAACCGACGCAGACATAAAAATTGTGTTTGTAAATAGCGCATTTGTCCATATCACCGGATACAGCGAAAAAGAGGTGCTAGGCGAAAATCCGCGCATATTAAAATCGGGGCTGCAGGATAATCAATTTTATCGGAATATGTGGGGGCGGATTAAGTCACACGGCTCATGGAAAGGCGAGATATACAATCGCAAAAAAAATGGTGTTATTTTCCCTGAATGGCAATCGATCAGCATAGTAAAAAATCGCAAAGGCGAAATCACCAACTATGTCTCTATTTGCATTGACATCACCCAGCGCAAGGCGGCCGAAGAACACATTAAACGCATGGCGAACTACGATGGGCTCACCGGCTTGGCAAACCGCAACCTGTTAAATGACCGCATGTCTCAAGCATTACTGAGCGCGCATCGGCAGCAAACGAAGCTGGCCGTGATGTACCTTGATCTTGACAACTTCAAGGACATCAATGATGGATATGGACATGCGGTAGGTGATGCCTTATTGAAGAGTGCCGCAGAAAGATTGCTTGGTTGCGTCCGCGAGGGCGATACGGTAGCTCGTCAGGGGGGGGATGAATTCATTCTACTGATGCCAGATATTGACGGGTACGGAGGGGCAGCCAAGATCGCGGAAAAATTGCAGAATTCGATATGTGCCCCATTTTTCTTTGATGTTCAGGAGCTTTTCGTATCGGTCAGTATCGGCATTGCGCTATATCCAGAAGATGGCGAAAATATCGAGGCGCTATTCAAGCATGCGGATGCGGCCATGTACAGTGCGAAACAGGATGGTAGAAACCGCTATCACTTCTTCACTCAAAAAATGAACGAAGTCGCTTTACGACGTATCAATTTGCAGAACAATCTGCGTCATGCATTACAAAGAAACGAATTCGAGCTGCACTTCCAACCACAATTAAACACGGAGACAGGCACAATAACCGGAGCAGAGGCACTAATCCGCTGGCGCGATCCAAAAGAAGGCCTTATCTCGCCTGCCGAATTTATCCCTATCGCAGAGGATTCCGGCCTGATCGTTCCCATAGGAAAATGGATTTTGCAGAGGGCTTGTCAGGAAGCAAAACGCTGGCATGATCAAAACTTCAACGTGACAATTTCAGTGAACGTTTCTGGGCGACAGTTCAAAGAAGGGGACTTTGACACCGTGGTTGAAGAGGCGTTAAAGACTTCCGGACTCGACCCGAAATATTTGGAACTTGAAATGACCGAAGGTGTATTGTTGCGCGAGGATGAGGCATTGTGCAGAATGCTCGACAAGCTAAAGGCTGTCGGAGTCAAATTCGCACTTGATGATTTTGGAACCGGATACTCATCATTGTCATACCTCAAACGCTTCCCTATCGACCGCATAAAAATCGATCAGTCATTTGTACGCGATGTGCCGCAAGACACAGAGGATGGTGCCATCGTCGATGCAATCATCTACATCGCGCATGGCTTAAAAATGGAAGTTATTGCCGAAGGAGTTGAGACTATCGAACAGCTCAATTTTTTAAGGACGCATCATTGCTGTGACGTTCAGGGATATTTTGTAAGTCGTCCCGTTCCCGGCGATCAAGTGATCGCCATGTTTCATGCGATTCAAAATAGGGGAATTTGCTCAAAAGTCAATTGATAGGGCTACACGCATCCCATACTGCATAAGGGGTGCGATGTTATTTTCACAGCCTTCATTCCTGACTGCCGTGTAACAGGCAACAGAGATTTCCCCAATTGCACCACACCTCCCTCCCCTCCTTTTTAATGCGGATAAATCCAAGTTACAAATATGTCATTTTAATTTCATCTGATTGTCATGCCCGTACACCACCATACGGTTTCTATTGTTTTTCGGAACGACGCCGTGATTTGTTACCGAACAAACAAATTGAAGTCAGTTCCGACAGCGCATCGTATGAATGCCATTGCCATTTATAACTACATTTGAGTGGAACAAGCGCAGTAAGAAACAATCAACTCATAACGCATGTTGAACTTGGTGGGCATCGAAAGGCTGATGAGTAGCCCTGATATGAAATTAATGGAAGATGCGTCCACATAATCTATTGAAAATCAGCATCAGTTTGTGAAACTCAAACCCGAAAGACAACACATGAATAATCTATCGAAAATTCTTATCGTGGAAGATGACGATTTTGCGGCCATGGTTACCGCCGACATGCTTACCCCGGAATACGACGTGCAGCACGTCGATAATGGAAAAACAGCGTTAAGCCTCATATCGGAAAGCCCCCCTGCTCTTCTACTGCTTGATGTTGATATGCCGGGCATGTCCGGCTACGAAGTCTGTCGTTCTTTGCGCGATGATTCGACACTCGGCGACTTGCCAATTATTTTTCTTTCCGGCATGGTCAGTGACGAAGACCGTCTTGCGGGCTATGAGGCGGGCGGTGATGATTATCTAACCAAGCCGGTATCGGCAGATGAGCTGCGCTCTAAGATCAAGATTGAACTAGCGCATTATGCCGAACGCCGTCGCCTAAAAAACGACCTCTCCAGCGCTTTTTCTACGGTCATGACAGCAATGTCTAGCTCGGCAGAAATCGGGGCAGTGCTGCAATTTATGCGCACAAGCTTCAGTTGCCCGGACTACACGTCTCTGTGCCGTGAAGTGCTGAATACCTTTAGCTCTTATGGGCTGGAGGCTAGTGTGAAAATTCACGGCGAGCAGGGGACGGCTTCTTTCTCTCCCAACGGCCCCTGTTCGCCGCTGGAAGAGTCCGTGCTCACCAATATGTCCAAACAAGGCCGAATATTTGAATTCGGCTCGCGTACCTCATGCAGTTATGAACATATCACCATCATCGTTAAAAGCGATGCCCAGGCCGACCCTGAACGTCATGGACGCATGAAAGACAATCTTGCATGGCTGGCTGAAGGAACCAATGCACGTGTCGTTGCACTGGATAGCACTGCGTCCGTGGCTAAACAGCATGCTGCTCTTATGCAACTCATTGCAAGTGTCAGCCAGTCGCTACAAGGTATCGACCAACGCCATCGTAACCAAGGAATAAAAAGCAACCATATATTTCAGGAATTACAAAAAAATTTCGACCGCTCTATGTTGAGTGTAGGCATTACCCAGTCACAGGAAGAGGAGTTGTCCAATATGCTGCTTGATGCAGCCAACCAAGCACGCGCACTGTATGACGAGGGATTGGAAATCGGCTCGCACATGGAAAACATTCTCAAACAGCTTGAAGATGTAAGCCAATAAACTTCAGCGAAATCCATATCGGCACTGCCGCAAAATCATCAGGTGATTTCATCCATAAGCTGGGAAATTAATTATGACTGCTCATTTATTGATCGTTGATGATGACGAATTTTATCGTTCTGTAACACAGGAGGTTCTTGAACAAAGCGGCTATACAGTTGAATCTGCCGAGGACGGATTGTCTGCATGGGAAAGAATCAATCAGACCCCCTCAAAATTTAATTTAATTTTATTAGACAAACAGATGCCGCGACTTGACGGCATTGAATTGTTAAAGCGGATCAAGTCCGACGAACGCTTCAAAGAGCTACCCGTCATCATGCTGACAGCTGATAACAGCCAGGAAAATATCATTGAAGGCTTGGCTGAAGGTGCTTTTTACTACCTGACCAAGCCATCGACAGAAGTCGTATTAAAACTCGTCATCAAAAATGCGCTGAGTGATTTTCTCCAAAAACGCGAATTGCGAATATTGCTTGGCTTGCAAGCAAACCATTTTAATCTACTGCGTCGGGCAGAGTTCTGCATTCAAACCTTGCAGGATGCCCAAAATTTGGCCCTATTACTGGCAGAGGTCAGCATGAACCCCAATCGCACCGTCAGTGGCTACTCCGAGCTTTTAATCAACGCGATTGAACACGGCAATCTCGGCATTTCCTATACGGAAAAGAGCCAATTATTGAGAGAAGATCGTTGGGCTAACGAAATTGAAACTCGCCTGAAACATCCCACTTACGCTGCCCGCGTGGTCAATGTAACACTGGAGAAAACGACAACTGCCAGCATCGTAACCATTACCGACCAAGGCGACGGCTTCAACTGGCCGGCATATCTCGAATTCAGTCCTGAACGAGTGTTTGACTTGCATGGAAGGGGAATTGCGATGTCTAAAGCAACCAGTTTTGACAAACTTGAGTACCTAGGCAAGGGAAATAGTGTCGTAACCACCGTGCGTCTGCCAAGCTCAATATGATGTCGCCGCAAACGACGAGAAAGATTTTTGAGATGTTAAAGCTGCTCGGCTTGAGCGTGCTTTATAGCTTGGCCTCGTCGATTGTCACAATGCATTTTAATCCGACAGGGGGGGACAGCATTTTCTTTCTTGCCAGTGGCATAGCGCTAGCGGCTTTACTGCTTGGTGGTCGACGGTATTTTTGGGCGGTGCTCTTAGGCACATTTATTTCCTCTATTTTGATCGGTGATGGGCTCTGGGTGTGTGCCTCCAAAGGCATGGGCAACGCCTTGGCAGCTCTAATTGGCGCTTGGTTAATCAAGCGTAATAACAAGTTCAAGACTAATTTATCTTCATTGCAAGACGTCGCCCAAATATTCTTCTGGGGGGGTCTTGTTGGCACCTCTATAAGCGCCATTATTGGTATAACGACCTTGCTATTTTCCGGTGTTGTAATCGCTGACAATTACCTTGCCAGCCTGTTCGCATGGTGGATGGGTGATGCACTGGGCGTTCTTTTAATAACGCCAATGATCCTAGTATGGTGGCCAACGGCATCAAACCCGCTCCCTCGCTTCTCTGCAAGAATATTCGCCGAAGCTGCGCTTATCCTTTTAATTGCAGTGCTTGTCGGAAGCATTGTCACCCTTGAATGGCGTCCAGCCATATTACCTATAGAAATTCATTGGTTTCTCGATAAAGTTTCGCAGGGCTACTGGATGTTTTTGGTAGTTACCCTTGCAGCGGTGCGCTTGGGTATGAGAGGCATGACCATCACATTGCTATTGGTAACTGTAATTGACTTGATTGGTTTTTATCAAGGCACTGGCTATTTTGGTTTAACCATCGGTCATATGGTCAGTTTCTGGTACTTCACTGTCGCACTTGCATTGGTAGGCATGACGCTCACCACCCACATTGCCGCAAACAAGATGCTTACACAGTCACTTCTCAAGAGCGAAGCTGCCATCAGCAAAGAACTTAAAAATGTTGTAATGGCGCTTGACCAGCACACTATCGTCACCATCGCCGACAAACGGGGAAGAATCACTTACGCCAATGACAAGTGTTGCGCAATCACCGGCTACTCACACGAGGAATTGCTGGGACAGAGTCATGACATCCTGAACTCCGGTATGCACCCACACGGATTTTTCAAAGGCATGTATCGAATCTTGGTTCAAGGTAAAGTTTGGCATGGCGAGATATGCAACCGAGCTAAGGATGGCCATTTTTTCTGGGAGTATGCCACCATCGTCCCATTCGTCGGCGACAAAGGTAAGCCGGAGCGCTACGTTGCGCTTCGTACCGACATCACCAACATCAAACTCAAGGATGCCGAACTAGAAAGATACCGTAACCACTTGGAATATCTGGTTAAAGAAAAAACGCTGGATCTGGAAAACAGCGTTGAAATGGCAAAAAATGCCATGACCGAGCTTAAGCAACAAAAGTTTGTACTGGATCAGCATGCAATCGTATCCATGTGCGACATAGATGGCCACATTTCTTATGGCAACGACAGATTCAGCCAAGTCAGTGGTTTTTCTCGCGAAGAATTTATGGGGAAAAACCACAATATTTTGGCTTCTGGACATCACTCCAGAGATTTCTTCAAAGCTATGTATACAACGATTGCCAGGGGTGATACTTGGCATGGTGAGATATGCAACAAAACAAAGGATGGATATATTTACTGGGTAGACACCACCATCTCTGCTTTCATGGGGGAACATGGCAAACCACGGGAGTATATTGCCGTGAGTACCGACATTACCGAACACAAACGCGTCGAAGAAGCTGCGCACGCCGCCAGCCGAGCCAAATCTGAATTTTTAGCCAATATGAGCCATGAAATCCGTACCCCGATGAATGGGGTGGTCGGCATGGTGGATATCTTGCAGAAAACCAAACTCACGGTCGCCCAACATCGCATGCTCGGCACCATTCATAACTCCTCATTGGCTTTGCTGCAAATATTAAATGACATTCTCGACTCCGCCAAAATCGAGGCCGGCAAACTGGCAATGGAAAGCATCCCTACGAATCTGCGCGAGGTGGTCGAAGGTGCAGCGCAACTCATGGTGACGGTATCAAATGCGAAATCAATCGAACTCTCCGTTTTCGTATCCCCCGATCTGCCATGCTGGATCGCCTCCGACCCCACCCGGCTACGCCAAGTGCTGCTTAACCTGTTGGGCAATGCTGTTAAATTCACCTCCCGTCAGCAAGACCGCCCCAGTCGGGTCATGTTGCATGTCGTGCCATGCAACATGACTCAGGATCGACCGGGAATTCAATTGAGCATCATTGACAACGGCATTGGCATGAGCCAAGAAGTGCTTACCCATCTCTTTCAGCCATTTTCTCAAGCGGACGAGAGTACAGCGCGAAAATTTGGCGGCACTGGCCTTGGATTGAGCATCAGCAAGAGGTTGGTTGAATTGATGGATGGCACTATATCGGTGAGCAGCACGCTTGGGGAGGGAGCCGAGTTCACAGTCAAGTTACCGCTGCAAGAAGTCACACTCGAGCATGTGCCGGAAGCTGAACCGAACTTGGTCGGGATACATGTGCTGGCGGTAAGTTGCGATGCCGCACTTGAACAGATCGTATCGGCCTACTGCATCTCAGCCGGAGCCGCAGTCACTCTGGTGGCCGATATGGCGGCGGCTCGTGAACAGCTACAGCAAACACGCTCTTCAGAGAGCCCCATGGTCGTGCTGCTCGGTAGTTCGGTAACCACCATCGCAAGCAAGCTCGACCTGCCGACGAATATCGGTGTTGCCCGGCTGATAACGCGCGAAAGCGGCAAACACTCCGCCAAGGATGTAAAAATATCCGCCCATCCGCTGCTCTACCACGACCTGATTCACGGAATAGCACTTGCCAGCGGGCGACTGAATATGCCGGACATTCCCGGGCAAGTCGAGCGCCGCAGTCCCTTAACAAAATCCAGGGCTCCCTCCATCGAAGAAGCCTTGCTCACCGGGCAGCTGATCCTGCTCGCCGAAGACAACGAAACCAATCGCGAAGTCATGCAGGCGCAGTTAAATCTGTTGGGTTATACCGCCGAAGTTGCCGAGGATGGCATAGCAGCCCTGGAAATGTGGCGTAACGGCAGTTACGCCTTACTGCTTACTGATTGTCATATGCCTAACATGGATGGTTTTGAATTGACTGCGGCAATTCGTCAGGCCGAGCCGGAGGGTATTCGTTTGCCGATCATTGCTGTCACGGCCAACGCCATGCAGGGAGAGATCCAGCGTTGCCTAGATCGCGGCATGGATGACTATTTGTCAAAACCTCTACGTTTGAAAGAGTTGAAGTCGATGCTGGACAAGTGGCTGCCGCTAACGGCAGAGATAACGCCAATAGCAAGAAACGAAGCGGTTGCGGCTTTTCCGATCAACCAAGAAAATGACGAAATTGAAGCAAATAAACGCATGAATGAATCATTACCTGATTCTCTTGCCATATGGGATACCACTACGCTGCCCGGCTTAGTGGGTGACAACCCGGCTAGGAATCACCGTTTGCTGGAGAAATTTTTGCACAGTGCACAAGAGCAAGTTTCCGCCATTAGCGCCGCTGCGGTAACTGGCGAAAGCGGTATGGTTGCCGACATAGCGCACAAACTCAAATCAGCCGCTCGCACAGTGGGGGCGATACAGTTAGGCGAACTGTGCCAGCAACTGGAAACTGCCGGACGTGCCGGCGACAAGCAAACATGCGGCACACTCGCCGAGCGTTTGGGCAAAACATTTTCTGCTGCCGCAGATTTAATCAAAGCACACATTGCATAGATTGGAGGATGACTATGGCCGCTAAATTATTGACCGTTGAGAACACACAATTTATCCGCTCGCCAAATCAGCGGGGCTTGAGCAATAAAACGGCAGAGTGGTCGTTATGACATCATCAGAAAACATGATATTGGTTGTCGATGACGACGAGTTTCAGCGTGACTTGATTGGCATGCAGCTAGCCAGTTTCGGCTGGAACAATGTGAAATTCGCATCAAATGGCGCTGAAGCCCTCGTGCAGTTCGACACTCACGGGCACAAGATCAGCGTAATTATTACCGATCTGTCCATGCCCTGCATGGATGGTCCCGTGCTGATGCGGCATCTGGCACAGCGCGGATTCGTGGCCGAAATTATTTTACTGTCAAGTGTGCAAGATGAAATACTGAGCAGCGCCGCCGGGCTTGCAAACGCACATGGCCTGTCAATTATCGGCGTACTGACCAAGCCGTGCTCACCCAACCAACTGCATGGATTACTGACAAACCTGCATCCGCGAGCCGCCTCCGCCAGCACCGTTAGAACGGCAGAAGTTCTTACGTCGAAACGATTAGCTGCGGCATTGGCGGCAGAAGAGTTTATTCCATGGTATCAGCCCAAGGTCGATATCCGCAGCGGCAAAACGGTCGGCACCGAAGCGCTGGCCCGCTGGCCGCAGACCGCTGGCGGCATAATCGGTCCGGCAAGTTTCATCCCCGCGATTGAAGCTGCGGGACTGGCCGACGAGCTGTTTTTTTCGATGGCGCGTCAGGTAGTGGCCGACATGGTTATCTGGCGCGACCAGAACCTCCATATCAAGACCGCCATCAACATGTCGATGGATAGCGCGCTCAATCTGGAAATCCCAGAACGTTTGTGTCAGCTAGTCAACGCCGCCGGGCTGCATCCTTCGGATTTTGTCATCGAGATCACCGAAAGCCGCTTAATGGTGGAACGTTATTTGGCGATGGAAACACTGACCCGGCTTTCACTGATGGGCTTTACCTTATCGATTGACGATTTTGGAACCGGCTACTCCAGTCTGGTACAGCTTACCGACGGAACTCAAGATCGACGGTGGCTTTGTGCGGCGGGCCAGCACGGAACGCAAGGCACAAGCCATTGTCCGCATCTCCATCATGATTGGTGCCAATCTGGGCATGGAAGTGATTGCTGAAGGCGTCGAAACAGCCGAGCAACTTGAGTTTCTGCGCGGCTGCGGTGGCACGATTATTCAGGGCTATCAAATTGCCCGACCGATGCCCTTCTCTACCTGCACGGAATGGCTGAAATTTGCAATGCGATAGCTTGCAATTGCCCAGCTTACTGCCACAGCAAGAATAGGGCTATAGCGCGAGGGAAAATATGAAAATATTGTTAGCATTAACTGATGCGTCCAACCTTGAAATAATCAGACCTATACCGCTTCCTGAGGAATATGAACTCAATTCGGTGAGCGATGGCATTGAACTGCTGATCGCCATGCAAGAAAATCCCGACCTAGTGATCGTGGATGTGAACCTACCCGAGATCAACGGGTATGAATGCTGCCGACTCATTAAGCACGATGAAAAAAATCGACATACGTCGGTTATTTTACTAATGCCCACCCAAGACTTAGTAGCATGGACGCGCTTATCAGACTGCGGCGCGGATGACTTCCTCCAGCACCCTATCCCCCCTCATGTCGTCAAGAGCAAAATACAACTCCTTCTGCGCTTAAGTAAGCTGCGCCAACAATTAAGCCAGCAAGCGCTGAGGAATAAGATACAGGACTGATTAGCCCCGTCACCAGCACCGCTCGCCAGCTAAATTCCTTTAACCAATTTGTCCGCTCACAACCTTTTTTTCGATTTCGCACAAAGATATTTGCATTGCTTTGTCGGCCAAATATTTGGAGAGGAATTAGTCTATCCGTCTGCTTCGCGCAGGAGGGGACTCTGTGCCATTATTTTCACTGGCATCCCGTTTTCCCGGGAACGATAAAACCGAATAAATCAGAGCCTTCAGAAAATATTAAAGCCCAGTTAAAATTATTCTGGCTACTCGTGACATTCCTACGAGCACATGCGAATTAGCTCTACTGGAAGTAACAAATATGTCATGGTGAACTGGTAATGTACGCAGTTAGTTAGATCAATTTCAGGCGAATATCCAGATGAAATATCCCGAGCACACTTCTACGCAATTTGATGCCGAATTGACTGCCGTATGTGCGAACGTACTGCAAATGGGTGAAGCTGTTGAGAATCAATTCCGTCTAGCGCTGGATTCGCTCGTGACAGGCGATTTAACGATGATAGATCGCGTCATGAATGCGGGCCGTGCAATTGATGCGATGGAAATCGATATCGACGAAAATTGCACCCGTATTTTTGTTCGCCGCCAACCCACAGCAAACGATTTGCGTCTGGTCAAGACTATTATTAAAATTATCAACGATTTGAAACATATCGACGATGAAGCGGAAAGCATCGCGTGCATGTCAAAGCTAATCGCACAAAAACGTTCCTCTCACTTACCGGGCTATCAGCAAATAAAATATATTGCTGACGTTGCACTTGGAATGTTAAGCGCCTCTTTGGCTACATTTGATGCGATGGATGCGGATTCCGCGAGGAAAGTTGGCCGAAAAGATGCTCTGATCGATGCCGAATTAGACTCTATCTTGCGGCACCTCGTTGGATACATGATGGAAGACGCGGCCGATCTTCCTACTGCGCTGCAAACCCTGTGTGTGGCAAAGTCAATCAAGCGTATCGGCGATCATACAAAAAATATCTCCAAGCATGTGGTGTACATGATGGAAGGGCGCTAAATCTGCAATTACTCCTATCCAGCATCACAAACAGAGCCGCGTAATATTATCGCAATTAAACTGGACTACACTCGTCTCTGATTATTCTTTATCCTTTGGGTCAATACACACACAATCGGTTCGGAATAATTCTATATCCTTTGTAGTTCACGATCATTTATGCCACATGCAATTCCTTAACTAAATGAAAGGAAATATCATGACCAATAATTTTTCCCAAACTGAATATCGCGATATTGTCCTGATGGAGCCGGACAATAACAACATGAAAGCAGGCGGGCTAGTTATAGAAAAAAACACCCCAACAAAAAAACATTCCAATGACATCATTGAAAAAAATTGGCATGCGGGCTATATCCCGCCCTACCGAGCAGCATTTCATCGAGGAGCAAATTAATTATGCCAAAAATCTGTAAACCGAAATATTTAGCCCAAGTTAAACTTTTAACGAAGGAGGAAACCGAGCGCTTGTTATGTCAAACCGCGTGCAACACTTTCCAGATTGGTGGTGGAAACAGCGTCCAATAGTTTCCACCTCAGTATGTAACCATCCGGCGTTTAGCCGGAGGTATC
>WSYA01000049.1 GCA_009773615.1 Gallionellaceae bacterium
TCTTACCGATTCAAACATCGCAAAAACCGTGCTCAAAAAACCGAAAAATTGGAAAAAATTGGACGCTGATTAGTGGAAAGTATTGGACGCTGTTTGACATTGACTTTTTTAGGTCGAAAAAAAACCGCCCTAACTTGGGGCGGCTCTTTTGCATATCGCGGCATTATGCGCACAAAAGGTAAGGACTCAGAAATTAAAATTCATCAAGAATTGCATAGAAACAGACGCTTGAAGTTCTCGCTGGTTGCCAGCCCGACTTCTTCCACAGAGATATTGCGCAATTTGGCTATTTCTTCCGCCACATGTTTTACATACGCGGGTTGATTGAGTTTTCCGCGAAAAGGAACAGGAGCCAGATAGGGTGCGTCTGTCTCAATTAAAATCTTCTCTAGCGGAATGGATGCGGCGACTTGCTTTATCTGAAGTGCATTTTTGAAGGTTACGATGCCCGAGAAAGAAATATAGAAGCCCATTTCGATTGCCGCTTGAGCCACTTCCATATTCTCTGTGAAGCAATGCATCACGCCGCCAATCTGCTGCGCATCTTCTTCCTGCATCAAGCGCAAGGTGTCCGGCGCTGCCGACCGGGTGTGAATGATCAGCGGCTTGCCGCATTTTCTTGCAGCGCGGATATGGGTACGAAAGCGTTCGCGTTGCCATTCCAGATCGCCTTGCAGACGGTAATAGTCCAAGCCTGTCTCGCCGATGGCGATGACTTTGGGATGTCGCGCCAGCCGCACCAGCTCTGCCTGCGTGGGTTCGACCTCCAATTCGTAATCGGGATGCACGCCTACAGAGGCGTATAGACTCTCGTGCCCTTCCACCAATTGCAGGATTTGCGGAAATTTGTCCAATTCCACTGAAACGCACAATGCCTGAGTCACTTGATTGAGACTCATCTTGGCCAGTATGTCGTCGAGGTTTTCCGCCAACTCGGGAAAATTAAGATGGCAATGCGAATCAATAAACATGTTTTTTAGGCGCCCGTTTGAGAAAATATTTGTCGATAAGACAATAAGGTAGACTCGAATTGCAGTTTTGGATTAAGAGGATGGAAGGCTTCGCGTTTAGCGACCTGCAATTCTTTTTGATAGCGCAACAGGCGCATCGATGGGATATTCGCAGACAGTTGTTTTAATACGTCCATCTGTTCCGGAAAATACCTGACCTGTCCGGTTAGTTTGGCACTTGCCAAGTCATAACACCATTGCTGCAAGCAGTGAACGACTTGGACGGGAGCGGAACGCTGCAATTTGTCGGCTAGCATCAGGGCGTCCATTTGTGCGGGGCGCTGTATTGCGGACAGCAGAATACCGATTTCCTCGGTTCCTTCACCCTCTTCGGCCCAATGCAGTGCAAGCAATGGGGCGAAGCCGGACTGTGCCAAGGCATTTTCCGGGTTGTTCACTCCCTGCTGTTTAAGCCATGCAATACCAGCCTCCCGATCCGGGGTGCTCACGCTCAAACTCAGGCAGCGGCTCAGAATGGTGGGCAAAAGTTGTTGGGGCTTGTGGGTAACCAAGAGGAAAAGCAGCTTTTCCGTGGGCTCCTCAAGCGTCTTAAGCAGCGCATTGGCCGAGTTGTTATTCATCGACTCAGCCGGATGAACCAGCACGATGCGATAGCCACCCCGATGTGCTGATAGGTTGGCAAAATTCGCCAGAGCCCGGATTTGATCCACGCTGATCTCTCGTGAAGGCTTTTTCGTGCTGTCTTTGCCTTCATCAATATTGCTCAACGCATCAGGCTGCACCAAACGAAAATCTGGATGCGAACCTTGCTCGAACCAGTGACAGGAATCGCATTGGCAACAAGGCATCCCCGACGCCAATGGCGCTTCGCATAGCAGGGATTGCGCAAAGCTGAGCGCCAAATCTAACTTGCCAATGCCTTGCGCCCCTTTGACCAGAAGCGCATGCGGCAAGCGGTTGCGCAGCCCTTGCAGACTTTGCCATGTTTCTTGCTGCCAAGGATAAAGTTCTTTCATATCAAATTGATGAGACTATCTTCTCTAGGATTTTCTGAACCTCATCGCGCGTCTTTTCTGCGTGAATAACCGCGAATCTTGCCGGAGTCTTTTGGCTTCGTGCCAAATATGCTTGGCGTACTTTCTCAAAGAATGCGCCCTGCTCTTGTTCAAAGCGATCCAGCGAGATGTTATTCGCCAAACGTTGGCGCGCAACTTCGATGGGGATATCGAACAGCAAGGTCAGGTCAGGTTGCAGGTCACCATGCACCCATTGCTCCAACTGCTCCAGTTTATCCAACGCAACGCCCCTGCCCCCGCCCTGATAGGCGAAACTCGCATCGCTGAAACGGTCAGAGATCACCCAAGTGCCGCGTTGCAAGGCAGGACGAATCACTTGCTCAACGTGTTCGCGCCGGGCGGCGAACATCAACAGTGTTTCAGTTTCGGCATGCATCGGATGATTCAGCAATATCTCGCGCAAACGCTCTCCCAGAGGCGTACCGCCGGGTTCACGCGTGACTAACAGGTCGATACCGCGCTGGCGCAAGGCATTGGCAAACCACTCCAGATGGGTGCTCTTCCCTGCCCCATCCACACCCTCAAAGGTGATAAATTTTGCTTTATTCATTTTTGGTAACGGTTCACCGCGTTATTGTGTTCGGTCAATGTGCTGGAAAAATACGAGCTGCCATCCCCCTTGGCCACGAAATACAGTGCATTGGTTTGTGCGGGATGCAGGGCAGCCTGTATGGCCGCCAGTCCCGGTAAAGCAATAGGGGTAGGTGTCAGCCCTGCGCGGGTGTAGGTGTTGTAAGGCGTATCGGTTTGCAGATCGCGCCTGCGCAAATTGCCATCGAATTTACTGCCCATGCCATAAATCACGGTCGGATCTGTCTGCAGCAGCATCTTTTTATGCAAGCGATTGATGAACACTCCCGCAATCATGCTTCGATCCTTGGCCTGCCCGGTTTCCTTCTCCACGATGGAAGCCAAAATCAAAGCCTGATAAGGATTTGCCAGGGGCAAATTGGCCACGCGGGTCTTCCAACTTTCTTGCAGCTTGCGTTGCATCAACTGGTAGGCGCGTTTAAGCACGGCCAAATCGCTGCTGCCGCTGGAAAAATTATAGGTGTCTGGAAAGAACAAGCCCTCGGCATCTTTCTCTGAAGCGCCAATGTGCTTCAAGATATCAGCATCTGTCATGCTCAATGTATCGTGACGCAGCTTAGGATCGGCATTCAAAGCGGCACGCAACTGATTGAATGTCCAGCCTTCTATGACGCTTATATCGCTTTGCTCAACGCGCCCTTTGCTGATGATGTCGAGCAGCTGTAGCGGGCTGACCGGCGCTTCTATTTCATAATTACCCGGTTTGATTTGAGCGGCTTTGCCCAAGCTTCGCGCCAGCAATACGAACAATAAGTCGCCGGGCAACACTCCAGCCTGGTGCATTTGGCGGGCGGCGCTCTTCAGGCTGCTACCCTGTTTTAGCGAAAATTCATAAGGCAATTTTGGAAGTGGCAGCGGCCGCAGGGCATAAAATCCGGCAAGGCCGACAACGATCACCAGAATGAAAAGCAGCCATAACAAGAGTTCTTTAATTGGAGTCATGAGCCAACCAGTCCTGTATTGTTTGAGCAACGGGATGATGATGCCACTGGTGGCCTAAAATTTCCCGCACAGGCCATACGCCGATCACACTGTTCGCCAAAAAAATCTCATCCGCATCCAGCAAGTCTTGCAAAGTCACGTCTATGCACTTGTACGCCACGCCGTGCTGCCTTGCCCATTCGCCTACCCGTTCGCGCTGCACTCCAGAAACGCCACAACGGGATAAGTCAGGGGTGATCAAATCACCCTGCTTGACCATAAAAATATTGCTGCGCACCCCTTCAATAACATAACCGGACTCGTCTAGCAGCAACCCCTCGGCAATTTCTGGATCGTCCCATTCTGCGGCAGCAAGCACGTTTTCCAAGCGATTCAGGTGTTTAACGCCAGCCAGGCGCGGCTGATGCCCCAGGCGCAAATTACAAAGGTGCATACGCACACCAGATTTGGAGAATGCTTCCGGAAAGACGGGAGTGGGACTTAAGCTTAGAACGCGCGTTACATCCGGCTGAAGAGGCGGAGCATAACCCCGTTGCGCCGCCCCTCGCGTCACGATGATCTTAAGTATGCCGTCCGCAACCCCATGAATCAGATATTCTAATTCCTCTAGAAGCAGAATTTCAGCGGGACAAGGCAAGAGGATCGTACTGCAATCCTTAAGCAAACGGGCATAGTGGCGTTGCCACTGTTGAATGCTGCCATCGCACAATCGTAACGTGCGAAACACGCCGTCACCGTAGAGCAGGCCGCGATCATTGACGCTAATCGTGTCGCAAGGTGCTCCGTTGATTAGCGTCTTCACAGCGAGGAATAGTAATTAGATTTTGCGGAACACCAGCGAGCCGTTAGTTCCGCCAAAGCCGAAATTGTTGTTCACTGCGACGTCCATCTTCATCTCGCGCGCCGTATTGGCGCAATAATCCAAATCGCACTCGGGATCTTGCTCGAAGATATTGATGGTCGGCGGGGATATTTGATAATGTAAGGCCAGTGCGCAGAACAGCGATTCGATACCACCTGCACCACCCAGCAAATGTCCCGTCATCGACTTGGTCGAGTTCACCACCAATTTGTTGGCATGGTCGCCGAAAGCCAGCTTTATGGCTTCCGTTTCATTTTTGTCGCCCAACGGCGTGGAGGTGCCGTGCGCATTGATATATTGCACTTGGTCAGGATTCAAGCCCGCATTGCGTAATGCATTGAGCATGCTGCGTTTCGGGCCATCTGCGCTGGGGGTGGTCATATGATAGGCATCTGCGCTCATGCCGTAGCCGGATAGCTCGGCGTATATCTTGGCGCCACGCGCTTTGGCGTGTTCATATTCTTCCAGCACCAGCACCCCGGCACCTTCACCCATCACGAAGCCATCTCTGTCTTTATCCCAAGGACGGCTGGATGTGGCGGGATCGTCGTTGCGGGTGGACAGCGCTTTAGCAGAAGCAAACCCGCCTATCGCCAGCGGCGAGATAGTCGCTTCAGAGCCACCCGCGATCATCACATCCGCATCGCCGTACTCAATGATGCGCGCCGAGTCGCCAATACTGTGCGTACCCGTGGTGCATGCCGAAACGACGGCAAAATTCGGCCCCTTCAATCCGTACAAAATGGACAGATTGCCGGAAATCATATTGATGATAGTGCCAGGAATGAAGAACGGCGATATCTTGCGCGGACCGCCTGCCAGATAGTCGCTATGAGTATCCTCGATCATCGGCAGACCGCCGATACCGGAACTGATGCAAACACCGATGCGCTCGGCATTCTGCTCCGTTACTTCAATGCCGGAATCTTTGAAAGCTTCCATCCCGGCCACAAGGCCGAAATGAATAAACCGATCCATGCGTCGCGCATCTTTCGCAGGCAGATACTGGCTAGCATCAAACCCTTTGATTTCTCCGGCGACTTGGCACGCGAAAGCGCTGGGATCAAAGTGTGTGATTCGTGAAATACCAGATTGACCTGCCACAACATTCTGCCAAGCTTGGGCGACGCCAATACCCACCGGCGATACGATACCCAAGCCCGTAATAACGACTCTGCGTTTAGCCAATCTGTGCTCCACTAACCAGGAAAGAAACGATCAAATAATTGATGAGTTACTTGGGATGTGCGTTGACGTAGTCGATAGCCTGCTGCACGGTAGTGATTTTTTCTGCATCTTCATCAGGGATTTCGCAGCCGAACTCTTCTTCCAGCGCCATCACCAGTTCAACGGTATCCAGAGAGTCAGCTCCCAGATCGTTGACGAACGAAGACTCAATCTTGACTTCTGTTTCATTCACGCCGAGTTGCTCAGCTACGATTTTCTTTACGCGTTGTTCGATGTTAGACATTCCATTACTCCCGTTTTAATTAAAATTCAAAATGCGCGTGCATTCTACCAAACTCGCGCCGTTTTCCAAACTGCTTGATTACTCCATGTACATACCGCCGTTCACGTGCAGCGTGACTCCGGTGATATATGCCGCGCCGGGGCTGGCCAAAAAGGCCACTGCGGCCGCGATATCAGCGGGTTGCCCGAGGCGTTTAAGCGGCACATGCTCGACCAGTTTGGCGCGCTGGTCTTCGCCCAAGGCCAGCGTCATATCCGTGTCAATGAAGCCAGGAGCGACACAGTTCACGGTTATATTGCGGCTGCCGATCTCTTGCGCGAGCGATTTGGTGAAGCCTGCCATGCCCGCCTTGGAGGCCGCATAGTTGGCCTGACCGGGGTTGCCCATGCTGCCGACCACCGAGGAAATGCTGATAATACGACCTGTTCTGGCCTTCATCATGGCACGCAACACGGCGCGACTCAGGCGAAACACGGACTTGAGGTTGGTTGTCAGTACATCGTCCCATTCCTCGTCTGTCATACGCGCCAGCAGGTTGTCTTTGGTGATGCCGGCGTTATTTACCAGAATCGAAATTTCGCCGAACTGCTTGCGCAACTCGCCCAACACCAGTTCTATCTGCGCGGCATCGTTGACATTCAGCGCCATGCCGGCACCTTTGATGCCCGCTGCTTCCAGATAGGCACTGATCGCTTGCGCCCCGTTGCTACTGGTAGCGGTGCCGATCACGGTTGCGCCTTGTTTGCCCAGTTCAAGTGCAATGGCTTGACCGATGCCGCGCGAAGCGCCTGTCACCAGTGCGATTTGTCCTTGTAGCGTCGTCATATCCCCTCCCCTTATGCGAGTGCAGCCAGCGCTGCTTTGAGTGCATCGCCGTCATTGATGGCTAATGCCTGCTGGTTGGTATCGATACGTTTATTCAATCCCACCAGCACTTTTCCGGGGGCGCATTCCACGTTATGAGTGATTCCGTCTTTGCCGAAAGCCTGCACGGTCTCGACCCAACGCACCGGCGAATACAGCTGGCGTACCAAGGCATCCTTGATGGCGGCGGCATCACTGTAAGAGGCCACGTCGGCATTGTGCAGCACCGGAGTCGCAGGTGCATGCACTGCAACATTTTTTAAATAGTCGCGCAATTGTTCTGCCGCGCCCTTCAACAAGCTGCAATGCGACGGCACGCTCATCGGTAGCATGATGGCGCGTTTCGCACCTTTGGTTTTGGCCAGCTCCATGCCGCGCTCAACGGCTGCGCGATTTCCGGCGATTACCACTTGACCGGGGGAGTTATAGTTAACTGCTTCCAGCACTTCGCCCTGCGCGCCTTCGGCACACACCGCCCGCACTACTTCATCTTCCAAGCCGAGAATCGCAGCGATGCCGCCCACTCCCTCTGGCACGGCTTGTTGCATGCATTGTGCGCGGTAGCGCACCAGCGGCAACGCATCGGCAAAGCTCAATGCGCCTGCCGCGACCAGTGCAGTGTATTCCCCCAGGCTATGCCCGGCCATAAGGGTCGGTTTTGCGCCGTTTTGAGATTGCCAAGCGCGGTACACTGCCACACCCGCAGTCAGCATGACGGGCTGGGTGTTCACGGTGGTGTTCAGATCGGCATCGCTGCCTTCTGTGACCAGCTGCCACAGGTCTTGTTTCAGCACATCCGATGCTTCGATGAAAGTCTCGCGCACTGCGCTGAAATCGGCGTAGCCGTTCATCATGCCGCGCGACTGAGATCCTTGTCCGGGAAAGACGAAAGCAAATTTAGTCATATTTTAAATCGGTCGTTAGTTGATAGACGTTAGTCGGTAGGTCGGGTTAGCGTAGCGTAACCCGACACTTTAGCTACCAGCGAATTAGAACTGCGCCCCAGGTAAATCCGCCGCCCACCGCTTCGAACAGAATGTTTTGTCCTGGCTTGATGCGTCCGTCGCGTACTGCGGTATCCAATGCCAGAGGGATAGAGGCTGCCGAAGTGTTGCCGTGACGATCAACCGTGACGACCACTTTAGCCATATCCATACCTAGTTTTTTTGCCGTTGCCTCAATAATACGGATATTAGCCTGATGCGGAACCAGCCAGTCGATGTCTGCCCCGCTCAGATTTTTTTCATCAAGTATCTCTTCAACAACGTCGCTTAGCACCTTGACTGCAAACTTAAATACAGATTTCCCATCCATTGAAATAAAAGGGTCTGCTTTCAGCATATCGCGATGACTTCCATCCGCGTGCAGCTTGGCCGCAACGATGCCGGGGGTTGCGCTGGCACGTAAAATTATTGCACCCGCGCCATCCCCGAACAACACGCAAGTCGTACGATCATTCCAATCCAGCATGCGCGACAGCACTTCTGCCCCCACCACTAGAACAGTCTTGGCCTGTCCGCCGCGAATGTACATGTCCGCCGTATTCAGGGCATAAATGAAGCCGCCGCATACCGCTTGAATATCAAAAGCGGGGCCGCCATTCTTAATACCCAGCTTGCCCTGCAAGACGCAAGCAGTACCGGGAAATGACATATCGGGCGAGGTGGTCGCCACGATCACCAGATCTATCTCGTTCGCATCGATCCCCGCTGCTTCGATCGCCTTCAAGCTCGCTTGCAATGCGAGATCGCTGGTCAGCTCATTGTCGGCTGCGAAGTGACGCTCGACGATACCGCTTCGTGAAAAAATCCAATCGTGCGAGGTATCGACGATCTTTTCCAGATCGTAGTTGGTTAAAACCTTGGCGGGCAAATAGCTGCCGGTGCCGATGATTTTCGAATAAATCAAAGCGCCTCCCCTGTTGTTTGTTGGCGTGCCTGATGCCACTTATCAACGTGCTCGCTGATATGCTGCAACATACCGCCGCGCGCCTCTTCGGCCGCGCGTTCGATAGCACAAAGGAAAGCGAATGCATCGGCAGAACCGTGACTTTTTACCACGATACCTTTTAATCCGAGGAAGCTTGCGCCATTGTAGCGGCGATGATCCAGTCTGTGCTTGAAGGCATTCAGCACCGGCATGGACACCAGTGCGGCGAGTTTGGTCAGCACATTGCGGCTAAAGCCCTCTTTAAGGAAGCCGCCCATCATTTTGGCAACCCCTTCTGCTGTCTTCAACGCCACATTACCCACGAATCCGTCGCACACCACCACATCGGTGACGCCCTTAAAGATGTCGTCGCCCTCGACGTTGCCATAAAAATTCAAGTCGCTGGCCTGTAGCAGTTCAGCGGCCTGCTTCACCACCTCGTTGCCCTTGATATCTTCGCTGCCGATATTCAACAGGCCAATCGTGGGGCGCTCTATATGTTCCAACGCAGATACCAGAGTGCTGCCCATCAGCGCGAACTGCAATAAATGCTCAGCGGAACAATCGACGTTCGCACCCAAATCGAGCATGCATATTTGCCCCTTTACCGTGGGCAAAAAGGAAGCGATAGCAGGACGGTCAATGCCGGGCAAGGTCTTCAGCACATAACGTGCGGTGGCCATCAGCGCACCTGTATTGCCCGCGCTGACACAAGCCGACGCTTCGCCAGCCTTCACCAGATTGATGGCAACGCGCATAGACGAATCTTTTTTGCCGCGCAACACGACTTGAGGCGACTCGTCCATACCGACCACCTCGCTTGCCGCATGAATGCGCAGGCGTGTCCGGTCAGCGAAGCCCAGCTTATTCAACTCGGCTCCGATCGCGTCGGCTAAACCAACCATAACCACGGTGTCGTCAGGATGTTTTTTCAGATAAGCGACTGCCGCAGGAACGGTTACCCGTGTCCCATGGTCGCCGCCCATAGCGTCAATGGCTATCGTGATATCCACTGGGCGATCCTCTCGAACGAGAAATAGACGGACATTCGGACTCCCAATAAACCGGGAGCCAAAAAGAGCTTATTCGCTCTTGGTTTTGACGACTTTTTTGCCGCGATAATAACCGCTAGGGCTGATATGGTGACGCAGATGCGGCTCACCAGTGGAAGGCTCGACACCCAATGAAGGGGCTGTCAAAAAGTCATGCGCGCGGTGCATACCGCGTTTAGACGGGGATTTTTTATTCTGCTGAACTGCCATGATAACTCCTCACAAAAACTCTAATTACTGCTTCATTTTTAAACCGGCCAACACCGCGAACGGGTTGACTGATTTCTGTAAACCTTCAATTGCCGATCTGCACGCACCTTCGGGATGCTTGGGCGCAAAAGGCAAACCCAGCAACACCTCATCTTCAATCAATGTCAGCAAATCCAGATGCGATGATGCCTCTATACCATCCACTGCATCATCTGCTTCAACTTCGTCCAGCTTGTCAGCCGGCAACAACTGCAAATGCGACATCGTCTCCAGCGGGTATGCCAGTTCGCCTAGGCAACGCTGACAGCGTAAATAGCAAACACCTTTCAGGATAATCTCCAGCAAGTGTCGATCACCCTCCTTAGAGCCGCGTACTGTATAAGCCAGCACCCCTTCAGAATTAGCTAGTATGTCACTTAATCTGGGCAGTACTGCCATCGGGATTTCCCCGTGCAATTCCTCGCCGTTTCGGGTGAAAACTATGCTATCTATGAAAGGCTGTGCAAACATGAGGCGCGCATGATATATATTCCGCCCCACTCTGTCAAAGACGCACAAGGAATATCTTGAATTCTCAGCCGCTTATTCTTGCCTCTACTTCCATATATAGAAGCGAATTGCTGTCCACCCTACAGATCCCGTTTCAAATAGCGTCCCCGAATGTCGATGAGACCCCGCTTTCAGGGGAGGATGCCAAACAGACGTCGACGCGACTCTCTCAGCTCAAAGCGCAGGCCGTAGCCCCAAATCACCCTGATGCCCTGATCATCGGTTCCGATCAAGTCGCCCTACTAGACGGACAGCAGTTGGGCAAACCGCTCACCCATGACAACGCCGTGCGCCAGTTGCGCGCAATGCGTGGCAAGACTGTCGTCTTCTATACCGCGCTGACATTACTGAATGCTGTGGATGGCTCAATGCAGACTGATCTGTCAGAAACCCATGTCAGCTTCCGTCAACTTGGCGACGATGAGATTGAACGCTACCTTATTAAAGAACAACCCTATCATTGCGCCGGGAGCGCAAAATCGGAGGGTCTAGGAATTGCGCTGATTAGCAACATAATGGGCGACGACCCCAACGCTTTAATCGGACTCCCTTTGATTAGCCTCGTAACTATGCTTAAAAAGCAAGGCGTTAATGTTTTATGATTGATTTGCGATCAAAAAATATAAATTTTAAGGTTGCCACAAGAATATCTTTCTGGTATTAAAGCGCGCTTCAAATTTTTCGCTCGAACCCGGAGACTCAAATAAATGCCAGCTCAAACCGCAAAGCCTGTCGCTCCCTATAAAGCAAAAAAGGGGGAGGCATACATGAACCCCAAGCAATTGGAGCATTTTCGCAATGTCCTGAACGAGATTAAGCTGGGGCTCGGCCAAGATATCGACCGCGCCGTGCATACCATGCAGGATGAGGCCACCGTGTTTGCCGATCCCAATGACCGTGCCAGCCAAGAATCCGACATGAGCTTGGAATTGCGCAATCGTGATCGCGAACGCAAGCTCATCAAGAATATCGACAAGATGATTGCAAGGATAGATGCCAACGAATACGGTTATTGCGACAAATGCGGCATCGAGATCGGCTTAAGCAGGCTAGAGGCGCGCCCGACCGCCACATTGTGCATCGATTGCAAAACGCTGGATGAAATTCGCGAAAAACAAGTAGCAAAATAATTTCCTGTAGCAAACAAAACAACAGCCTCCTTTGATTTATCAGGGGGCTTTTGTTTTTTCTGGCTCTTAAGGAATATAATTTCAGGGCAAAATTATTGGAGCTATAATCTACTTACCATGAAAAAAACTCCTCACACAAAATCCGACCCCCGCCCCGACTTGCTGCTACAAGGTAGGCTGCATGACCCTTTTGCGTTCCTAGGTCTACATCAGGAACATGGAGGTTTTGTGTTGCGTGTCTTCAATCCTTATGCCAGCGAAATTAGATTGGTCGGCGCTCAAGGCGACGAAAAGTTGCAGTGTGTGCATCCTGATGGATTATTCGAATGGAAGGGCGCTGAAGCACCGAAGCAGCCTTATCAGTTATGCGTATTGGATGATGGCAAAGAATGCCTGATACATGATGCTTACGCATTCCCGCCACAAATCACCAGTTTCGATTTGCACCTGTTCAACGAAGGCAAGCTGCATCAGGGCTATCGCCTGCTGGGTTCTCACGCCATGCAAGTTAACGGGGTTGCCGGCATACGCTTCTCGGTATGGGCACCCAACGCCGAACGCGTTAGTGTAGTCGGCGTATTCAACCGCTGGGATGGACGCGTCAATCCCATGGCGGTGCATGGCTCCAGCGGCGTCTGGGAATTATTTATTCCCGGCATGCTGCAAGGTGAACTTTACAAATTCGAAATACGCAATCGGGTCGGAGCCATACTGGTCAAGACTGATCCTTATGCCAATGCATTCGAATTGCGCCCGGGCACCGCCGCACGCACTGGCGCAAACATTGCGCACGCATGGCAAGACGGCAAATGGATGAAACAGCGCAGCCAGTGGGATTGGCTGCATGCCCCGCTGAACGTCTATGAAATCCACGCGGGTTCTTGGAAGCGCCATCCCGATGGCAGTTTCTATACCTATCGCGAACTGGCCGAACAGCTGATTCCTTACCTCAAAGACATGGGCTATACCCATGTCGAATTGATGCCGGTCTCGGAACACCCTCTCGATGAATCCTGGGGCTATCAAGCTACAGGCTACTTTGCGGCAAGCAGCCGTTTCGGCTCGCCGGACGATCTTTGCTTCTTTATAGATAGCTGTCACCAAGCCGGCATGGGAGTGTTGCTCGACTGGGTTCCGGCACACTTCCCTCAAGACTCGTTTGCGCTGGCGCATTTTGACGGCACCGCCCTATATGAACATGAAGATCCGCGCCTTGGCTTCCATCAGGACTGGGGCACACACATATTTAACTACGGGCGCAACGAAGTAAAAAGCTTCTTGCTGTCCAGCGCACATTATTGGCTGTCCGAATTTCACTTCGACGGTCTACGCGTAGATGCCGTAGCGTCAATGCTCTATTTGGATTATTCGCGCAAAGCAGACGAATGGTTGCCGAACAAATATGGTGGACGCGAAAATCTGGAGGCTATCGACTTCCTGCGCGAACTCAACATCATGGTGCATGACGACTTCCCCGGCGCTCTGACACTGGCCGAAGAATCGACCTCATGGCCTGCCGTGTCGCGTCCCGTATACCTCGGGGGGCTTGGCTTCTCGATGAAGTGGAACATGGGCTGGATGAACGACACGCTCAAATTCATGCAGCAAGATCCGGTACATCGCCGCTACCACCTGAACCAGCTTACTTTCAGCCAGCTCTACGCATACACCGAAAACTTCATATTGCCTTTCTCCCACGACGAAGTGGTGCATGGCAAAGGTTCGTTGCTCAGCAAAATGCCCGGCGATGCCTGGCAGAAATTTGCCAACTTGCGTTTGCTGATCGCGTATCAAATGGCCAGCCCCGGCAAAAAACTCAACTTCATGGGTAATGAATTAGGCCAAGGGCCGGAATGGCGTTCCGCTTGGGAAGTCGACTGGTGGCAACTCGGCATGGAACCTCATCAGGGCATTCTCAATCTAAGCCGCGATTTGAACCATTTGTATCGTGACCTGCCAGCCCTGTACGAACTTGATTTTGAACAGGCAGGTTTTTCATGGATTGATTGTCAGGATGCAGAACACACCCTGCTGTCATTCATACGTCGCGGACGCAAAGGCGAAGCTGTCATTGCGGCATTTAATTTCACACCTGTACCGCGCAACCGGCATCGCATCGGCTTGCCATTCGACTGCACTTATAGGGAAATATTCAACAGCGATTCGGAATATTACGGTGGAAGCAATCAGGGCAATGGCCATGGAATTTGCGCCGAGAAAACTCCTTGGATGGGACAACCGTACTCGGCTGAAATCGAACTTCCACCGCTTGCCTGCATAATGCTGACCCCAGTGTAGCGAGTAACCGTGTAATATTACTGCCACAAGTATTTGCAACAATGCGTTTTGATTAAATTATTGTTAGGGGACATCATGGTAACCGCTGCTAATAAAACACCAACCTCAACTAAAAGTGCAACCAGCTCCACAACAAAAAAAGTCGTAGCTGCAACCAAAGTTACGCCCAAAGAAACAGCGGTCGCAAAGACACCCGCAGCAAAAGTAGCTGTTAAAAAAGCAGCCGTTCCAAAAGCTGTTGCGATAGAAACCAAGCCGACAAAAGCGCCTGCAGTTAAAAAAGCTACCGCGAAGAAAAAAGAAGTTTCTGTATCCCCTGAACACCGCTACCACATGATCGCAACAGCAGCCTATTATCGGGCCGAGCACCGAGGATTTGCGGGGGGCTATGAAATGCAAGACTGGATTTCTGCTGAAGCGGAGATCGATGCCCAACTTTAAGCCTAGCCACATTGTGCGTAAGGGCTGGAGCGGCAATTGATTTTCTCTGATATTTTCAGGGCTGAACAATTGGCGCGAATCAAACGGTAAGTAATCATAACTTCGAGTCATTTCATGTCGAACCTCACTCGCTCCCCCGCTTGGCAAGCCCTTTCCTCACACCATGATGACATCCGCAAACAGTCCATGCGCGAGATGTTTGGTGCGGATACTGGTCGCTTCGACAAATTCTCGCTACGCTTCGACGGCTTACTGTTCGACTATTCGAAAAATCTGATCACCGAAAAGACTCTGGCGCTGCTGACTGATTTGGCACAGCAGTCCAAACTACAAGAGTGGATCGAGCGCCAGTTCAGCGGCGAAAAAATCAACACCAGCGAAGCGCGTGCCGTTCTGCATACCGCGTTGCGCAGCCCGCGTGATCGCACAGTTAATATCGATGGCAAGAACATCATTCCCGACGTGCATCGCGTACTCGACCACATGCGTCGCTATACCGAAGCCGTGCGTTCCGGTGCTGTGCGGGGACATACCGGAAAGCAGATTCGGCACATCGTAAACATCGGTATCGGCGGCTCCGCGCTGGGTCCGCTCATGGTGTGCGAAGCACTCAAGCCGTATGGCAGCCCTGACCTGTCCGCCCATTTCGTTTCCAACGTCGACGCTTCCGATATTGCCGAGACGCTTAAAAAACTCGACCCGGAAACCGCGCTGTTCATCATCAGCTCGAAGACATTTACCACCCAGGAAACTCTAGCCAACGCGCGCACCGCGCGCGCTTGGCTGGTCGAGCACATCGGCTCGGAAGAGGCAGTAGCAAAGCACTTTGCGGCAGTATCAACCAATCTGGTCGAAACCTCCAAGTTCGGCATCAACCCGGAAAACGTGTTTGAATTTTGGGATTGGGTCGGCGGTCGTTACTCTTTGTGGTCGGCTATCGGATTGCCTATCGCGCTTTACATCGGCATGGAAAATTTCGAACGCCTGCTGGCGGGAGCCCATGCCATGGATGAGCATTTCCGCACGGCACCATTGAAAAAAAATATGCCGGTTATTCTAGGCATGCTCGGCATCTGGTATGGCAATTTCTTCGGCACAGGTTCCTACGCCATCCTGCCATACGACCAGTATATGCATCGTTTCCCGGCATACCTGCAACAACTTGAGATGGAGAGCAACGGCAAACGCGTCGACCGCGCTGGCGACGAGGTAGATTACGACACGCATTTCACCGTATGGGGAGAGCCCGGCACCAACGGCCAGCACTCTTTTTACCAGTTGATACATCAAGGCACGCGCATGGTTCCGACGGATTTTCTGGCTCCGCTCACCAGCCATAATCCTATCGGTGAACATCACACCATGCTGTTGTCGAATTGCTTTGCGCAGACGGAAGCACTGATGCTCGGAAAAACGGAAACTGAAGCGCGTGCGGAATTAGTAGCACAAGGATTAACCGGCGAAGCGCTCGAAGCCTTGTTGCCCTACAAAGTATTCCCCGGCAACCGTCCGAGCAACACACTGCTGTTTGAAAAACTCGATCCCCATACCTTGGGCATGTTGGTGGCGTTATACGAACAAAAGATATTCGTGCAAAGCGTGGTTTGGAACATCAACGCCTTCGACCAATGGGGCGTGGAATTCGGCAAGCAACTCGCCAACAAACTATTGCCGGAGCTGCGCAGCAAAGAAACCGTCACCGCGCACGACTCATCCACCAACAACCTCATCAATCTCTACCGAAATCTTTCTAAAACCTAAACTACCTGTTGTTTTGTAGGAGCCAGCTCTCGTACTCTGCGAGCTGAAAGCGAGTGGGGTATGCTGGCGAAAGCGCATTCGCCAGCAAGCTGGCTCCTACAAAAAGCTCACCTTATTTCCCCTGACCGGCAAGAAACAATCGCGTCTCCACGACACTGTCCGGGTTCAGGAATAGGAGCTAAGTGACATTTCGTGGAGGTTTAATCCTGTCTATCCCTTATGCCTATTGTGTGAAACGTGAAAGTTAGACAGGGTGGTAGTCTAATCAGATGA
>WSYA01000050.1 GCA_009773615.1 Gallionellaceae bacterium
CACAGAGGGCTTTCGAAAGATCGGAAACGGGTCTTGGTGGCAGAACATTTGGCACGAAAAAGAGGCAAAAAACCTCCACGAAATGTCACTTAGCTCACAAAACAAGAAAATGAATATGGGGTTAGTGCAACATTTTTGCCCGGTCACTTCAAAGCGTTCACGGTCAAGTTGAACCCATTGGATGGTGTGTATTACTGCGATATTCGCCCCAACATGATTTCTGATGCACTACTTTCTCAGCACATCAAAACCATCGACCATTTTTTCTATTCCGATCTTTGGGAGCTTCTTGATAGGAGTGGACAAAACCTTGATGGAATCGCTATCAAGCCACAGGAAAACGGAAAAGTTGGCATCGCGCTTTAACGTCCCGCCTGCCGTGTTTCTGTAGGAACTTAACAAGGAGACTCCATGAAACTCCGCGTATTGATTTTGGGCTATGGCGAAATGGGGCACGCGATGGAGTACCTGCTCGCGGCGCGCCACGATGTGCACATCTGGAACATGGGTGTAGTCATCAAAGGCATGCATGCCACACTCGAAGATGAGGTCGCCTCCGCACAAGTGATTCTGTTCTGCTTGCCCGTGAATCCGCACCATGAAATCGCAAGCCGCATCGCGCCTTACCTTGCGGCTGACTCCGTATGCCTGACCATCGCCAAGGGCCTCGACGAGACAGGGCGGACAGCGGCGCAGGTGTTTGAGCGCGTGTTCGCCGGGCGGCATCACTACGGCGTGGTGTATGGCCCGATGATCTCGGAGGAGATTAGGATGGGGCGGCACGCCTTTGCCGATGCGGTCTTGTCCGACGCGGCGGATTTTGAGGTGATGCACAGTCTGTTCCGGGGCAGTACGCTGGTGTGCCAGCAGGCGAGTGACATGCACGGCAGAAGCTGGTCGGTGATCCTGAAGAATGTGTACGCGATTTTGTTCGGTGTTTCGGATGAGCTCAAGCTAGGCGACAACATGCGCGGACATCTCATGGTCGCCGCGATTGCGGAGCTCTCCGGCATCGTGCAGTCTTTCGGCGGAAAGGCGCACACGCCATACAGCTATGCTGGTTTGGGCGACCTGCTGACAACCGCAACGAGCGAGGATTCGCACCACCATGCGCTGGGTCGCAAACTGGTGCGCGGCGAGTGGTCGGCCATTTCCGGCGAGGGCGTGCATACATTGCAGATGGTGGAGAAATTTCACGTGTTCGACTGGCGCTCGTATCCGCTCTTCTCGCTTGCGCACGATGTCGTCACCGCGCCAGAGGCCTTGCACGAACGGATGGCGGAATATTTGAAGCTGCTGCGCGAGACGCAGAGTTGCGCGATCTAGTGTCGTGCTGCGCTCCCGGCATAGCGCCACCTCGCAGCCTTAGGCCATGCCTGTAGTAACATGAGAGCCCTGTTTTGACTCACTCATGAAGCCCGCCAATCCAAAATGACTCTGTCTCCTGCTGATCCCATTTGCGCCACGCTGCCCGACTCGGCAATCGACACCGCCGAAAAAAATGTGCGCGATATTCTGACGCTGGCCTTCGAGCATGATTCCACTCATGCCGCGCTGGTGGTTTGGGATGGGCAATGCGCGCTTTCGCTTGCGCTGGCTACGGCGTATCGGCGTTGCCTGCCCGAGGCGACTTTTCTCGACTTTGATGCGGTTGTGCCGGAGACGATTCGCGCAGCATTCGAGCAGCTCGCGCCTTCCGATCTGGTGGTGCTGATTCAAACCAGCAGTTTCAGGCTGGATGCGTTCCGCTTGCGCGTCGAGCTGTTTAAGCGCTCGCTCAAGGTGATCGAACATCCGCATCTGGGGCGCATGCCCGGTGCGGAGGCGCTGCTCTACATCGACGCGCTGGCTTATGACCCAAGCTACGTGCGCCGCGTGGGCAATGCGCTGAAGACGCACATCGACAGCGCGGCCACAGGGGTGCTCGACAGCGGCGGCGAGCAGTTGATTTTTTCATCCGGCTTTGAACCCGCCAAGTTGAACATCGGCGATTACCACGCCATGAGAAATGTGGGTGGGCAGTTTCCCATCGGCGAGGTGTTTACCGAGTCGCTGGATCTGGAGGCGGTGAACGGGCGCGTGCGCATTTTCGTTTTCGGCGACACTAACTTTACCGTCAACAAACCCGCGCAGCCGATCACGCTGGTGGTCAGCCAAGGCCGCGTCACTGAAGCGCTCAATTCCACGCCCGAATTCGACAGGGTGCTCGCGCAGATTAGCGCGGATGAAGGAAAAATATGGCTGCGCGAAGTGGGCTTCGGTTTGAACCGGACATTCACACGCGACATTCTGGTCAGCGACATCGGCACGTATGAGCGCATGTGCGGCGTGCATTTGTCGCTCGGCATGAAGCATGGCAGCTACGAGAAGCCCCAGATCAAACGCTCTGCATCGAGATACCACGTCGATGTGTTTGCCATCACGGAATCGCTTACGCTGGGCGATGCGGTGGTGTATCGCGACGAGGCATGGCAGGTTTAATCGTTTTTGTATTAGACTCTAACGTCCATGCTTCCATAAATTTTTTACGTACGTTCACTTAATGAGGCTTCCATGAAAAAACTGTTTCTCTCTTGTGTTCTTCTGTGCATCTCCACTTCTGCCGCTCTCGCTACCGTGCAAGGCAAGGAGGTGACTTACTCCGCCGACGGCACGACGCTGAAGGGCTGGATTGCCTACGACGATGCGGCGAAGGGCAAGCGTCCTGCGGTACTGGTGGTGCATGAGTGGTGGGGTCATAACGCTTATGCGCGCAAGCGCGCGAACATGCTGGCGGAGCTGGGCTATGTGGCGCTGGCGGTGGATATGTATGGCGACGGCAAGCAGGCACTGCACCCGGACGATGCGGGCAAGTTCGCAGGCGAGGTGTCGAAGAACAAACCGATGGCAAAAGCGCGCTTCGAGGCGGCGATGAAATTGCTGCGCGCACAAGGCAATGTGGACAGCGCCAAGCTGGCGGCAGTGGGCTATTGTTTCGGCGGCTCGGTGGTACTGAGCATGGCGCGCGAGGGCGAAGACCTGAAAGCTGTGGCGAGTTTCCACGGTGGCCTCGGCACCGATAGCCCGGCACAGCCCGGTAAAATAAAGGGACAGGTGCGCTCCTTCACCGGTGCGGATGACAAGATGATTCCGGTTGCGCAGGTGGAGGGCTTTAAGCAGGAGATGGAGAAAGCTGGCGTGAACTACAAGGCGGTGGTGTATCCCGGCGCAATGCACAGCTTCACCAACCCGGATGCGGACGAGTACGGCAAAAAATTCAATTTGCCGCTGGCCTACAACGCGGCAGCGGACAAGGATTCTTGGGCGCAGTTGCAGGTGTTTCTCGCCGAGGTGCTGAAGTAATAATTTAGGGGGAGAGAAAATGGCTGACCGATATTTCACCAAAAAAACCTTCGCGTTCCTTGCCGCGCTGGAACAAAACAACGAGCGCGAATGGTTCACGGCGCATCAGCAGGAATACGAAGACTGCGTGCGCGAACCCGCGCTGGATTTCATCAGCGACATGTCGGATGAGATGCCCGCGATCTCTCGGCACTTTCTGGCGCAGCCGAAGAAGGTGGGCGGCTCGCTGATGCGCATCTACCGCGACACGCGCTTCAGCAAAGACAAGACACCGTACAAGACCAACATCGGCATCCAGTTCCGCCATGAGATCGGCAAGGACATTCATGCACCGGGGTATTACCTGCATATCGCACCGGGCGAGTGTTTTGTCGGCATCGGTTTGTGGCGTCCCGATGCAGATGCGCTGTTCAAGATACGCGAAGCTCTCATACAAAAAAGCGCTGCGTGGCTGGCGGCGCGCGACGACGCAATTTTCCGCAAACATTTCACGCTGGAGGGCGATTCACTCGCCAACGCGCCGCGCGGCTTTGCCAAAGATCATCCGCTGGTGGAAGACCTGAAGCGCAAAGATTTCATCTGCCTTGCGCCGTTGAACGAAGCGACGGTGACTTCAATAAACCTGCGTCCGCAGGTGGTGGAACGTTTCCGCCAAGCCGCTCCCTATATGGGCTTTCTGTGCAAGGCGCTGGAGTTGCAGTTCTAAATCCGAAACACCGAGGAGCCGACTACAAATCATTTATGGACATCGCCAAAATCGCTGTACAGCTGGAGCACACCGGATACATCGTATTGGACAAGCCGCTGGTCGATAAATTATTGGCCGATTTATTCGCGCGTTGTCACGACGACCCCGCCCGGTTTCATGCCGCACAGATTGGCAGAGGCGCATCCAAAACTCAGGTTGATTCGATACGCGGCGATGTGATCGATTGGCTGGATGCGGGCAACAGTACCGATCAGGCTTATCTGGCCTGCATGGAGGCATTGCGCTTGGGGCTGAACGCGGCGCTTTTTCTGGGACTATTCGATTACGAGTGCCACTATGCGATCTATGGCAAAGGCGATGGCTATGCAAAACACTCCGATGTGTTGCAAGGCAGGAAGAACCGGATTCTGACCACGGTGCTGTACTTGAATGAAGACTGGCATGCCTGCGATGGTGGCGAGCTGGTGGTGTTTGAAGCAACGGGCAATTCGATCCTCGCAACCGTAAACCCGACCTTCGGAACGATGATCATTTTTTTAAGCGAATCGTTTCCACACGAAGTTCTGCTCTCTCACGCTACGCGCCGCAGCATCGCGGGATGGTTTCGCGTCGGTGGCAGTTTTTCTTGAACACTCAGCTGGATGTTGCCTTTCCGATCCAATCGGGAGAATTTCGCTCGCTTGTTTGACACGCCAGATAGTTGAATAATCTTGTCAGACATACAGGTTGGGGATATTTTTTTCAGGAAAAAAATATGCTAAATTTGAATTGGGATGAATTTTTCACCCGTTGACCTACTGAACTGAGGAGACCTGAATGAACAACATTTTAACTACCATACTTACCGTTATCGGAATCGCCACAGTCATAGGTATCATCGTGGCAACCATTACCGATAAAATGCGCAACAATTAATATTTGGGGGCTTGGTTCAAAAAAAACCAAGCCCCCATTCCGAAGCCTCTCGTTTTTCAAAGGCGTCCGAATTTAGCGGCGTTGTTAACCCGCTTTTCCCGTAGCGGCGAGACTGGAAATTTTGCCGAGCATTTCGCTCAGCTCTTTTGCCTTGGCCTCCCACACAAGCAAATCTTTTACCTTGGCTTCCAGCGCGGGCAGCTCTTTAACTTTGACTTCCAACGCGGCAAGTTCTTTTGTTTTGAATTCCCACATAGCCGCTTTCTTTTCCATCTCAGCAGCTTTTGCTTGCTCTTGCCTGAGGTTTTCCCGCAACTGCTCGATCATCTTTATATGTTCGAGCGACTTTCTTTTCTCATCTTCAAGTAGGGCACTCTTCTTTGCGAGTTCATTCGCATCCAGTGCAGAATATTTTCTTATTCTAGCCTCCAACTCGGCGGTTTTCTTTGCCATCTCGGCCGACTTTGCCTGTTCCTGCTTGAGGCTCCCTCTTAGCTGCTCAATGGTAGTTAAATGTTCGCGCGAACTTTTCAGCTCCTCCTCAAGCCGAAAATTTTTCTTGGCGAGTTCCAGCGTTATATTCTGATCTTCCGTCAGATTGCCACGCGGGGCATCGTTCTTGGCATCGTCGGTATAGGCGCGAATTTTTACCGTTTTATCCATAATTTTCATCCCCTTGGTTTCAGGTTTGCACCACAACACTTGTTTTAATTTAACCAGGGTGCAGCGGTCGTGCAACGCGACAGGGTATCAGCCTGCCTTCTCCGGCGCATAGATCGTGGAGCGATTGCGGCCCTGTTGTTTTGAAATATACAGCGCGGCGTCGGCGTTGCCGATCGTTGCCAGCCAATCCGCCCCCACCTGGCAACCTGCGATACCGATGGAGATGGTGACCCCCCCCACACTCTCATCCTTATCCAAACGGCGAATCTTGGCTTTTTCGATGACCTGCCGAATGTGTTCGGCGACCGCAAAAGCGCCTTTTTGCGGCGTGTCCGGCAAAATTACGGCGAACTCTTCGCCGCCCAGACGGGCGACCGAGTCCTGCCCTTTCACCTGCGCCTTCAACACTTCGGCAACGACCCGGATAACCTTGTCGCCGAACAGGTGGCCGTAGCCGTCGTTTATTTTCTTGAAAAAATCGATATCCAGCATGAGGAAACTGATGTACTTGCCCTGCATTTCCGGATTGGCGAAAAGGTTGCGCATCTGCACTTCCAAACCGCGCCGGTTGAATATCCCGGTAAGCGGATCGTTCAGCGCCTCGCTGCGCGCATTCAGCAACTCCTCTTGCAGCCTCCCGATCTCGCTCTTGCTCTCGTGCAACTTGCCCTGCAGCGACTCAACAGAGGAACGCATAACTTTAGTGTCCTGCGCGATCTCGCCGACAAGGCTCTTCAGCATATCGCTATCCATTTCCCGCGCTAGCTTTTCGCCGTGCTTCTGCAGCCCCTCGTTGAATTTTCCCGCTTCGTCGCCCGTCACCTCGGTCAGCCGCGTCAAATTGAGCAGCACCTTTTGCATATTTTGCTTGAAGGCCTGTTCCGCATCGAGATTGCCATCAGCAATGTGACGCTGATACAACTCGTATACGGTCTCATCGGTGAGTAGCTGTCCGTCGGCCAGCAACTCGTTCATCGTTTTGCTCAGTGGGGAATTGATGCCGGTGATGTATTCGTACCACAAGGCATAAGTGACGGGATTAAAGGCAGCCGGATGGGCCGCCATTTTTTGCAGCAACAGCCTGAGAATCTCTGCACTGGCAGCCTTGCCTTGCTTATATCTATTTTTCATTCGACAGCCGCAAATAGGAAAACCGCTTCGATGCAAGAAACCCTCAATGCGTTCCGTAAAATGGAATCGGGATGCACTGAGGACGGTGTCGCCGGCAATCTCAAGGACGGCGAATACATGTTAATGGTGATGCCCGCCTTCGCCATGCACGTGGCCGTGATCCAGCTCTTCCTGGGTCGCTGTTCGCACACCGGTGATGATGCCTTCGAATTTGATGGTCTTGCCCGCGAGCGGATGGTTGCCATCGACAGTGACTTCTTTGTCCGTCACTTCGACGACAGTGTAGAGCATGAAGTCCTCGTCATCGTCGTCTTCCGCCCCGCCTTCGAATTGCATGCCCACTGCGACTTCCTTGGGGAACATTTCGCGCGGCTCGGAGCGCACGAGGTCGTGCTCGTATTCGCCGAAAGCGTCATCGGGTTCCATGGTGACGGAGAACTTATCGCCAATATTCTTGCCATGCACTTCTTCTTCCACCGCTGGAAAAATGCCGTCGTAGCCGCCATGGACATAGCTGATAGGATCGTCCGCTTTTTCAAGTATCGCACCTTCGTTCACATCGGTCAGTTCGTAACGCAGTGAGACAACGGTGTCTTTGGCGACTTTCATTTCATTTCCTTTATTAAATTGAGTACTTCATCCGGATGCTTGTGTGCATGCACTCCGTATAGAACGTGACGCAGCTTGCCCTGTTTATCTATCACAAAAGTGGAGCGCTGAATGGCGATCACTTTGTGCCCGTCCACCTCTTCCTTCTCGTAGAGTACGCCGTATTTTTTGCACACTCGCGACTCGGTATCGGCAAGCAGCAAAACCGACAATCCGTATTTGTCGCGGAAAGCGGCGTGGCTGATGCAGTCGTCACGGCTGATACCGATCACGATAGTATCGAATTCGGCGAAGTCTTCTTCGTGATCGCTGAATTCGGTAGCTTCCATTGTGCAACCCGGAGTGTCGTCCTTGGGATAGAAATACAGCACGATATTTTTCTTGCCCAGCAACGAGAAGAGCCTGAACATTTCCATGTCAGCATCAGCCAACTCGAAAGGCGGCGCATCCATTCCAACTTGTAAGTGCATGATGTGATCCCCCTACACGGCATTCTAACTGAGATTTATTTCGTGCCAAATTTATTTTGGCGGAGTTTTTTACAAGGCTATAATCGCCTCATGAAAAATAAACCAGCCCTGCTCGGCGGGCTGACGATCAAGGAGTTTCTGTGCGACTATTGGCAAAAGAAACCGCTGCTGATTCGTCAGGCCGTCCCCGGCTTCAAAGGCTTGCTCACCCCGCAGCAACTCATCGAGTTGTCATGTATGGAGGATGCGCAAGCCCGTCTGGTCAAGCAGTCGCGCGGGGGCTGGCAATTGGCGCACGGCCCTTTCGACCCCGACGAGATGGCCAAATTGCGCGGCAAGTGGACTGTATTGGTGCAGGGGGTAAATCACGTCCTGCCAGAAGCTGCTGAGTTGCTGAAACGCTTCGATTTCATTCCGCATGCGCGACTGGACGATCTGATGGTGAGCTACGCCCCCAAAGGCGGCGGTGTGGGGCCTCATTTCGACGCCTATGATGTATTTCTGCTACAGGGTGTGGGGCATCGCCGCTGGCAGATTTCAACGCAAGATGATCGCAGCCTGATCCCCGACGCACCGCTGCGCATTTTACAGAACTTCCATGTGGAGCAGGAGTGGATACTGGAGGCGGGGGACATGCTCTATCTGCCGCCGCACTGCGGACACAACGGTATCGCGGAAGACGACTGCATGACTTATTCCATCGGTTTTCGCACGCCGGCCTATCAAGAGCTGGGCGAGCAATTTCTGGTGTACCTGCAAGACCGCATTTGCATAGACGGCGTGTACGCCGACCCCGATCTCAAAACGCAGACACACCCATCTGAAATCGGCTCCGACATGCTGCACCAAGTCGGGCGGGCTATCCGCCAGGTGCGCTGGGACGATGAAGATGTCGCCAATTTTCTGGGCAGTTACTTGAGCGAACCGAAGCCGCATATTTATTTCGATGCGCCCGCCAAGCCGTTACCCCGTGCCCGTTTCGAACAGGCACTGCAAACACGCGGCATCGCACTCGATCTCAAAACACAGATGCTGTGCCGCGGCAGCACCGTATTCATCAATGGCGATTCTTATCCGGTCGGCAAAGGCAGTTACCGGGCCTTGCGCGAATTGGCCGACAAGCGCCAGCTGTCGGCGGCTGCCAAGCTGACGCATGAGGCGGTCGAGCTTCTGTACGAGTTTTATCTGGACGGATATATTGAATTGGCGTCAAGCAAGCGGAGGTGACTCATGAGCGAAGGCGAGCTACAGCACACAGCGTTAAACGGTGTAGCAGATTATGTCGCGGCACTGGATGAGTTATGCGGATTGGCGCGACATTCGCTTTTTATTTTTGAAAACGATTTCGACAACATCGGGTTCAATTCCGAAGCCCGTTTCAATACATTGCGGCGCTTCCTGCTTTCCGGCCCGAATGCACGTCTGCATCTGCTGGCGCACGACGCGCAACCTCTTGTGCGTTTCTGTCCGCGCATGATGATCTTGCTGCGCCAGTTCAGTCACAATATGCACATCTATCAGACACCGATCAATCTGCGCCACCTGTCAGAACCCTTTTCTGTGGCGGATGAAAAACACTTTGTGCGGCGTTTTCATTTCGATGATGCGCGCGGTGTGTTTGCACAAAATGACCCCGAGGGCGCACGAGTGCTGAAGTCGCGCTTTGAAGAGATGTGGGAGAGTTCGCATCCCGGCGCACCCGCCACCACTTTGGGGTTATAACGTTAGGGCAATAAGTTGGCTTTATATAACCCGCTAACCCTCTAATAACCCAGCACAAAACACTAGCTTTTTTAAAAAATGTTGGTAGAATGCCGCGTCCTTGCAACGGCAGCCATGTCGCGGCATGGCCTCCATAGACTTTTATCAATCTGACTAACTTAAGGAAATACAATGAAATTGTCCGCACTCGTAGCTGCCCTGTTGGCCCTGTCTCTCTCTGCTTGTGGCGAAAAAGCTGCTGCTCCTGCTGCTCCTGCAGTTGAAGCTGCTCCTGCTCCTGCTGCTGCTCCTGCTGCTCCTGCTCCTGCTCCTGCTGCTGAAGCTGCTCCTGCTGCTGCTCCTGCTGCTGCTCCTGCTGCTGCTCCTGCTGCTGAGCCAGCAAAGCACTAAGCTGAATTTCAGCTCGTAAAAAAGCCGACGCAAGTTGGCTTTTTTTATTGCCCGAAATTTCTTATACGATCTCACGCCAAGACAATCCTTCGTCTTGCGTCGCAACGAGTATCCGTCCTTCCTCACAGCCTAATGCAGCGCTTAATGCGCTTACCGCCAACATCCGGGTGTTGTTTTTATGGCTCAGATGAGCCGCCACGATATGCTGCAATTTGCCATGATCCAGACGCGCAAGCAAGGCGGCGGCGGCATGATTGCTAAGATGCCCGAAACGGCCGCTGACACGCTGTTTCAATTTATAGGGATAGTCGCCATTCGCCAGCAACTCGACATCGTGATTGCATTCCAGCACCAGCGCAGCGCAGCCGCTCAACATCGCTTCAATATGCGGTGTCGAGCACCCCGTGTCAGTCAACACCCCCAAGCGTTTGACACCATCGCTAAAGACATATTGCACCGGCTCGCTCGCATCGTGCGGAACAGGATAGGGGTGTACTTGCACCTCCCCGACAGCGAACGGAAGATGCGGATTGATTTCTGAAACAGAGGGCAGATCGGCGAACGCGCCATTCTGCGAACGCAGTGTGCCGTGCGTGAGAAAAACAGGAAGTGAAAACTTGCGCGCAATGCGCGCCACGCCGCCGATGTGGTCGCCATGTTCGTGCGTGACCACGATACCGCACAACTGCTCCGGCACAAGACCCAGACGCGCGAGACGCGATACGGTCTCGCTCAACGAGAAGCCGCAATCCATCAATATCCGCGTCTGCCCGACTTCTACGACCAGCGCGTTGCCCTCACTGCCGCTGCCGAGTAAAGCAAAGCGCATCCGTGGTGAAACTTATTTTTCGATGTTCTGATACAACGCTTCGGCAATGCGCAAACTTTCCTTGTCACTTTCGCCCTCGGCATTGCGCACGGAGACTTCGCAGGTCGCGCCGCTCGCGCGTACCGTCACTTGATAGCCGCCGGTTTTCTTGCCCTTCGCAGCAACTGTAGCGCGCAGCAAATAAACACCGTTGATCCGATCTTTATCTTCAACCGCGATACGCCCTTTATCCAAGGCCAAACCGACCTTGCGCCAGCTCTTGTCGAACGGCTCATTGATCGTGATGACTTTGCCGCCTGCGACCTCTTTCAGTTGCACATTGGCAGGGGCTGCCGCCGCATCAGAACTCGCAGGCAACGTCGCATTGGAAACCTCCGTGCTCGCCTCCCCGCCCAATCGGGACATCAACATTTGCAGTACGGCAATCTCGATCTCTGGATCATTCGCGCGGGGCAGCCACTTGCTGGTTTTTTGACCGGGAACCTGCACCTCTTCCATGACCTGCCTGCTCAGATAAATCTCGGTACCACCATCTTTGCTGCGCTCAAGCCTTGTCACATACTGGTCGCGCTGTCCTGCCGGTTTGAGCGTGTCCAGCACCTTACCGTTGCCGAGCACTCCGCGCATGAAATGCTGCGGTACATTGCTGCGGTTCTCTTGCCAATCCGTTTCCATTACGCCGGCCTGGGGGTTATCCACCTGTATATGAAAGCCCATCTCAAACCAAAACGCCTTGACCGCAGGCCAAACATTTTCTGCCTTATCGCTCACCACCAGCCAGCGCTGCGCGTCCTTGCGCTCCAAGCGAACATTCTTCAACTCGGGCAACACCGCGCCTTTGGCTGGTTGCGCGGAAACACCTTTGGAGTAATCCGAATAGTTCGCCGCCAATGCTCCATCCGCGCCCGGAATGGCATATTGCTCATTCGCTGCGGGCGAGGTCAGATCGGGCGGCACTTCCAATGAAGGTACGCTGGAAGAGGCCACTTTGTAGTCGATACGTTTTTTGTCGAAACTGCAAGATGCGAGCGCCGATAAAGCCAAAACCAATATTGCGATATTTCGAATTTTCATGCCATTCCTTACTTAAATTATTCCGGCTTGCCGCATCGCCGCTTCCACAACCGGCTGGACACCGGCGGAGAGAGGTGTGAGCGGCAGGCGCAAATTATTTTCCATCTTGCCCATACGCGCTACCGCCCATTTCACCGGGATCGGATTGGCTTCAACGAACAAGTGGTGATGCAAACCCAATAGACGGAAGTTGATCTCGCGAGCCTTGGCGACTTCGCCGTTCAATGCCGCGACGCACATTTCGTGCATCAGCTTCGGCGCCACGTTGGCAGTGACCGAAATGGTGCCGTGCGCGCCCAACAGCATCAGCGCCAGAGTGCTGGCGTCATCGCCGCTGTAGATGGCGAAATCTTTGGGGGCGCGCTGCAGCAGATCGCTGCCGCGCTCAATGCCTCCGGTCGCATCCTTGATGCCGACGATGTTGGGTATCTGCGCCAAGCGCAACACCGTGTCGTTGCTCATATCCGCACCGGTGCGCCCCGGCACGTTGTAGAGGATGTGCGGCATATCCACCGCTTCGGCGATGGCCTTGAAATGCAGATACAGACCTTCCTGCGTCGGTTTGTTGTAATACGGCACGACGGTCAGCGAAGCATCGGCTCCCGCTTTTTTAGAGAACGAAGCGAGCTCGATCGCTTCCTTGGTCGAATTCGCCCCGGTGCCGGCGATGATAGGAATGCGCTTAGCCGCATGCTCCACCGCCACCTGGATCAATTGCTCGTGCTCTTCCAAATCCACAGTCGGCGACTCGCCGGTGGTACCCACCACCACGATGGCATCCGTACCCTGCGCAATATGAAAGTCGATCAAAGAGCGAAACGCATCCCAAGCGAGACTGCCGTCTGCATGCATGGGAGTGACTATCGCAACGATACTGCCTGTAATCATGGTCTTCGCCGAGTTAACGAAAGCGCGCATTCTACCGCAAGACACCGTCCCCCCAAAAGCATTCCATTGCACAACCTGCATGAAACGGCTTTAGCCGCGAATAGCTATCGAAACAAGCTGATCTACCTTACCAGCAAGAATCATGGCTAACGCACTATCGGGAATAAACACAGCTCCAGCACGAATCCTCACCGATTACGCCGATCCGTCAATATTTCAATAGCTACGCTGCTGGATGTTGGAGGTGCAAAAAACTCTGAACGCGGCATAAAGACATCAGCCTTCTGCGGTAGCACCAGCAAGATTTTGCCTTTCAGCTTTTCATCTTCTCGTGTTTCCCACATCGCAAGAAATTGCCCCTTGGAAAAAATTCGATTGCCCCATGAGGGATCGGCCAATTGCACCTGCGTGGCGGAAATTCCGCGCAGCACCGAAAAGTGATCCTCGCCACGATGTTGCAAATACACCAGCACAGGCACAGTCAACTTGGCGAGTTGCTCATAGCTCAACGCCACCCCGCCCGACTTGAAGCCATAGCGATTCACTACCCGCGCCATGTCGCCAAAATTCGCCATCATGTCCGGCTTGTTCATATCCTTGAGGATTTGCTCCTCGGTCAGCGACAGTCCGTAAAACTCATTGAGCAACGTCGCCAGTGAAGCCGCCCCGCAGGAATAGTCGCTATCTTGTTTAACGACATGCGCATCGCGTAGCGCCTTCCAGCTTTGCACGGTGACTTCGCCGCGCACACTGAGCGTGGTCAATTGCGCGGCATGGGCAGATGCTGACCCATAAACCAGAAGTAGTTCAATCAGTAGCAATAATATTCGCATGATCCCCTCAGTTATTTCATTGCCTCAGCCGCCGCGTTTTCCAACGGGAGTCCATTTCCATCACTTTCGTCAGCCCAAATCTCATCGCCACATTCCCGCCCAAATATTCATTGCCCGCCACCCAGCCACGAGTTTTTCCTTCCAGTTCGCCGTACATCTCCCAACCGCTACCGATGGGTATATCCAGACGGATCGACATCAAGCCGCCCAACTTGGCAGAAGGATCGCGAAACAACAAATGCTTTGGTTGCGACCACGCCAACACTCTGGGCGTTATATGCGAGGCCTCATCAAACAAGCTAATTGGATAACGCGGCAGCGCCACCTCGATACCGGGATAAGTTCCAGTATCGTTGCTGTAAGAATGCACCGCACAAAAAACGCCGGATCCACCACGCTCTTTTAGAAACACATTCGTGGCAATGTCATAGCCGAAGGGGGTCAACTCATGGCGCAACGTCGCGTTCCAAAGCCATTCTCCGGAGCCGGTAACGAATTGTCTCTGCCCGAATAAAAACGGATCGACCAGATTCAAGAGCGACAAATTGCGCTGCCTCTCAAGGTAGCGCTGCTCCACGACGGTTAGATCAGAAAACTTGCGGTAGCGGTTTATACCCACACCCGATGGATGCACCCCGCGCGCCGCATAGGGCTCATTCGGGCGAAACAGGTCATACGTCCATGCCGTGCAATCGAGCCCGGTGAAATCCCGCGCGGAGACATTCGCGCCATCTAGCCGATTGGCATTATCTGTTTGCGTATTACTCGCCGCACTTGATGCGCACATATCCATGTAGTAAATGTTGTTCGCATAATTCAGCAAAATCGCCCCACCCATCGCCGGGAAATGATCGTTAAAAAACCCCTGCTTTTCGAATTCGAGGTTCTGCTCATATTGCGATTCAAATCCGGCGGAGTGCAGGCGCACCATTTCATCTGGATGATTCAGCTTGAGTGCAATCAAATCCTCGTCGCGCACGTGGTCGACATAAACGAGATCTGAAGGCGTGGAAGACTTGAAAGAATTGAAATCGTAAATGCCGTTATGGCTGTTTATGCCGCGCCGTCCAAGCACAGCCCTGTGCCACTCCTCATGCATCCACCCTTGCCCCAACGGCATCACCCCCCAAACCGCATCAAAAATAAATATCGGCAAATTTTGGCTGAGCCAATCGTCAGGGTCGTTCACACTCTGATCCGAAACCAAGTCCAGCCAGGCGTTATGCAACAAATAGTGAAAATCATTACTCATTTGCATAGATTGACGCATGCTGGGAAACGCATTGCCGTTGTATGGAAGGTCAAGCACGGGAAATTCATAAACCCGTAATTCCGTATCTCCAGCATATGCCACAGCTGCTTGTGCCCATTGCGGTAAACACAACATGGTAGCAAATGCCATCGACCACACTGACAGATAAATCCGGTAAAGTATATTCATCAGAAAAATCCTCAATAGAGCTGGCAAAGTAACGCTGCCCGCCGGGCGTATATTGCATTTCCATTTATGTTGGATTGATAACGCGCATACTCAAAGCTAACAGCACCCTGCTTGGATTCAGAACTAAAAACTGGCATAAAGTCAAAGCCATATCCGACTCCTAAAGTTCTGCTGAAATCGGCGCTGCAAGTGCCGAAACAGTTATCAAGTCCGGTGCTAGTCCCAAGCTCACCCATAACAAAAAATGATCTGCCATGTTCCTGAGCACAACTGGTCGAGCATATCAGCGCGAATGTAGCTGCCAAGCAACTAATGAAGAATAATTTTGAGGTTTTCATTCTTGCATCTTGAGCTTTAATATCAATGACCGTCGCGACATTTATAGATACCACCTAAGCCCGATACCAACACCATTAACAGTAAAATCGGGCTGGTTGGCCGAGAAAATATAATCACGGTAATAGTTAAGCGTTAAAGCGAGCGAAGGACTCACTTGATAGATGAATTTGCCCATGCCACTGGGGTTAAAAGAGGTATGGCTTAGTGAGCCTGGCCCGTTAACAGTCACCCAGCCTATCCCAGGCCCAATTGACAAAACATATCTGCGCTGCTCATCGAAATTAATGTCCCAGCCCAAATTTATTTCTTTCCTCGTTACATCAAGTGCATTTCCGTTGATGACATATTGGGCGCGCCAATACTCTAAGTTGATAGAGCCTACCAGCGGTTCAAAACCAAAGACAGGCATGAACTCAAAAAGGTATCCTATCCCCACTGCTCGGCCGGGATTGCTGCTACTACAAGTGCCGGGACATTTTTCAAACCCTGTACTGGATCCAACTTCCCCATAGAGAAATGCTCGATTAACATTTTCTAAAGCATCGCTAGCAGACATTCCTAAAGCGAATACAAAAAACCAGAAAGCCAGGAATATTGATTTGGTAAATTTCATTTTGTAATCCCCCATCCATTTTTAATCTCTTCGGGTAAATTCCGCGCCCCTTGGGGCGGGGTGCTTTAGTCGCTATGTTCCGTCCAGATTGAATCTGGACGGATTACAGCGGTGATTTACCCACTTATTTGCTGCAAGAATTACCAGAAAACGGTTAACTTAAAACATTACCAATTGCCTAGCCTAAAGAAAGGAACACACCTAGGTTTTTTGACACTGCCCGGTCATGCGCCGACCCTGATGTACGGCCCCAATACCAATTCACGACGCGTGCAACCGCAAAGACTGCGGCCCACCCCCACGCCCCTTCCGTCGCCTTCATCTCCTGCCCGGAAAGCGCAGCCAACTGCATCGGCTGCGTATCCTGCTGAAACGCCGCCTGCATGTCCAGCGCGTTCAATGCGGGCGTTGCATCAACGGCTTGGGTTTGCGGGTTTGCGCTGAGGCCACGATGCCCGGCAAGAGTGCGGCATCTTGCACGTCAGCGGCATACGCATTGCTGGCAAAGGCGGCTACGATGACTAAAGACAATAATTGCTTTTTCATGCATTTCATTTTTATTCCTTTCGAGAAAATTAAATTACTCTAACACTACACCTCAACACCTTGCCTGCCAGTCCGGTTCTAGCTGACAAGTTTGAGTTCTTACGGGGTGACGGTTTTGCCGGGGCGTTTGCGCTGCGGCAGTTCGCCCAGCTTGTACGTCCATGTCATCCCTATATCTGATCCGCCGCCGCCCGACTGTATTTGCTGTCGATGCTGAGCGTGGTGCGTTCGTCGCTACGGAATCCATTTCATCCGGCGCAGTAACGGTTACACCCTATTCCGGCTCAGAAGAGATACCACCGTAAACCTAAATCCACAGTGAAATATCCAAAATCGGGTTGATTCGCTGGCGCGATTGTGCGAATTGACCAACCAGTGAAGGCATATAAACCGGGATTCACTTGATAGAGAAAATCAATTCCGCTATCCGCAGAAAAGACAGTGCGGTCGGGCATGTTCAAGCTGCTAACAGTTTTCCAAGCTGGCTCTATTCTTGCGTCAAAAACGAATCTTGGATATGACTGCAGAACCACTTCCGCATGAAGACTGACACCTTTTTCAACCACTGATAAAGCGATACCATTGGTATTAAATTGACGTCTTGAATAAGCCAGACTTGGCGAGAGTCTGAAAATAAATGTATCTGACCCTGAACTATCGTCTTCCCCAGTAAATCCGAGCTCTATCGTCCCGCTGATATCTGCGCTACAACTACCCGAACAGCCTACGATTCTATCTTTTTTCTCACCCCTTACCGAGAAAAACACTGTACCGTCATCTACTTGGGCATAGCTCGACGAGCAGTTCAAAACGAATGCAGCTAGGAATAAACTAATAATGATTAATTTCTTATCCTTCATCATGCCATTGTTCCCCCCAAACCGAGTGCCACAAGGATTTACGCCTAGTAACACTCGGCAACTCTATAAGTGCAATCGATACCTAGTAAAACTCTACTAAGAAACAACTCTTGGCAATACTATTAAAGCGCACCATTACCAAAATGCCTTAACAACTGAAGCAGCAGTGAGGGCTTTATGGATACCTGCGGACACTGCCCGGTCATGCGACGAACCTGAAGTCCTTCCCCAATAGTTGTTTACAACTGAAGCTACCGAAATAACTGCAGATGCCCAACCCCACGCCCCTTCCGTCGCCTTCATCTCCTGCCCGGAAAGCGCAGCCAACTGCATCGGCTGCGCATCCTGCTGAAACGCCGCCTGCATGTCCAGCGCGTTCAATGCGGGCGTTGCATCAACGGCTTGGGTTTGCGC
>WSYA01000051.1 GCA_009773615.1 Gallionellaceae bacterium
CATTGCTGCTTTCTTTGCTACGGTCATGTTCGCTCCTCTTTGAAGGTATGGCAGTTTCCTGCCTAATGACCGTTTACACAAAACTTCTTACACCCTCGAAGAGTGTTTTTTGAATGACCGTCGTGTCCACCTTGCTGCCCATGATGAATGGCAGCTATGCGGCAAAATTACTCCTTGTTCTTCTGCTCCAATCCATTTGCATGGCTGGCCTCGCGCAATTTCTGCGCTTCTATTTCGTTAAGTCCCATCAAGACATATAGCGCGCCATCTGGCGCGTAGGCGCGTTTGACTATCTTTGAACCCGTCAAAGTTTCTTCGCTGCTACTAGCAACCTCCCCGTTTGCTGCATCCGTACCGGACGCACTGTTTTTCTGCCCCGTCCCGCGCAAACTCCGGGCAAGCTGCGCACGCGCATCGGCGGAGGCCATCTGTTCCATGTGCGCAAGCCCCGCCTTTGACTTGGCGGCATATCCCACTGCGGCCACCGCCAAGCCTCCAGCTTGTACATTACAGACCCAAGCTGGTGCGCGCTTTTTGGACTTCGGAAATAAGCACTTTTTCGCCTTGCTTGTTTTGGCTTGCGGTGCCGCCACAGCCAGCGCGTCGCCGACAGCATAACCACTCAACAACAAAGCAGCAGACAGCAGAGCAGACATTAATTTGCGCATACGGGAACCCCTAATAAACTCAACGATAGATTGACGAATACCGACAACTTAAGAATTCAGCGCCGCGCGTCTCGATTTTACTTTGGCCAATGATCCGAAACCATGCCGGGTAAGTCGACGAAATAAATCCGCTGATGACGTTTGCCATAACAATACAGCAATTTTTCTCATCTTCAACTCCCATGCAGTAAATTGCGAGCCCCAGCTCTCCCCGGCAACAATAAATATCCGCCTCTGATAAACTCGCACGACTCTTATGCTCCCGCTATCGCACGCATGACCCAACTCGTACACCGCACTTTTTCCGCCGACACGCAGCAGCGACTTATCACCTCCGGCTTTACGCCTTTGCTGGCGCGCATTTTCGCGGCGCGCAGCATCGAAAGCCCGATGCAATTGGACACGGGGCTCAATCGGCTGCTGCCGTTCACGCAACTAAAGAACGCACAGGAAATGGCGCGTTTGCTGGCCGATGCGATTCTGGCCAAGCAGAAAATCCTGATCGTGGCCGACTACGATGCGGATGGCGCGACGGCCTGCGCCGTCGCCATGCGCGGATTGAGTACGCTTGGCGCAAAAGTGGATTTTATCGTTCCCAACCGTTTTGAATACGGCTACGGGCTGACGCCGGAGATCGTGCGCCTCGCCGCAGAAAGCGCGCCGGACATCCTGCTCACTGTGGACAACGGCATTGCCAGCGTGGAAGGTGTGGCGGAGGCAAATCGTTTGGGGATGCAAGTGCTGGTAACGGACCATCACTTGCCCGGCGACACCTTGCCGGATGCACTGTGCATCGTGAATCCCAACCAGCCCGGCTGCCCATTTTCCAGCAAACATCTGGCGGGCGTCGGCGTGATGTTTTATGTGTTGCTGGCGTTGCGCGCGGAGATGCGCGAACGCGGCGCCTTTGCCACTCACGCGGAACCGAATTTCGGCAACCTGCTCGATCTTGTAGCGCTCGGCACGGTGGCTGATGTAGTCAGGCTGGATGAAAACAACCGTATTCTGGTCCAGCAAGGCTTGCAACGCATCCGCGCCGAGCGTGCGTGTTGCGGCATCGGTGCGCTACTCAGGATCGCCAAGAAACAAGCTGCAAAAGCATCCGCCTACGAGCTCGGTTTCATCGTAGGCCCGCGCCTCAACGCGGCGGGACGCCTAGAAGACATGGGCTTGGGTATCCGTTGCCTGTTGACCGATGATGCGGTTGAGGCCGCTGAGATCGCGGCCAAATTGGATACGTTAAATCAGGAGCGGCGCAGCATCGAGGCTGACATGCAGGAGGCCGCGCTCGCCGCGCTGGAACACATCACCCCGGAAGACGGCTACAGCCTCGCGCTTTTCGATGAGGGCTGGCATCAGGGGGTGATCGGCATTCTCGCTTCGCGTTTGAAAGACCGTTTTCATCGCCCGGTGATCGCTTTCGCCCGTGGTAAAGACGGCGAACTAAAAGGCTCGGGACGCAGCATCAGCGGATTGCATTTGCGCGACGCGCTCGACCTCGTCTCCAAACGTCATCCGCACTTGCTGCAAAAATTTGGCGGTCACGCCATGGCGGCAGGCGTAACCCTGCGCGAAGAGCATTTCGACGAATTCCAACGTGCCTTTGAAAACATCGTGCAAACTCTGCTGACTCCGGCTGATCTGGTGAAGGTGATAGAGACCGATGGCGAGCTGGTGCCCGGCGATTTTTCTATCGACATCGCGCGCACGCTGGAACAGCAAGTATGGGGACAGGGTTTCCCGGAGCCGCTATTCCAAGGCGACTTCCGCGTGCAAATGCAACGCGTGATCGGCGAGAAGCATCTCAAGCTTAAACTCGCTGCGGCCTCTGCCAACTTTGAAGCCATGCATTTTTTCTCGACCGAGCCAATGCCCGAGCGTATCCATGCGGCGTATAGCCTGAGCGTCAACGAATACAACGGCAGCGGCAGCTTGCAGCTCATCTTGCGCCACTGGCAACCTGCCTGACGTACCCCGACAGGAACCCAATCAACCCCCTGCCCCGTCCTATTTGACCATGTATAATTGCGGCCTTTAGAAACTGCCGTAAATATCATGGAAGCCGAACAGCTCAACGCCATCAAGAATAAAATTCAAGGCCTCAGTACCCGCAACATCGAACTACGGAGGTATCTTTGACTACGACGGCAAGCAGGAACGTTTAGCCGAAGTCGTCGTCCTCGCCGAAGATCCCGCCATCTGGCAGGACAGCAAGCGCTCGCAGGAGTTAGGCCGCGAACGCAAAATGCTGGAAGGCGTCGTGCTCAATTTGCAAAATGTCGAACAGTCGCTCAGCGATGCGGGCGAACTGATGGAAATGGCGCTGGCAGAGAATGACGACGACAGTCTGCACGGCATCGCCGCAGATATCGAGCAGACCGAAAAATTGGTCGCCGACATGGAATTCCGCCGCATGTTCTCCGGCAACATGGACGCGAACAATTGCTTCATCGAAATTCAGGCAGGCAGCGGCGGTACCGAAGCGCAGGACTGGGCCTCTATGCTGTTGCGCATGTATCTGCGTTACTGCGAGCGCAAGGGTTTTCAAACAGAAATTCTGGAACAGTCTGATGGTGAAGTCGCCGGCATCAAAGGCGCGTCCATCAAGGTGAGCGGCGAATACGCTTTCGGCCATCTGCGCACCGAGACCGGCGTGCATCGCCTCGTGCGCAAGTCGCCGTTCGATTCCGGCAACCGCCGCCACACTTCGTTCTCCAGCGTATTCATCTACCCCGAAGTGGACGAGACCATCGAGGTGGAGATCAACCCCGCCGACCTGCGCACCGACACCTACCGCGCAAGCGGCGCGGGCGGGCAGCACATCAACAAGACCGATTCGGCGGTGCGTATCACGCACATACCGACCGGCATTGTCGTGCAGTGCCAGAGCGACCGTTCGCAGCACCGCAACCGCGCCGAGGCAATGGCGATGCTGAAGTCGCGCATGTACGAAGCCGAGCTGCGCAAGCGCAACGCCGAAAAACAAGCGATGGAAGACGGCAAGACTGACATCGGCTGGGGGCACCAGATACGCTCTTACGTGCTGGATCAATCGCGCATCAAAGATCTGCGCACCAACCATGAAGTAGGCAACACGCAGGGCGTGCTGGACGGCGACCTCGACGATTTTATTTCGGCCAGTTTAAAGCAAGGGGTGTAGCTCTACGCAACTCACTAAACCGTTCGTGATGAGCCTGTCGAACCACATACCCTTCGACAAGCTCAGGGTGAACGGCCTGATGGGTATTAAGCTGGCACGCCGTAGCGTAAACCGCTAGCATTTGCAAAAATCTTGCGCCCTGAGCCATGCCACAGGAGGAAACATGTTACTCAACACCGACCACCTCAAACGCTGCATCGGCACGCTCGAATCCTCTCTTGCGTTTTATCAAAAAGCCGAGCCGGACAGCATAGACCAGGAAGTCTTCCGCAACGCCATCGTCAAGGGCTACGAACTTGCCCAAGAGACAGCCTTCAAGCTCATCAAGCGCGCGCTCAAAGACTACGGCCACGGCGGCAAAAAACTCGACTCCACACCTGTGAAAGATTTGCTGCGCCTCGCCGCCACCCACGGCCTGATGTCCGTGAAAGAAGTCGAGCGCTGGTTCGCCTACCGCGACAACCGCAACGACACAGCCCACGACTACGGCGAAGGTTTCGCCAAAGAAACGCTGGCGCTCCTGCCCGGCTTTGTCGCGGATGCAAAAACACTGGAAGCCGCCCTGCGCACCCGATTCAGCGATAAAGAATAACGTCACCATGCCCGCACAAACCATCACGCTCGACTTGCCTCAAAAATATCTGGAGCAAGTTCAAACACTGCTGCGCGCCCATGTCCCGCACACGGAAGTCTGGGCCTACGGCAGCCGCGTCACTGGCGACGGCCACGAAGCCAGCGACCTCGACCTCGTCCTGCGCAACCCGCAAAACCTGCAAGAAAAAACTCCTGCGTTATCCGACCTCAAGGAAGCCTTCACCGAAAGCAATTTGCCGATCCGCGTGGACGTGATGGATTGGGCGCGGATACCGGCGAGTTTTCACAGCGAGATTGAGCGGGCGCATGTGGTGGTGCAGGAAGGGGGCGAGTGAAGCCTATCAATACCCCTCTTTACGAAGATTCGCCTCAGTATCCTCACGCTTTCCATCGTGCTCATAGCTTCGCGCAATTTTATCCAGTAGATCGGCTACATTTGGTTGGGTGAGGTGCAGCTTCTCTGCATGGCTGCGGTAGTGCGCTGCAAGATCACGTTCCTGTCCACCACCATCCCACATACCTCGACTCGTGACTCCTCGTTTGTTTCGCGCTCCAACATGGAAACCCTTACGCATTTCCTCCATTTCAATCGGCTCTAACACTTCTCGTGCCGGTGCAAAAGGCCATAGCCCATTTTCATCCGAAGGCGCATGGGCGAGTACCTGTCCTAAAGTCTGGTCGCACATATCGAGCCGGTCGGCTTGGCGGCAAAGCTCCCGCGCATCGTTGATAAACTGCTTAAATGCATCGTGATCTACAGTCCCGTCGCCACCTGTTCCCGGCTGGCGCGCGCAGCCATGCAAGATGCTCCATGCGGTGCCAGCAGCATCCCTGTGTGCATCGGTAACTGGTTCCTCCCACTCACTGTGCTCAGGTTTGTAGAGAATGCGTATCAACTCGGCAAAGAGTGCGGGCTCAGTCATGATGGAATCGTATAACAAGGCAGCACAGGACTCTTGCCCATATCTGAGCGCGGGAAACAAGCCGAACTCAAGCTGGATAAGCGCTGACTTTTCAATTTCCCCGGATTTTTCCAAGTGCGTCAGCATCTCGCCCAGATGCCATGAATCCAGCAACATTCCTTGCGGCTCTTCTCCCTGCATGAACCGCTGCAACATCTCAAAAAGCAGTTTGGCATCCACCTGCTTCAAATCATACTGGCAGCAACGCAAAGCAGTTCTCGGGCGCTTTGCTCCGAGTAATTTGCGCAACACAAAATCTATATTGGAATCCTCACTGCGCAAGTGTCCGGGATTGACCATAGACCAATAGGCTTGTTCAGTCTCGTCACCACAGGCGGTAGCTTGCTCCCAGCTTGCCTGCTCTGATCGCGCCAGCACGAGAAAACGGGCGCGTCTTTCAGCACTCCACATTCGAGTGTCGGCTTGCGCTAATACTTCTCTGATTAACATAGTAGAGTTGGCCTGTTGCAGCCAACACAACAAACCAGAAATGCAAAAAGTAATCGGCTCGCTAGGGGTAAATTCATTGCCCATTTCGGCAATCCACTTTGCCCATTTGACCTTGCCACATTCTGTAGCCGCCAAGGCTGCCCCAACTACACCTGCATCGCGGCATTCCCGTATTAAGCGCTCAATGCCATCCATGCCGAGCACTTGAAATATTTCGATCAATGCGGAATTTCTTGAAGCCATCTGTAGTCCGCCTCTTGCGCCGATGTCCTCGTCTCGCGTCCTGACAGGCAAGTCTGGCCAGTGGTTCGCAAATAGCCAGCGATGACGGAGTAGCAAATCAACAGGTTCCAATCGGTCATACAGTGATTCAATAGCACTCAACAGCTCATCTAAGTCTGCGCTCTGTGTTTCGTCGTAATTACGATGCCAATGAATTTTCCTTCGCAGGCTGGCGCGGATGGCTTCCCTATCCACGTCGGCGGCAGATGTCTGGGTGAACGGCTCCACCAAGGCCAACACCTTGGAGAGTTCTTGCCCGTCGCGCAAATCGGTATGCTCAAACAGCTTGGCAATATGTTGTGCATCGCCGGTACTGCATTGAATCAATCGCTCTATGGCAGCTTGATGCATCTGCCAATACTCTTCATGTGTGACTGCACGACCAGCACCCGCATCGTCGTCCCCCCATTTTGGCCTAGCAGCTAGAGTAGCCATCTGCGGCCCATTGCGAACAAGCCCTTCGAGTATGCTAAAAGCCACTTCTGGCTCTCTTGCAATCAAAAGGTCGAGAACCTTTATCCGTTGTTGAACATCAGCCGCTGTCTGCGGTAGCCAAGTGCGAAATAAACCAAACAAAGAATTATTCGGTGAGTTGCCCCAATTTCCCTTTATTGGAACATGGCATAGATGAGCCAGCACCAGCGCCACGCGAGCTAGCCACTTGGGTCTCCAAGCCAATGTCTCCAGCGCCCATAGCAGTCCAGAGTGCCAACATCGTCCACTGAGAGAACCGGATGCATCAGTCTCGGTTATCAATCTTGTCACCGGAGCATCAGGTGTCATCAAGCTCTTTTCTATTGCCCTAAGAAAAGAATCTGGTGCAGCTTCTGCCAAGGCAGGTAAACATGATGCAAGCGAAAGCCAGCGCTCCCCATCTGCGGCTTCCAGTAGATCGCGAATCAGCAAACTCACGCGCTGTTCAACCTGTAAAGCTTGAAGGCTTGATTGTTCAGTCCCACGAACTGCCAGCTTGATTAGTGCGTCGCAGAGAGACTCAATCAGCAAATCGGAATATGACCTGATCTTACCGTGTACCTGAGCCGCATATCTTTCACTGCTTGGTAACTCCAGTTGTGGATCGGGAGCTGAGAGAATTTCTTGAGCAATGCGAAAAAACCTGTCCAGTTGGTCACGTGTGATGCGTCCACCAAATAGATCAAGTAACTCCAATGGGGATTTTGCCTTCCATACCGAGCCAATTTTCAAGACCGGTGAGTCGTCCAGTTGTGATAGCTCGCGCAAATCGCGTTCGATTTCCTCATAGGGTTTGTCGGCCAATTGACTGACCAGCAGGCGATCCGCCTCCTTGTTTTCTGACCATGCCCCAAGCAGGCACAGTGTCGCAAGGCTTGTTGCTTCGGGCGCTGCTAGCCATGCGGGGCGGCGAATCGCGGGATTGATAGCGCGTTGACGGCGCAAAACAGACCATGAGCGCCCGGTAGCAAGCGCATACCGATTCGCATCGGATTCCTCCATGCCGATGGAAACTAACGCTTTCTCAAAGTCGTAAATTTTTGGCCGCTCTAAAACGATCTCATCGCCTTGCGGCTTTCCGGAAACATCTCCGACGGCGTGGGGAACAATGACGAGCAGACCATCGCGTAGAGTTGGTGTGACCGCGATTTCGGTGCGCGCGGCAATGGCGATGCGCAATTGACGGTTCGTTTCCACGAAACGCCAGCCCTCCGGGGAAATCACTACCAGCGCTGAACTCACAAGCTCCGGGCATCCATTCAAGACGGCAACCACAAAAGCTGTGGCTTCCTCCAAGCTGTCGGCACTGACTGCGAGAGTATGTTGTTTGTTCTGGCGCAAACACTCGTTTATTTTTTCAATTAAACGCTCACGTGTCTGAGTTCGGTCAATGAAAAAAGCCTCCGGTGTAATCCTAGGCGAGCATTGCTGAGCCCATAGCTGCCAGTAACGCACAGGGCTTTCAACTCCCCAGCCACTGAGCCCTAGCTCTTCCGCAAATTGCAGGGCGACAGCCGGGGTTTGCTCCAGCCATTGTTCCAAATCTTCGGCATCGAAAGCCAAGACATTGCCCCATTCCGCTTTCGCGCGATGCCCGGCAAGCCATTTGGATTTAGTGCTCCAACGTCTGGGAGTGACGAACACAAAAGTCGCGGTCAGGCGCTCTGCTTCCGTAGTTTGCTCAGTCCGCTTTCGGTAGTCACTATTAGCCTTACTAGTTATTCCTTTGTCACAGCCCATTTCCCAACAGGATGCACCTGCTGGAACCCAAGCATTACCTTGCTCGCTGTAGAGAACACCATCCCACCCAGGAGAATAAGTTGAATCACCTGCTGGAAAAGCAATCTGGCGGGTTGTACCAGCGTCGAAACATAAACGCCGAACCAAGCGTGGAAGATCGGCTTGAGCCATCTTAGTGGCAGCCCAATCTGCAATTTGAGTGGCGGTGACTCGCATCCGATTACCCTTCCCATATCAAGGACACCCATTTTACGTCTTATGGTCAATTCTGTTCATGCAGTTGCTCACCATCGGCGTGCCGCCTGATCTGGCGCGGCGCGAGTGCGATGCGATGCTGCCGTTGACCATCACCGCCACCACGCCCTACCCCAATCGCCTGAGCCTGCAAGCCAACCTGAAGGATTACGCCTGGCTCGCTGAACTCTGGTTGATGGATCGCGACAAGTCACTGGCGGAGATTAACGCTCGACTGGCCGACAATATAGTGAGCATCAACGGCAAGCTGGAATTCCCGAGGGAGTTTGTGCTCAACAGGTTATCTGCACAGCAACCAGCAACAATAGTAACCGCGCCTTCCAATGGCGTGCCGCTCAGACTGGTGGATTTCGACCCGGCCACCTTGGCGCGCAAAGACGCATGACAAGATAATTCGTGCCTGACTGATAGTATAATTCGCAGCCCAATTCCTGCTTTCGGAACGGGAGCAACCTCATGGTCGCGATCAGGCCCATCGTGGCCGGAAGGCCTCTCCCACGAAAGCACAATCGAATTTTTTGTATTTGGATAATGAAATGACCACGGAATCTACAGCCATACCACCTCAAGACGAAAACCAGATCATCACCGAGCGCCGTGCCAAGCTGCACGAGATACGCAAAAATGGCATCGCGTTCCCCAACGATTTCGAGCGCACGAATCTAGCTGCCGATCTGCATAAAGCATTCGGCGAGCATGACAAGGAAATACTGGAAGGCGAACATATCAAGGTTGCGGTAGCCGGACGCATGATGCTGAAACGCGTGATGGGCAAGGCCAGCTTCGCCACACTGCAGGATATGAGCGGGCGCATCCAGCTATTCATCAGCAACGGGGATACGGGCGAAGCGGCTCACGATGCGTTCAAGCATTACGACTTGGGCGACATTCTCGGCGCGACGGGCGAGCTGTTCAAAACCAAAACAGGCGAACTTTCCGTCCGCGTGACGCAAGTGCGCCTGCTCACCAAGGCGCTGCGTCCGCTGCCGGAGAAATTCCACGGCCTCACCGATCAGGAACAGAAATACCGCCAGCGTTACGTCGACCTCATCACCAATGAGGAGACGCGCCGCGTGTTTGCGATCCGCAGCAAAACCGTTCAAGCTATTCGCGAATTTTTTGCGCGCCACGATTATCTTGAAGTTGAAACGCCGATGCTGCATCCCATTCCCGGCGGCGCATCGGCCAAGCCGTTCATCACACATCACAATGCGCTGGACATGCAGATGTATATGCGTATCGCGCCGGAGCTGTATTTGAAGCGCTTGGTGGTGGGCGGTTTCGAGAAGGTGTTCGAGATCAACCGTAATTTCCGCAACGAGGGTTTGTCAACGCGACACAATCCCGAATTCACCATGATCGAATTCTATGAGGCCTATCGCGATTACAAGTATCTGATGGACTTCACCGAGAAGTTATTTTCTGAGGTGGCGCGCAAGGTGTTGGGCACGACGGTACTTACCTATCAAGGCCGCGAACTGGATTTGTCCAAGCCGTTCCATCGCTTGACCATGACGCAGGCCATTCAAAAATATCATCCGCAATTCACCGATACGCAACTGAACGACCGCGACTTCCTCATCAATGAGCTGCAAGATTTGAAGGCGAAATACAAAGCCAATGCCGCGCTCGGCAGCTTGCAACTGTATTTGTTTGAAGAGCTCGCGGAAACGCAATTATTCGAACCCACGTTCATCGTCGACTACCCCGCAGAAGCCTCCCCCCTCGCGCGTCGCAGCGATGCGCGCCCGGAGATCACCGAACGCTTCGAGTTGTTCATCGTTGGGCGCGAGATCGCCAACGGCTTCTCCGAGTTGAACGACCCGGAAGATCAGGAAGCGCGCTTCGACGAGCAGGTGGCGGCAAAAGAAGCGGGCGACGAAGAGGCGATGTTTAAAGACAGCGACTACATTCGCGCACTCGAATACGGCCTGCCACCGACGGCGGGCGAAGGCATCGGTATCGACCGCTTGGTTATGCTGCTGACCGATAGCGCCAGCATCCGCGATGTTATTTTGTTCCCGCAAATGCGTCCGGAATCCTGATTAAGCATGCTGAATAGCACGACTCAGGCACGGTTGCTAGAAAACTATCCCATGCTGCGGGATGTGCCGACAACTGAGCTTGCGTCGCTATTAAATCAGGCGCACAACATGCAGCTTCCGGCGGGCACCATCGTGTTCGATGAGAACCAGCCCTGCCAGGGTTTTCCGCTGATTGTTTCCGGCTGTATCCGCGTTATCAAAACAGCAGCGAATGGACGTGAGTTGCAACTCTACCGCGTCGCCAGCGGCGAAAGCTGCATCCTCACCAGCAGTTGCTTGTTAGGGCACACGCCTTACCACGCCCGTGGCATCGTCGAAACGGATGCAGATATGGTAATACTGCCCGCCAGCGCATTCAGGGCGTTGCTGGAAGCCTACCCCCCGTTCCGCGATTATATTTTCGGATTGTTCTCCGAGCGTCTGACGGATTTGATGCAATTGGTCACCGCAGTCGCCTTTCAAAAGCTTGACCAACGCCTCGCGACGCTGCTCATTGCGAAACCCAATCCTATTCACATCACACACCAAGCACTCGCCGATGAGCTGGGTAGCGTGCGCGAAATTGTCAGTCGCCTGTTGAAAAACTTTGCCGAACAGGGGTGGGTGAAGCTGGGGCGGGAGCAAATCGAAGTAATCGACAGTGAAGCGCTAAGAAACTTCTCCAAGCTGTAAATCATTTCTCCTCAAATACAAAAAGGCGCTTTCGCGCCCTTTTGTTTTATTACTGTGCAGCAATTTATTTCCCGCTACGATTACGCTTGCGCTCGTTCTCGGTGAGGTAACGCTTACGTACACGGATGGATAATGGCGTAATTTCCACCAATTCATCATCGTCGATAAACTCCACGGCACCTTCCAATGTCAGCCTGATCGGCGTAGTCAAACGCACCGCTTCATCGGTACCGGACGCACGCACGTTGGTCAGCTGCTTGCCCTTGATCGGGTTCACCACCAGATCGTTGTCGCGGCTGTGGATACCGATGATCATACCTTCGTACACTTTGTCGCCGGGAGCGACGATCATGCGACCACGGTCTTCCAGTTTCCACAATGCGTAAGCCACCGCCTCACCGTTATCCTGCGAGATCAACACGCCGTTATGGCGACCAGGCATATCGGGCTTGATCGGGCCGTAGTCATCAAACACGTGGGAGATCAAACCGGAACCGCGAGTCATGGTCAGGAACTCGCCTTGGAAACCAATCAGCGCGCGGGCAGGAATACGATATTCCAAACGTACGCGGCCTTTGCCGTCCGACTGCATGTCTTGCAAGTCACCGCGACGGCGACCCAGTTCCTCCATGACTGCGCCTTGGTGCCCATCTTCCACATCCACGGTGAGCATTTCATAAGGCTCGCACTTTTCGCCGTTGATTTCGCGGTATACCACGCGCGGCTTGGAAACGGCCAATTCAAAACCTTCGCGACGCATTGTTTCCAGCAAAATGGTCAGGTGCAATTCGCCGCGACCAGACACCAGCAAGGAGTCTGCGTCTTCTGTATCTTCCACGCGCAAAGCAACGTTGACCAGCAATTCTTTTGTCAAACGATCACGTATCTGGCGGCTGGTGATCAGCTTGCCTTCTTGTCCGACCAACGGCGAGGTATTTACTTGGAAGTTCATCGACAGGGTGGGTTCATCCACCTTGGGCATCGGCAAACCTTCAGGCTGGTTCACATCGGCCAGCGTGACACCAATACCGATTTCTTCGATACCGTTAACCAGAACAATGTCACCGACCGAAGCTTCATCCAACAGCACGCGGTCAACACCTCGGAAACCCAAGACCTGATTGATACGGCCTTTTTTCATTTGTTTGTCGCCGGCCATAACCATGACTTCCTGACCCGGCTTGATGCGACCACGTGTTACGCGACCTACACCGATGCGGCCTACAAAGCTGGAATAATCCAGCGCAGCAATTTGCAATTGCAGCGGAGCTTCGCTGTCACCTACTGGCTCGTGAACATGCTTAAGAACCGTATCAAACAACGGACGCATATCCGGGCTTGGCTTGGTCAAATCCAGCGTGGCATAACCATTCAATGCTGAGGCATACACAACGGGGAAGTCCAGTTGTTCATCGGAGGCACCGAGCTTATCGAACAAATCGAAAGTCTGATCGACCACCCAGTCAGGACGTGCGCCGGGTCTGTCTACTTTGTTGATAACAACAATGGGGCGCAAACCGAGCGCCAATGCTTTACGCGTCACGAAACGAGTTTGCGGCATCGGACCTTCCACCGCATCCACCAGCAGCAACACACCGTCCACCATCGACAACACGCGCTCCACTTCGCCGCCGAAGTCGGCGTGCCCCGGTGTGTCCACAATATTGATATGTACGCCTTCGTACTCCACCGCGCAGTTCTTCGCCAAAATCGTAATGCCGCGCTCTTTTTCCAAATCATTGTTGTCCATCACGCGCTCGGCAACATGCTGGTGCGAGGCGAAAGTTTGAGTCTGGGAAAGTAGCTTGTCCACCATGGTGGTTTTACCGTGGTCAACGTGAGCGATGATGGCGATATTACGGATTGCGCGTGACATGATTTACTACCTGCATAGATTCAAAGGGCGCGCATTCTAGCACATTGAACTCACTGAATATATGAATCAGAAGTTACAGCTCATTATTTGTATTGAATAATGAGTCTACGAGACCGATTTTGACTATGTTTGCCCCGCCTAGGCTTTGCTGGCATCACAATCTCGTCAAAGAAGCTGAACATCGGGCAACGACTTCATACGCTGGTCGAAGGTAAGCGTGCGACTGCAACCAGCATGGCTAGCTTTGGCTGCGATCAGGCAATCCGGGAAATCCGCAGCAGAGGTTTCAAAACTGGTCAGTGCGTTGCGTACAACAAGCTGCGATTCAAATGCGATGCTGCTGTTGTCGAGCAGGGCGCGCACGGTGCGCGCGATGTCGGCACGTTCCAGTTCGTAGCTGCGCGATAGCGTCCAACACAACTCGACCAGCACGATGTCGGATACGAACAATCCCCCATGTTCTTCCCCGTGAGCGTCGAATACTGCCTTGGCGCGTTGCGCCTGTGCCTCGTTGTCGCGGGTGACAAGCCGCACCAAGACATTGGCATCAAGCGCAATCATTTGCGCGCACGCTGGTTGCGCGCTTTCGTCGCCGCAACGATGCCTTCATCCATCTCCTTGATGCTGAGTGGCTTAATTCCGGGGCGATGAAGCAAGCCGAAAAGGTTATCAGAGCCGCGTACCAACACCCGCACCCGTAGGCTACCGTCTTCCTCAACCTCGAAATCGAGCTTGCTGCCGCTCGCAATGTGGAGCTGGTCGCGGATGTTTTTTGGAACGGTTACTTGTCCCTTGTCAGTCACTGTCGCAAGCATTATTACCTCCTGAGAATTATCTTAAATTCCGAATTATTCTTTCATGTAAGGAATTTTATGTCAATCTTAATATGGTATGCAGGCAAGAATTGGCCTGTGATGTTCTGTCACTTCCGAGTTGTGCTTTACAAAAAACTGATTGGCGTATTTGCGCGAAACTTGATCCAGCCAAGTTGATTCAACGCCACGAATCAAGACCTGTCCCTAGCGTGCTTGCCGGATTATTTGAAGCCGAAATTTTCGAGAAATACACGCCAATGCTCCCTGTCGCCGGACTGGATTATTTCACCGCGTTTTTCCAGTAACCCCGCATCGGCCTGCCTGAACAAAATCGCGATCATATTCGCAACACTCAGCCCAATCTCTACTTCGCTTTGCCATGGCTTGCCGTGACGCACGTCGACATCGCTGGCGGAATACTTTACTTGATAGTAAACCGGCAGCGGGGATGAATCGAATTTCAGCGTGACCAGGCCGACACCCTGGTCGCGACAGCGTTGTTTCAAGCTCAACAACGCACGCCCGATGTCTATTTGATCCCCCTCCCTCGGTCCAGTGGACATCAGGTTCAATCCAAAAGTCGCAAGAGATAGAATTACCGGCTCTAATTTCCGGCCCAAATCGGTTAATTCATACACATGCGGCGAACCGACGCTTGCTTGCTGATACTTCTGGATCAGACCGTTGGCCTCCATTTCCCTGAGACGTTCGGCCAGCAGGTTAGTGGTAATGCCCGGCAAGCGCGCCATAAGGTCTGTATAGCGCCATGAGCCCAGCAACAAATCGCGCGCAATCAATAGCGTCCAGCGTTCGCCAAGCACATCCAACGCGCGGGCCACGCCGCAAAACTGTTTGTAACACCGCTTGCTGCTTGCCATTGAGCAATCCTTTTTACTTGACTTATGAATACTATTACAATTTAATAGTAAACGCTTTATTTAAAAACATTATAAAGGAGAGGATTATGCCGCTACCAGTTATTCCGTCCGCAGTGCTTCAAACTGAATTTGTCTTATTAGCCTTGCTATTGGGGGTTTGGTGGGTATTGGTCACGGGCAAGGTCTATGTTGTCCCGGATAGCGGCACGCGCTGGAACATGCCCAAAGCCATGATCGGTCTGGGGGTGATATTGCTCTGGCTCGGGTTCCTTTTTGGGGTGAGCCAGCAGGTCTGGTCGCATGAGTTTATTTCCTTTCCTCCTCCCGCCTTGCGTGTGTTTTTAACGCTGATGGTCGTTACCACTGTAATCGCTTTTTCGCCGATAGGCCGCAAACTCGCCGAGGGATTGCCATTGATCTGGCTGGTGGGCTTTCAGGCTTTTCGTTTGCCGACGGAACTGATGATTTATCAGGCGGCGGAAGCGGGTCTTGCTCCGATGGAGATGACTTTCCATGGCCGCAACTTCGATATCGTTAGCGCGATTCTGGCGCTGCTGTTGGTGGTGTTGCTGCGCAGGGGAGTAGTATCCAGCAAGCTGATTCTGGGCTGGAATATTCTCGGAATGGTATTGCTGTTAAACGTGATTGTCACCGCCATTATGTCCATGCCTCATCCCATGCAGGTCTTGCATACGAACCCACCGAATGTTTGGGTGACCTATTTCCCGTTCATTCTGTTGCCCGGTGTGGCGGTGTGTTCTGCCTTGCTTGGACACTTGCTAGTTTTTCGTGCATTGACTACGTATCAGCTGACGCAACGCGCAAAAACAGTGGAGCGCTGATGTGCGTGCGCGCCACAAGTAGCCGCGCGCACAGAGAAGCGTGCAATAAATTAAATAACAGGCAATAAAAAACCCCACCATAACTGGCGGGGTTTTTTATTTGTAAGGAGTCTGACGATGACCTACTTTCACATGCGTAATGCACACTATCATTGGCGCTGAGTCGTTTCACTGTCCTGTTCGAGATGGGAAGGAGTGGGGCCAACTTGCTATGGTCGTCAGACATAACTGTTATCGGTCGCTGGTGCGGGTTAAGCGTGTCAGCGACTGACATTAAACTGGAGAAGTAAAGAGTTGGGTCTTTGATTGCAACGCGAGTTCAGAACTCACTTGCATGCTACTTAATATTATAGGGTCAAGCCTCACGGGCAATTAGTATCGGTTAGCTTAATCCATTACTGGACTTCCACACCCGACCTATCAACGTGGTGGTCTTCCACGACCCTTCAGGGGGGTCGAACCCCCAGGGAAATCTCATCTCAAGGCGAGTTTCCCGCTTAGATGCTTTCAGCGGTTATCTCTTCCAGATATAGCTACCCGGCGATGCCACTGGCGTGACAACCGGTACACCAGAGATCTGTCCACTCCGGTCCTCTCGTACTAGGAGCAGGTCCCTTCAAATTTCCAACGCCCAAGGCAGATAGGGACCAAACTGTCT